>QYYE01000164.1 GCA_003589585.1 Candidatus Bathyarchaeota archaeon
TTAGTGCTGTCTCGCATGCACAATTGCAGGTCACAGGGAGTTTTTCTACTGTTTCTGCGATTATGCGTTTGACAATTTCAATGTTGCTCTTCATTGTCTTGATGATGTCGTCGACGCAAACTGGATGGTCCTTCCAAACATCATAGTCGGTTACGGTTGATATGGATGCATAGCAGATTTCCGCTTCTCTTGCCAGCACGCATTCAGGAACCAATGTCATGCCCACCACGTCTGCGCCCCATTGGCGGTACATTTTTGATTCGGCTTTGCTGGAGAAGCGTGGTCCTTCAATGCAAACGTAAGTGCCTGTTTCATGCATGCTGATGCCCATGCCTTTGGCAACCGAGAGAAAATACTGCCGCAATTCAGGGCACATGGGATCTGCTATGGATATGTGGCATACTTTGTCTTTTGTGTAGAAGGATTGTTCGCGTCTTGTTGTTCGGTCAATGAACTGGTCCACAAAAACAATGTCGCCTGGATGGTACTCTTCACGCAAGGAGCCAACGGTTGAGGGTGCAATTATGCGTTTGACGCCAAGCTTTTTCAAGGCGAATATGTTTGCCCTAACGTTGATGTCGGTTGGTCTTATTGTGTGCTTTTTGCCGTGTCTGGGCAGGAAGGCTACGCATTTGCCGGATAATTCACCCACGGTTATGGCGTCTGAAGGGTTGCCGTAAGGCGTTTCCACATTTACTTCTTGTACGTTTTTAAGTAATTTTGGGTCGTATAGACCAGTTCCACCGATTACTCCAATTTCTGCTTGCATGCTAACTTAGTTTCGATGTTTTGCTTATAAAAATAGCGACACAAAACGCTCAAGCGCTTAAAAAATCTATAGCACCTTATACATAGCACTCAAAATGCAGGGCTTTGGAAACGGTTGTTGTTCTGCCATAGACCCCCTCCCCTCTTTATAAAGAACCGCTGCGCTCGCGAGTGACAACGCATTTAAATATGTTTCAACAAATCTGACTTGAAAAAGAGATGACCTCAAAAACCAATAACCGCTTAAGAAGGCTAACTGAATCAGGAATTTGTTCTTGCGAAGCCGCAACAGAATACGCTGATAAACTCAAAGCCGTGGCTAACAAGAACTTAAGCGCAGAGAATAGTGAAGTGAGAGCCAAGTTTTTCAAGGCTCTGGCTGACCCTACTCGGTTGAGGATTCTTGGTTTTTTGATGGAGCGTGAAATGTGCGTTTGCGAAGTGATGGTTGGGTTGGATTTGACTCAGCCGACGGCTTCCCATCATTTGCGGATTTTGGAAAATGTAGGTTTAGTGAAGGATAGGAAAGAGGGAAAGTGGGTGTTTTACCGTTTAGCTGATTCTTCATTGGTGAAAATGTTGCTGGCTATGGTTTTTACGCAGCTGTTATAACAACATATTTAAGTACCTGAATATGATACCTTGCATTCACTACGGTGCCGAAAATGGAGAAACCGCAGGAACACATCAAAGAGCACGTTAAACAAGAACTCTCTCTGGGACGATGGGAAAAATACCTAACATTATGGATAGCTCTATGCATAGCTGCAGGTTTACTCCTCGGCAGGTTCCTTCCAGAATTCGGCCAGTTCATGGATTCGCTCAAATTTGCCAACCTTTCTATACCTATCGGCGTGCTCTTGTTTTTCATGATGTATCCAACCGTGCTGGGCATACGATTTAGCGACGTGAAAAAAGCCTCCAAAAACCGAAAACCCCTCATGGTAACTATCTTTGCCAACTGGGTGATAGCGCCAATAATAATGACCCTCTACGCTAATGTCATTCTTACTTACCTCTTAGCTGGAAATCCTCTGTTGCCCGAGTACATCGCAGGCGTCATACTACTTGGTTTGTCACCGTGCACAGCCATGGTCATGTGGTGGATGCTGCTTGCTAAAGGCGACATGGCACAGGGCTTAATCAACACAACCATAAACGCGCTCCTCATGGTGGCGCTCTATGCTCCGCTAGCCGCCCTGTATTTAGGCGTTAGCAGCATACCTGTGCCATGGGATTTGATTGCGTTGAGCGTTTTAGTGTTCATAGCGCTCCCCGTCTCTGCAGGTGCGTTATCCCGTAGAGTAATTTTTAAGCGTAAAGGAGAAGAATGGTTCCAGCAAGTCTACACTCCAGCTATCGGAAAAGTCTCAATTGTCGCTCTACTGCTAACGCTTATCGTCCTGTTCAGCTTCGCGGGGCAAACCATTCTCAGCGACCCGCTTCTAGTGGCATACATCGCCGCTCCCAACCTTCTGCATTATGCAACCATGATATTGATACTCTACCCGTTGGGATACATCCTCGGCTGGAAATACGAAAGCACCATAGACACAACCATAATCGGTTCTAGCAGTCACTTTGAAGTAGCCATCGCCGTAGCAGCAACACTTTATGGCATAGGCTCAGGAGCAGCCTTGGCAACGGTTATTGGACCATTATTTGAGGTTCCCCTGATGCTCTCCTTGGTGAAGCTTGGGCTGAGAACCAGACGTCACTTTCCACGTAAAAAACTTCCAACAAACAACGACACAGGAGGCGATAAAGTTTGAAAGATAAAGACGTAAAAAAGACTGTGAAACAAGCCTACTCCAAAATAGCCACCGCCAGTAGCAGTTCATGTTGCTCATGCGGATGCGGAAGCGTAGACACCAAAGCTGCAGAGCAAATCTCCAAGAGCATCGGCTACTCAGACGAAGAAATCAACAATGTTCCAGAAGCCAATTTGGGCTTGGGCTGCGGCAACCCCACAGCTCTGGGAAAGATAACCGAAGGCGATGTTGTGCTGGATTTAGGCAGCGGCGCAGGATTTGACTGTTTCTTAGCGGCAAAGAAAGTCGGAAAAACAGGCAAAGTCATAGGCATAGACATGACCGAAGAAATGCTAGCGAAAGCAACGGCGCTGTCGAAGAAGTACGGTTACAGCAATGTTGAGTTCAGGCTTGGCGATATCGAAAAACTGCCCGTTGAAGACAACTCTGTGGATGTTATCATTAGCAACTGCGTGATTAACTTGGCTCCAGACAAGTCCAAAGTGTTCAAAGAATCCTATCGTGTACTCAAGAGCGGCGGCAAAATGTACGTTTCCGACATTGTCCTGCTTAAGGAACTCAGTGAAGAGCAGAAAAACGACGAGGCGCTCCTGTCAGGATGCGTTGCGGGTGCACTGCTAAAGCATGACTACATTGGCAAGATTGAGGAAGCGGGCTTTAAGGTGAAGGTTCTCTCCGAGGACAAGGAGATAAGCCAAACACAATACGGCGGATTGGCTCTTGAGAGCATAAAGATTGAGGCAACAAAATAGCCCCTTATTTTTCAGTTAAAACCGACTTGACCGCTTCAGAGTAAATGTCAAAATCCCGCTGGGAAAACAGTACAAACGTCACCCTGTCCAGTTTGTCTTCGTTTTCCAAAAAATCAGCCACAGCCTTCACCGCCACACGACTCGCTTCTTCAGTTGGATAACCATACGCTCCAGTGCTGATTGAGGGAAACGCAACGGTCTTCAAGCCTTTAGAGACCGCAAGCTTTAGTGAGTTACGATATGCCTGACGCAGCAGTTTAGCTTCTTCATGAAAGCCGCCGTGCCAGACAGGGCCAACCGTGTGAATCACATGTTTAGCCTTCAGGTTTCCACCCGAAGTAATCACCGCTTGCCCAGTTGGCAATCCGTCAGGCCACTCAGTCGCCCTAATACGCTTGCACTCTTCAAGAATTCTTGGTCCACCTTTGCGGTGAACTGCGCCATCTACGCCTCCTCCACCGAGAAGCGTTGAGTTTGCAGCGTTCACAATGGCATCTGCTTCCATGTCGGTTATGTCGCCCCTAACGAGTTGCAGGGTGGCGTTTCCAATTTTGGTTTCCATGGGCTTCACGCTCTAATTTTGTACTATATTATTGAGAGTAATGCTGAACCTAAAAAGTATGCCCCAAACCCCACAAAGACAGCTACGCAGAAAAACGTTATCGCCTGCCTGACGCGGTCAGTCCAGAAGCGCTGTGACTTGAAAATTGCCAAGCCCACAAGTGCGTACCAGAAGAAATCAATTGACCAGTGGACCCCTGCAAA
>QYYE01000165.1 GCA_003589585.1 Candidatus Bathyarchaeota archaeon
CCCCAACGGCAACTTCTACGAAATCGGCACAGCTACCAGTGACGCAAGCGGTACATACAGTTTAATGTGGGAACCACCAGTTCCAGGTAAATACACTGTAATCGCTTCATTCGCAGGCAGTGAATCATACTATCCATCATACGCCCAAACAGCATTCGGCGTAATGAACCCGCCAGAACCAACCGCTGCACCCACTGAACCACCAGCATCTATCGCAGACATGTACTTTGTCCCCGCCATCGCTGGCCTGTTTGTAGCAATAGTCATATTCGGCGCTCTAACCATCCTGATGCTTAGAAAGCGTCCATAAACAAGCCAAAAACAACCATCCTTCCCCTTTTTTAATTTTTAAATACTTAATCTCTAGAAGGCGAACAGTCTTATAATTCAAGGCTAAATTAACAATCATAAGCTAAGGGAAAAACAATTTGAGTCACAAACGTTTTCGAACCATAAAATCTGAAATTCGAGTGCTTGGAATAGACGACGGCAAATTTGTTCCCCACAAGCCAGGCAACGTGATGGTTGTGGGCATTGTTTTTCGAGGCGGCTTTTGGTTTGAAGGCATAATGCACACTTGCATTGCAGTAGACGGGTTTGACGCTACAGAAAAAATAGCTGACATGATTAAGCAATCACCCCATTATAGGCAGTTGCGGCTGGTGATGTTAAACGGAATAACATTTGCAGGATTCAACATAGTGAATATTAAAACACTTAATTCTGAAACCAAGCTTCCCGTTGTTGCCTTAACCCGTGACATGCCTGATTTAAAAGCAATTCGTGATGCACTGGAAAACCTGCCCAAAAGTGAAGAACGCTGGAAAGCAGTTGTTGATGCAGGCGAAATTTTTGAAGTTGCAACCCGAGAGGAAACAAAGGTCTTCATGGAATTCGCTGGTATTTCCGAGAGTGATGCTCGAAAGATTATTCGGTTGACTGCGACAAGAAGCAGTTTACCTGAGCCCTTGCGCGTTGCTCATTTGATTGCATCTGGCTTGACCTCTGAAAAGGCTGATTTGGAAAAAGTTTAAAAGGTACTTTGCTAAGGGAATCCAAAACAAATGACGGTGTAACGAAATATGGAATTCTGTCCTAGGTGTGGTTCTCGTCTTGAGCCAAAGAAATCCAAGAGCGGAAAAGAGGCTTTATTAGTTCTTGCCTGCCCCAAGTGCGGGTACAAGAAGCCTGAAGAAGGCAAAAATATTGAGCCTAAAGTTGCGCCAAAAGTTATTCAGCATAATCCTCAGCAGTTTGTAGCTGTGATAGGTAAAGAAGAGCAAAAACTGCGTACGCTCCCAACAGTGAGGGTTGAATGCCCACGTTGCGGAAACAACACCGCTTACGTTTGGCAGGTGCAAACGCGCGGTGCAGACGAATCTTCAACTCAGTTTCTGCGTTGCACCAAATGCAGTTACACTTTTAGGGAGTACAGTTAAACTCCCCTTTCATTCTTGTTTTGCTTTTTGTAATGCTTACTTCTTCTTGGTTGCGGTTTGATGCCGTTGGGCACTCTTTGTCGCTGGCAGGTTCAGGCTGGTTGATTTTACTGGTTAAGCACATGTTTTCGGGTTTTAGTAGAACAAATTTATAAACTCAGAGTGTAATGATAAGCTAATATAACCCTATACTGTAAGCATTAGCGAGGAAAGGTAATCATGTTTAAGCTCAAAGTGTCTGACGCTAAACTCTTAAGAGATATGGCAACCGCCATCTCCATCCTAGTCGACGAAGCAACCTTCAAAATCGACCCTGAAGGCTTAAAATTACGCGCCATGGACCCCTCAAGGGTTGCCATGATTGATTTCGAATGGCCAAAAACCATTTTTGAAGAATACACCGCCACGGAGCCAACCAAAATCTGCCTAAACATCAGTGAACTGCTTAAACTTCTCAAGCGGGCAGGACGCGATGAAGCAGTCGAGCTCTCCCTTGATGAAAAGACGGGAAGACTGCAAATTAAGATAACGGGCAAGTACAGCCGAAACTTTACCATGCCAACGCTTGAAGCCTCTGAAGAAGAAGTTCCTACGCCAAAAATCACCTTCAACATTAAGGCTAAAACCACAACCTCTGGTCTAAGCCAAGCCATAGAGGATGCCCAGCTGGTAAGCGACCACGTGAGAATCGAAGCTGACCCAGAAAAGCTGACCCTGAGCGCCACGGGCGATTTGATGGGTGCAACCATAACTCTGCAGAAAGGCAGCGATGCTCTTTTGGATTTGGAAGCCAAGGAGAATGCTAAAGCAACCTTTAGTCTTAGCTACCTCTCGGAAATCATAAAAGCAGCCTCAGCAACCTCAGACATCGCCACACTGGAGTTCTCAACTGACATGCCGGTGAAGATTGATTTTCAGCAGACTAAAGAAGGAAAACTAACGTTTTTCCTGGCGCCAAGAATAGAAACTGAGTAATGCTGGCAAAAAATTTGCAAGCGGCAGGGGCATCGTTCACCAAAAACGATTTAGCCAAATACCCTTTTTTAAAAGAAACCGCTGAATACATCAAGCCGCTGAATTTGCAAATTGACGATTTAACAAGCGCAGGCATGGATCAGATTCTAAAGCGGGCGGAGGAACGGGTAAATGAAGCGATAGTCTACAGGGCAATCAACAAAGGTTCAAAGAATATTGACCTTGAAATTGCCTCTTTTCCAGTTGCTCTTTTGCTGGTTATCGCCACCGATAACTCTTTTGTCAAAAAACGGTATGCACTAGCCGAGGCGAAGCAGGCATCCAGCGACTTGGTTCTTGAGCCAAAAGAAAAGGTTTTGAAAGTTGCCCAAGACTTCGATTGGAACTTAACCCTCGCCTCGCCAGAAAACAGTAGTTCGCCTTCAGAGTTTATTGTCCATTTTGCTGATTACCTAAGAAACACCACGCATCTGAGGGACAAAAAGTGGAAACTAACCAACAGCATACTATCCAAAGGAAACATCTACCTAAACAAAAAAGACGTTGCAAGACTGCTCGAAGAGGAAATCCGACGGCGCATTGAAAAACGCCTCGACGTAAAGCAAGCCAAGTTTCCTCCTGAACTTGAGGAGATAGCTGAGAAGCTAAACAAGCTGGCGGCAGAAAAATTGGGGGAAATGGAAACTGAGACTTTTCCAAAAGTGATTGTTCAGGAGGCTTTTCCGCCCTGCATAAATGCCCTCTACGAGGCAGTGACTTCAAGCCGTCACCTTTCCCACATGGGGCGTTTCACCTTAACCACGTTTCTTGTTACCATTGGGATGCCGCCTGAAAAGGTGCTTGACCTGTTCCGCAATTTTTCGGACTTTAACGAGCGGTTGACGCGTTATCAGATTGAGCATATTGCAGGCGAGCGAGGTTCAGCTACAAAGTATACTCCTCCTCGTTGTTCAGTTTTGCAGACGCATGGGGTATGCAAGAACAGGGATGATTTGTGTCGCCGAATTTACCATCCGCTTGGCTACTATAAGCGCAAGCAAAAGCCCTCGTAGTCAAAAATTAATGTTTATTAGTGCACAATACCTGCTATTAGGTATGAGTTAGGTTTTTATGGGTTATCATCAGTTAATCGGTAGTATGGTTGACTCGGAAGTTGGGGTGATTCTTCCAACTTACAGAGAGGCAGAAAATATTTCAAGGTTAATTGATGACATCGAAGACTTAAAGCTGGATACATCCATACTGGTAATTGATGATTCAAGCCCAGATAACACCGCCAAAATAGTTCAGAGCCTACAAGGAAAATACGGCAACATTGCTTTGTGTGTGCGGGAGAAAAAAGGAGGTTTGGGCTCAGCCATTACGGATGGCTTCAAGTTTTTCTTAACCTCAAGTAGCATTCCTCGGTATGTTGTTACGATGGATGCCGATTACTCGCATAGCCCCAAAGCTATACCTCAACTATTAACCACTATGGCTGAAGGAGACTGCGGCATAGTAATCGGCAGCAGGTACTGCAAGGGTGGAGAAATCTTGGGCTGGCCCTTCACCAGAAAAATAATCAGCAAGACAGCCAATTGGATAGCAAGGGTATCTCTTGGCTTTAACCTTCGGG
>QYYE01000166.1 GCA_003589585.1 Candidatus Bathyarchaeota archaeon
GGCGTATGTTTTCGCCAGTGTCTACGCTGGTTCCGCCAAACTTCATCACTATCTTTTTCATTTTTTTCCTACATTCCTTGATTTAGGTTATCTTAACATCTTGGTTGCTAACTTATGTCTTATGTCTAAGAGGTCTCTTAAAACTGCACTGGCAGTCTCCATTCCGCCTGCACCTCTGCCGACAAGGGTCTGCTCGCCCGCGAATTCGGTTGAGAAGGTTATGGCGTTTAGGACTCCGCTGACGCATAAGGGGTTGGTTTTGGCGATTTCCATAGGTTTAACCGTTGGAGTGTCGCCGTCTATTGAACCTATAAGCTTGATTGTGTTTCCCCTCTTTGAAGCCTCATCAAGCGCCTGCAAGGACACGTCGCGAATGCCCGTCCTGTCAACCTCCTTTAAGGTTATTTTCCGGTTCATTATCCAGTTTGCCAAAATTACCACTTTGGCGGCGGTATCAAACCCGTCAATATCCATGGACGGCTCTCTCTCGGCGTAGCCAAGCTTCTGCGCGTTTGCCAGTGCTTCTTGGAAGCTTATGCGGTTTTGGGACATTTCGGTTAGTATGTAGTTGGTTGTGCCGTTTAGTATGCCTTTTATGGCTAGGATTTTGTCTCCTGCGAGGCATCTTTTTGCGAACTCCAGCATGGGTGTTCCGCCGCCGACTGTGCCGCTGAACCTGAGGTAAACCTTGTTGTATTCGGCTAGTTCTGTGAGGGCTGGCATTGCTAGGGCTAATGGTCCCTTGTTGGTGGTGACAACGTGTTTTCCTGTTTTAAAGGCTTTGGTGATGTGTGATAGGGCTGGTTCAGCGTTTTTGATGTTGACTGGTGTTACTTCAACCACCACTTCGGCTTCAACCGACTCAATAACGTCTAAAGCTGTCTTTCCCGGGTGCCCAAACTCTGGGTCTGCAGATATTGGGTAGCCCCGCTGCTTGATTGCTTCCAGTTTTTCAGGGCTTAGCCCCCGGGGGTTGATGACTGCGCCGTCTATGTCGGCTATGGCAACGATTTTTGGGTTAAAACCGTAATTGGTGAATTTTTCCTCGTATCGTCGGGCAAGAATGCTGGTTACGCCCTTTCCGACTACGCCATAGCCAACCAGGATAATTCTCATGCAGTGTCACCGTGCTAGGATTGCTTGTTTTTTCAAGCCTAAAGCGTTTTCTATCGCTGACATTTCCGCGTCCACCTCAACCGGCTTCTCGCTCTGCTTAATCGCTGTATCGGGGTCTTTTAGCCCGTGCCCTGTGGTTATGCAGACTACCCGTTCATCCCTGCCGATAACGCCGCTCTTAACCAGCTTTTTCAAGCCGGCAATTGATGATGCACTTGCGGGCTCCACAAAAATGCCCTCGACCCGTGCAAGGATTTTTTGTGCATCCAAGATTTCCTCATCCGTGACGGTTTCGGCGGTTCCGTGGGATTCGCGGATGGCGTTGACGGCTTTTTTCCAGCTGACTGGCGCGCCGATGCGGATGGCTGTAGCTATGGTTTCAGGGTGCTCTACTGGAGTGATTTTTTCGCTGTTGGTTTTGATGGCTTGGGCGATAGGCGCGGAGCCTGCAGCTTGTATGCCAGTCATCTTGGGCAGTTTCTTTATAATGCCAAGTTTATAAAATTCGGTTAAGCCTTTCCACACCGCGCTGATGTTTCCCGCGTTGCCCACTGGTATGACTATGCGGTCTGGCGCTTCATTGCCAAGTTGCTCGCAGATTTCAAAGCCCAAAGATTTTTGCCCTTCGATGCGAAAGGGATTAATTGAGTTTAGCAGGTAGATGTCTTTGTGTTTCTCGGCGAGTTTTAGCACAAACTCTAAGGCTTGGTCAAAGTTTCCGCGGACCTGCAGGACTTTTGCGCCGTGAATCATGGATTGCGAGAGTTTGCCGTAAGCGATTTTGCCTGAGGGAATCAGGACAGTGCATTTTATTCCTGCACGGGCGGCGTAAGCGGCTAAACTGGCGCTGGTGTTGCCTGTTGAAGCGCAGATTACGTGTCGTGCGCCCAGTTCAACAGCTTTGGTGACGCCCACTGTCATGCCTCGGTCTTTGAAGCTGCCTGTGGGGTTTTCTCCCTCATTTTTAACGTATAGCTGCTTAAGTCCCAGCTCGTCGCAGAGGCGTTGGGAACGATGCAGGCCTGTGCCGCCTTCGCTGAGGGTTACCAGGCGGGTGGCTTCATGGATAGGCATGAAGTCTCGGTAACGCCAAACAGAGATGGGCGTTTTTTTCCAGTCGCTGGCTTTGAGCTTTTCCCCCAGTTCAGTCATGCCAAATTTTATCTCAAGGATGTCTCCGCATTTTCTGCAGAAGTAAACAATCTCATCTATGCCGTACTGTGTTTTGCAGTTTATGCATTCTTGATGTACCAAGCTCAACTCTCCAATCCAGTGGGTTAATCGTGAAAGATTATTAGGCTTAACTATCGACTACTGCTTTTATTATTTAAGGGTTCTTGGGAAAAACCTATTGGTACAACACAGGCTCAAACTCCCATGATTCAATGGTTTGCTGTTTTTGAGAAGTTTTAAATCTATCATTTCCCACTATGAGTGTGGGATTGATATGGAGTTAGTTGAGCAGGTTAACGTAAAAGTAGATTCCAAAGGCAGAATCTGCATTCCAGCCGAAATCCGAAAAGAAATCGGGGAAACCGCCACCATAAAACGAACGCCCGAAGGCTTCCTCCTCCTGCCGGGCAAAAAAGAAGACCCTGTTGAAGAATTGCGCAAAGTTATCAAATCCAAGCATCGACGAACGGGAAAACCAGAGCATTGGACGCCGGAACAGATGAAGGCCATTTGGAAGGGCGAAGAAGAATGATTGTTGGTTTGGACACCAACATAATATGCTATGCTTTGGATGAGGATTACCCAGAAAACAAACAGCTAAACGGCCTACTGCTTAATTTGTCGCCAGAAAACAAAATTGCCATAAACCCCACAACCATCCACGAAACCTACAATGTCTTGGTTTTTGGTGAGAAATGGCACGCGGAAGAAGCAGCTCACGGAATAAGACTGCTGTTAAGAAACCCTTATGTAGAATTCTATAACCAAACAAGAAAAACCAGTGCCATAGCTCTCGAACTAGCCGTCCATTATAAACTACGCGGAAGAGACTCCCTCATAATAGCGAATTTCTTAGCAAACAACACACCCCTAATGTACACCCACGACAACGGACTCCTGAAACACCAAAAAATAACCTACAAAAACACCAACCTAACAATAAAAGACCCACTAAACAACCAAGCCTAAAACCGTTTATCCTCTGCTCTTTTCTTAATTCACTTTTTTGGTTGTATAGCAAACATTGTTCTATCTAGAAAATGGGTAACACTTCGTTTTTGAGGTATACTTCTGCTGGCGTTAAATAGTTTATCCCTTCATTAGGCCTTGTATAGTTATAGTAGCGGATGAAACTCCAGTGTTCTTTGAACAGGCGAGACTCTGTTTGGTATGCTTTATGGAAAGCTTCAATCTTACCGCAAGTAGTAGGCCTGCGAACGCTTGCAGTAATATGCTCAATGCCCAAATCACGACAGTGCAAATCAAACATTGACGTATCTCCTCTAGCAGGCTTAAACTGTGTTCCATGATCCGTTAGGATCTGCTTGGGAGTGCCATACTTCTTGACAGCTCTATCCAGCAGCAAAATAGCGTTCTCACCAGTAGGACTCCATATTTTTGTCGAGCCAGTGATGAACCTGGAATGGTCATCTTGATAGCTTATCATCCAATAGTCGTCATCACACAGCTTAAAGTCAGCTTGCCATAGACTGTTGTTGTGTTCTCGCTGGAAACGCTTTGTTCCCCAGGTCTTTCTGGGCTCAGAAACTGGGTGATTTAGGCCTGCTTCACATATGATTCTGTAGGCTTGATTATTGTCAATGGTGTAGCCCTTGTGAGAAAGATAACCGGCAATCTTTTTGGGTCCCCACTCATACCTTGTGCGAAGTTTAATCACTTTGTTTCTTAGAAGATCGTCTATG
>QYYE01000167.1 GCA_003589585.1 Candidatus Bathyarchaeota archaeon
TATAATAGCCAATCCTGAACAGTCCTTTGTGAGCACCAATGGAAATCCATGAATTCCAAGACATGATGAAACGCCTCTACTACAAACGCGACTCAGAACGCGGAGTAGAAGGCACCTTTAACTGGCTGGTTGACGAAGTTGCCGAGCTCGGCGAAGAATTGAAGGGAAGTGACCGTGAAGCAACCGAGAAAGAATTCGCCGACGTCATCGCGTGGCTTGCATCCCTCGCAAACGTGATGGGAATTGACCTGGAAAAAGCCGCCGTCAACAAATACAATAATATTTGCCCAAAATGCCAGCATTCACCATGTCAATGCATCTTCTAACTCAAACGCTTCTGCCCCAAACCCGTTGTCAACCAAACATACCGCCTTTTACCCTTACGTTGTACCGTGCCCTCGTTTCGCAGAAGCTTAAGATGATAAACCACAACACCATACGACAAAGCGGCTTCTTTGGCAAGTTTGGAAGCATTAAAGCCTTGTTGCTCAAGCAAAGCCAAAATTTTGGTTCTAGCCGCAAGACCACTGCGTACATTGCGAGTGTTCTTTAAGTAAGCGTTCGGATGTGAAACAGGCTTAATCTCTTTTCACCGATAGATAAAGCGTTGTTTGTATTGAAAAGCTTTATTTAAAATCAAAAAGCGTGGCCTGCTTTGGCTTTTTGTTGTCAAACATAGCTGCGATCTCTTCTTTAATTAGGTCCATGCGTTGCGTGTAATACTTGGGCAAGCCATATTTGTCCACGAGTTGTTGTGCAGCGACAAGATACTTCTCAATACCTCCTCGGTAAACCGTAAGTGTGAGCTGTCCACCGCAAAACGGGCATTTTCCCTTCAGTGGCAACCGTCGAAACTTTTTGTTACAAGATTTGCACCTAAACCCCTGAGTTGAGAAGGCGCGCAGGTTGCCTGCAATGTCCCTCATGAAGTGGGTGTTTAGGACTTTTAGGGCAACTTCTCTGGCGTCGACTGCATCAATTTTTTCGCCTAAAGCAAGCTGCATGTTGAGTTTGTCAATCATTGATTTGAATTCTTTGTAGGAGCTATTGGCGTTGCCAAGGTTTATGTTGGTAACAGGAACCGTGTAGCTGAAGCCCTCAAACTGCGCTTCTGTTCCAAGCCTGTGGCTGATAACATCCATAAAGGGGCTCACAGCCCTAACTTCGGATTTTTCCCAGGTTTTCTTGTAGAATTCAAGCGGGTAAGAAGCATCAACGTCACAATCATGCGCTTGCCGTTGCACCTCTTGGGTATTGACAAACGGAATCAGCAGTATAGGTGCATCCATAATTCCGCCTATCTTTTCAGGCAAATACACGCGTGAAAAATTCAGTAGCGTATCCAGAGCCAGCATGATAGCGTCTTCGTCGCCATCGCAGTCTCGTCGTTTAGCTGAGTGCCAAACAGGATGCGCATAGATAACATTGCGGTCGGTAAATCCAGCTACCCGTCCCAAGATGCAAGCGCAGGTGTGGGGAGCCAAGCCAAAAAGTAGATGCCCCACCATGTCCTCAGGCTTCTCAACATTGTAGTATGCTGGAAGCTTGTAGACTTTGGTGAGTAGCTCATCGATGAAGGCGGCGATTTGGACAAAGTATTCTCCTGCACGCCAAGGAATCACTACGTCTTGAATTTTAAGTTCACAAACCTGGTTTGGGCCGGTCAAGGGTAATCCATGGGTATCGTAGAGGTAGCCTAGCTGCTTCATCTTTTCCACGGAAACGCCCACTTCAGCAGGTGTAATGTGAGTTAGCGGTGCATTTGTGGCGTCAAAGCGTATGGTGCCATCCTTGTAAACGGATAGATCATGCTTTGCCCGCAAAACGCCTTTTTCCACAAGCTCTGGAGTTTTATCCTCGTTAGTTAAACCTTTAACCCCACGCAGAAGCTTAGGAACCGATAATGCCAGCGATTGGCAGGCTCCATCAAGCAACTCCTTAAAATTAACTGGCTGTCGCTGATACCGTACAGCGTTGACTTTGCATGTGGGGCAACTGTTATCCTTCAGGGACCTGCCGCAGCGAGGACAACTATTCTCTACCACTGTGTCGCAGCCGCAGGTTGAGCATTTTACTTTCATGGTGTAGGTTTTGCACTCTGGACATTTGCGCTTAACAACCTCCACAAACACGGGCCCCTTCTTTGCGGCTTCCCCAAAATCCCTATGTGAACCACCAGCAAGGCTTACAGGGAAAAGCACGTGAACCAGGGGCCGCATTTCTCGCCGTTTAGCCTTTTCAGGTCTGCCCATGCGTGCACCCACATAAGAAGGCGCCTTATCTTTCACTTCTACTCCAGAAAGTAAGCTAACAGCCTCCAACACGGAACCCGCTTGAGAGTTTTCAACCATTTTTGTTGTGCCATAACCAAGGCTAAAAGCAAAGGCGGCGGCATCTTCGCCTCCAAGCACAATTTTTTCGTCTAAAACTTTGTGCGGAACTAGGATTTTCCTTAAAGTGCCCATCACATCGGAGGCAGCTTCTCCTGTAATCTTACAAGCCATGCCATCGTTAAAGGCAACCTCACAGGAAGACAGCCATTTCTTGAGCAACTCAATCTCTTGAATAGAGGACAGGCTGGTCCAAAAGAGCGTAGCTTTTGGATGCAGGGGCACACCCAATTTCAGGCTTAACAGAATAGCTTCTTTTACTGTAGGCTTGTTCTTGAAGGGGTCTTCCAAAAAACCATTCAATCGCTCCAGAGAAATTTCAGTGGCTTCGGCTGCGCTTGGCAGGTTTTGGCTAAATTTTTCTTTAAGAGCAGCTTGCAGGTCTTTAACCCACCATTCCTCAACGTACCCTGAAGGCGAAAGAGTCTTGTTGGTGTAGAGAAAGTCGCCGAAGGCAATGAGGATGTCGCCTAAGAACAAGATTTTCTCAACCTTACCCTTAACAGCAGCAAAATTCTCCAGCGTCACCCTAACCACAGAGTTATCTTTCAATAAAACAACGGGTGGCTCAACAGCGTCCACTGGAACCGTTACCCCGCCTTTTCCTGGAAGTTCGAGCCGCATCTGGGTGCCGGCGGCAAGAAAACTCTCCACCACAAGCATAGTAGCTGGATGAATACCCACAGCAGAAAGCCCCGTGTTTCTTGACCTGCCATACCTGAGCCTAAAACCTCCGCGCCTTGATGGAAAAGCAAAGATTGGTCTGCCTGCAATAACATCATCCATAAAGCCGCCAGACTTCTTTTCAGATTTCTTTTTGAAGTCTCTTAGCCAATCCCAACCTTGAAACCCAAGCTTCTCGGTTACCACTAGAACCTTCTGAGCACGCCCCACGATGCCATCATTGACCACTCGAAGAGCGCCGCCTCTGACACGGTTTGTTTCTACCCTTTGCAGATTCCTGTAGGAGGAAACCTCAATGGGGTCTGACTCGGTGCCTGTGACTTCAACCGGGATTAAACCAAGAGCCTTCTTTAGTTCTTCGTCGGGTATGTGGTATTGGAAGCGCCCTACTGACCGCTCATACAGCCGCAGCTCTTCTACGAAGCGGGAGACTTCTTCCTCTGTAGGCTTATACTTATCAAGTCCTAAGAGTATGCGGACGAAGTCGCCGACAATAAGAGTTAACGCTTGGTCAGTTCCGCCCGCAGACCGTATTGGCCCAGCAAAATAAATGGCCAGATATCTTGTTCTGTCAGCATTGGTTTTTATTTTTATTTGAGCTATGCCCTGTATGGGCGCGGCAGTTAAGCCTTCAGTGAAAATTGCCAAAGCTGTTCGGATTGCTTGTTCAGCGGCTTGTTCAGGTTCCATGTGACCGAATTTGCCATGAGCAATCTCCTCAGCTACCTTGAAGGCTATCTCTTCACGCGCTATCTTGCTGCTTAATTCCCTGATGCTGAGGGCTACTCCTTTGGGTCCAACAAGTCCTTCTACGAGGTCAGCGATGTCTTGGGCGATAATGCATTCTGTTTTTAATGCTTGGTCAAAACCTTTTGATCTGGCGCTGTCGCTTA
>QYYE01000168.1 GCA_003589585.1 Candidatus Bathyarchaeota archaeon
CCCGAGTTTAAAGGCGTAGTTTTCTGGGACATCACCCCGCTTTTGAAAGACAAAGATTGCTTACGGGAAAGCATCAAGCAGTTAGCTGACCACTACCGAGGCAAACCCATAGACGTAATCGCCTCAAACGAAGCAAGAGGCTTCATTGTGGGTGCAGCGTTGGCTTACGAGCTTGGAGTTGGCTTTGTTCCAATCCGCAAAAAAGGCAAGCTACCGTACAAGTGTGTTGATTTAACCTACAAGAAAGAGTACGAATGCGACACCATCGAAATGCACCAAGACGCTATAGCAAAGGGTCAAAACGTCTTGCTTATTGATGATTTGCTGGCGACAGGCGGCACAGTGAAAGCTAACATTGAGTTGGTGGAGAAGTTAGGCGGCAAAGTTGCGGGCATCGGCTTTCTCATTGAGCTGGGGTATTTGGATGGCAGAAAAGTGCTTGGCGACAAATACGAAATTTACTCGCTTATCCAGTGCAACACAACCAGCGGCTAAAAACACCAATAACCAACATTCCCCTTTCCCTGCAGCAGCCCGTTTGCATTAGCTTGGCATTTTTAACGTTTTGTTGTTGTAGCTAGCCAGCAACGCAGATTTAATAGCAACCTAAGCTGAATTAGAAGGTAAGTTGAGGTGAATTGTTTGGAATCTGTTTTTGCTGATTTGGATATATCATTAAGCACTATTCCTTCTGAAGAGAAAGCTTTTGTTAGGCCTAAAAGAAGTGCTTTTGTTTTCATAACCACGGAAATTGACGCTGCACACCTGGCGTTTGATGACCTCAAACACGTTGAAGGTGTCAACGAGGTGTATCTTTCACGTGGAGCTTACGACATTATCGCCAGGGTTAGCGCCGAATCCATGGAAACCCTGCGGGAAATTATTTTTCAACGCATCAAGAACTTGTCTAGCATAAAATCGACGTTGACGTTAACGGTAATCTAAGCAAACAACCATTTCCTAATGAGCCTCTAAATATCTTTGCAGCTCGGTTAGGTATTCAGTAAACACCAGGTCTTTTTTTGGCTTGCAAGCAAACCCAGTTTTGCCGTGGAGCTCTTTGATTATTCTGATTTCAATCGTTTTGGAGGCTTGTCCAAAGATTGCTGCCAGCGAATTGGCGAACGCTTCAGTTTTGAGGGGTATCTCCTGCTTTTTTATTCCAAACGCACTCTCCAGCTGGCGATAAATTGCGTCTTTAACCGTAAAGCCCAACGCTAGGAAGCTGTCGTCAACGGCTTGCATTAGGGTTGTTTCAAACTTGACATTTTGGATTTCATCTTTGGTTAGTATGATGACTTGCATGCTTGGGATGGTTAATTGCTGGTTTGACACTTGAACCTGCCCCCGGTTCACTGTTGAAAATAAAAGATATCGTAATAATTAATATGCTAATATTTCGGAAACCGACATATTCCAAAAATCGATATATGTCCAAAAAGGTACTAAATTAAGAAAAGGGAGCTTGTGATTTTTATGCTTTAACAATCAGTAGATGAGGATCCGTTTTCTCTTGCATGGCATACGTGGGTCTGGTTTTTCTGAGGCATTCGCTCATGTGTCTCCACAGCATGTAGCGGGTTCTCCACGCCGGCGTGTCACAGTATGGGCATGCATAGATTGGTTCAGTCACCAAATATCACCTTAACCCAGTATAGTGGTGTTTTGGCGATATATAATTATGTGACTGCAAAACTGCAACAACATCAAAAAAAGCCGTTGTTTGCTCTGCAGGCTTCTTAGAATCTGCTCAGCACAAAGTCTTTTATGCGGCGGTGTTTCTTTAGGAAACTGATTGTTTTTATGCATATTTTAACTATGGGTTTGTCGAGCACTCTTGAGGCGACAAGGGAAACAAAAAATATCATGACACCCAAGAAAACCAGTGCAAAGAAGTTTGTGATTTCCAAGGCGCTGATTATGGCGAAGGTCAAAAGGCCTGTTATGGAAGCCATTATGGTGGAGCGGACAATAAAGTACAACCGCTGCAGGCTCACCGAGTTTAAGATAACGCTCATTATGGTGCTTTTGCGGGTTTTGCATTCTTTTTCGAGGGTTTCCTCGGTTTTTTCTTGCGGTGGAAGGCTGGCGGTTTCGTAAACGGCATCGCATACTTCTTTAGTGACGGTTTGGTCAAGTTCTATTTGGACAGCTATCATTAGTTCATCTTCCTCTGCTTGGGCATGTTTGGTTACCATCTTCTTTTGCCTCTGAAAATTTTAGGGCTGCTATGTTTGGTTTTCAATTAAACAAGCCGTACTTTTGGTTTATTTTTGATAATTGGTTGATGATAATTGTGTGGTCTCGTTCAATTAAAGGTTATTCAATTTGGCTTGCAAGGGCAAAGGCGATGTTGTTTTGCGTTTGGGTGGCAGCGCTGAATAAATTTATAAAATGCGTCTACAACTAGTACTGTAGATGTGGTTTTTATGGCACGTTACTTGGTTAATTCAGCCATTTTACGTTCAGGCAAAGATCCGCGAACATGCGCCGAAGGTTCAGCTAAAATGCTCGCTAGAGGCGACATAAAAGATGTTTCTTTGAAGTCATGCTATTGCTGCACTGGAGAAGGCAGAGTTGCTTTCATCATTGAGGCAGAAAACAGCGATGCAGTGTTGACGGCGATGGATAAAATAAACGTTCCAGTTGCCTCAATCATGGAAGTTGAAGAAGTATTACCAGCACCGTGACTTTCCGCGGCAGAGCTTTTGGGCTTTGACCAGTTTCCTTTTTCTTTGTTTGATTGAACTTTAGCAAGCTCAGGCTAGCGTGTCTCTGTTGCTTGGAGAAAAACTATACCTCTTTTTAGCAACCTTGGCATATCTGGTAAGCGAAAAACTTTTACTGAGTGCACCGTTAATCTCTTTTGAGGAGTAGCATTTGATTGAAATAATTCTCCCAATCGCGTTTATCTTGCTCTTTTTAGCAGCCTTTTTGTCTGCATCCATCAAAATTGTGCGAGAGTACGAGCGAGGTGTGCTTTTTAGGCTGGGGCGTCTTGTCGGCCCTAAAGGTCCAGGCCTGTTTTTTATTATTCCGCTCTTTGACAGAATCCGAGTTATCGACTTGCGAACCGTCACGTATGACGCCAGGTTAATCAAGGTAATCACCAAGGACAACATCCGATGTGACGTGGATTCCTTTGTTTACTACCGTGTGGTTGACCCTGTCAAATCGGTCATTGAAGTGGAAGATTACGTTAGTGCAACCCAGAACCTATCCAAAACCGTGCTTCGGGACATTTTGGGGCACGCTGAACTTGACGATTTGTTAACTAAGACCCCTGAGTTAACCAAACAGATACAGCAGGAGCTTGACGAGATGACTGACCCGTGGGGCATCAAAGTCAGTGCAGTCGTCATTAGCGACGTCATACTGCCCATTGAGATGCAGCGGGCAATTGCGAAACAGGCGGAGGCGGAGCGGGAGAGGCGGTCCAGAATCATTGTGGCTGAAGGCGAGTTTTTAGCTGCTACAAAGATGACTGAAGCGGCAGAGCAGTACGCCAAGAACCCCATATCGTTGAAGTTGCGGGAGCTTCAAACGTTGGCTGAAATCTCACGTGAAAAGAACCTGATAGTGGTCACCTCAACCTCTGATGTAACTGAATTAAGCAAGGTTGCTGCGCTAACACGAGCGGTCAAGGCAAGCGAAACACCCACCAAAAAATAGTTGAACTGAGGCTTCTCTCCTTTCTTCTTTCCCAATGTTCCAATTTACAACATTAAACGGGTAAGGGGTTTTTCATGAGCGCCGTCATAACCCTAGCAGCAGTCATCGGAGGATTCCTACTGTTTGCCCTATACAAAGTCTTCAAAACCACAAAAAAGAAAAGCCGTCTTCTTGAATTTGTCGGACAAGTCGCCACAACCATAGATGAATTAGGTCCAGGCAGGGATGGGTTTGTTCGGTTCCACGGAGAACATTGGAAAGCACGTTCAAGCACCCCTGTG
>QYYE01000169.1 GCA_003589585.1 Candidatus Bathyarchaeota archaeon
GTCGCCTTCTTTTAATTTCCAAAACTGTGAAGGATGAATTGGCTCGCCGACCTTGTAGGGGTCGTCTGATAATTCTGCTATTGCTTTTTTTAGTCTTGTTTTGGTCTTTTCGTCAAGCTTTTTTAATGCCTTGGCAACCCGGGGGTCCAGCAGCAATTCATAAGTCAAGTTAAATGTCCTCTAAGCGGACTAGCCTTTCGGGGTGTTCTTCGGCTTCTTTGCTTCTTTTTTGCAGCATGGCGTAGAATTTGCGGGTTTTTTCTCGTTCTTCGTAGAGGCTGATTATGGTTTTTATGGCGTCGCTACGGCTTTTGAATTTGCCTTCTTTGACCCACTGGTCGATTTGTTCGAGTGTTTTTTCTGGGAGCCTGAGTTGTACTTGAGTCATTCTGACTGCACCGTAAACAGATGTGTTTACAACGCACTTAAGCTTTGCTCAAAACTCTAAGCTTTTCACGAGGGTTTATTGTATGACTTGTTGCTAAGGCAGTTGGGCGTCTTTTTCTTGTTCTTTTAAGATTTTTTTGATTGACGCTTTTAGTGGTGGGATATCTTCCTTGGCGGTTCTGTAGAGGGTCTTTTTGTCTAGTCCGAAGTAACCATGGATTATTTTGTCTCTCATGCCAGCCATCCGTTTCCAAGGCACACCCTTGTATTCTGTCTTAATCTTGTCTGGAAGGTTTTTGGTAGCCTCTCCGATAACTTCAACACTTCGCATAACTGCATTTAGAGTTTTTCTATCTTTGACAAATTCATCGTATGTTAAATCGCCGATGAAGCTTTCAACGTCTGTTACGGCTTCTAAAATGTCATGTAGAAAATCCCTGTAATCTCGGCTCTTCATACCATAACTACTTCCTCAAGAATACGCTTGCCGATATATGGCTTGAGCGCTCCCTTTGATACTAAATCCACCTTTACGCCGAGCTTTTGTGCTAAAAACTCCTCTAATTCCAAGAACTTGAAAAAACCGGGGTGAGCATCCTCTTTGAATGTTACAAGGATGTCTATGTCGCTTTTTTTGGTTTGTTCTCCTCGCCTGTAGGAGCCGAAGACGCCGATGGTTTCCACTCCGTATTGTTCGCTGAGTTGGGGTTTTAGGGCTTCTATGGTGGAGGTTATCTCTTTCAGGGTCTTCATAGGCGACTCTACCATTAATATGAGTTCAATGCTTTTCTGTTTTATGCATGAAAACTAAAGGTTCTAGTTTTTTTGTTGCTTGAAAAGTCTTATTAGCAGACTTCAGGACTAATATAATGTGAGGCAAACAGGTTTGACTGCCTCCTCTTCTAATTCTCACTTACTGCCGCCAAAACATCGAAAAACCACAAAGCAAAAGGCATGCGAACCCTCGGACCAAAATACTAAACTGCTTAGACTAGCAGAGCAGGTAGCGCATTTTGGCAGCTGGGAACTGGACACCTCACAGCCAAGAGCCACCTGGTCCCCCGGCATGTTTCTTGTCTTCGGAATTAAACCCAGAGCGGAAGGGTTCACATGGGAAGAGTACGCAAGCTTCATCCACCCAGACGACCAGGCCTCAGCCCTTAAAAACGCGCAGACCATGTTGTCGGCTGGCTTAAACCACAGAGAAGAGTTTGATTACCGAATAATCCGACCTGACGGCTCAATCCGTATGCTTCACGCTCAACGCCAAGTAATAAAAGTAGACGCCCAGGGAAAAGCCAGCGTTGTGGTAGGCGTCGACCAAGACGTGACCGAGCAAAAGCAAGCAGAAGAGGCACTCAGACGCAGCGAAGAACGCTTCCGAGCCGTAGCTGAAGCAGCAGACGTCATGGTTTATGAAACAGACGTTAAAACAGGAAAAATACAAGCCCTCCGCGGAACACACGAACTCGTAGGCTACAAACTAGACGAAATCGACTACACAGTTGATTGGGTCCTTAGCCAAATGCACCCAGACGACGTCCCACACGTGGTAGCAACCCTAAAAGCCGCGGAGGAAGACCCGAAAATAGACAAGTACATCCTCGAATACCGCTTCCGCCACAAAAACGGCAACTACATTACCGTCAAAGACACCGCCAAAGCCGTAAAAGACCAAAACGGCAAAACCGTGCTCTTCATAGGTGGCGTCCGCGACATAACCCAGCGCAAACGTGACCAAGAAAAAATCCAAAAGTACAGCAAGCACCTGGAGCAATTAGTAGAGGAACGCACTAAGCAGCTGCAGGAGAAAGAGCGTCTAGCCGCCATCGGCCAAACAGCAGGCATGGTGGGACACGACATCCGCAACCCGCTGCAGGCGCTCATCGGCGAGGTCTATCTCATCAAAACCGAATTAGCAGGCATGCCGCAGAACGGGGCAAAACAGAACATCAACGAAAGCCTCGACAGCATCGAGCAGGGCATAGGATACATCAACAAAATCGTAGCGGATCTGCAGGACTATTCAAGGCAACTATTTCCAGAAATGCAAAGCGTGGACTTGGCTAACTTAATCGCTGAGGCGGTTCAAGCAATCGCCATCCCCAACAACATCAAAACATCGCTCAACGTCAAGCCAATGCCAAAAGTAAGAGTCGACCCCACCTTTACCAGAAGGGCATTAACCAACCTAATCAACAACGCCATCCAAGCCATGCCAGACGGCGGCAGACTCGAAATCGCAGCCTACCCAGAAAAAAACAACGTCAACCTATTCATCGCGGACACCGGAGTTGGTATACCTGATGAAGTGAAAGCGAAAGTCTTCACGCCCATGTTCACCACAAAAGCTAAGGGGCAAGGGTTAGGATTAGCGGTTGTTAAGCGGCTGGTCGAAGCCCAAGGCGGCAGCATCAGCTTTGAGAGCACTGTCGGCGAGGGAACTAAATTCCAAATTAAACTGCCACTCTAACGGGCTATGCCTCGATAGAATGTAGTTTTTTCGAGAATTTGTTTAGCCTGTTTCGTCTAGGCTTTTCTTGTACAGTGCCTTATCGATGGTTCTGGCGTCAAGGTTGTGTTTGGCGGCTGTTTTACGCATCGCAGCGAGCAGGCGAACGTAGTTTTGCGGCGTGTACAAGCCAGCCGGCGCATTGCCAAGCAGGGGTTTCCAGACCCTTTGGTCGAAGATGCCGTAGTTGTGGGGGTCAAAAAACGCCAAGATAGCGCTGGCGAGCACTGGGCTTATGCCTTCGAGGGTGGTTAGGCAGTTGATGCGGTAGGTGTCGTCGGCTTGGGGCAGGCTTAGGGTTTGGCTGGTTACGCGTTGCACTTTTTCTTCGGTGTTTCTTGCCACCAGCTCCAGCGCCCGCTGCTTCTTTTCTGGTTCTTGCTTGAACTTCCACTCCACAACCGCCGCCAAATCCTTAACTGTTAAGGCTTTTTGCTTGCGGAATTTTGCACCTAGCTCCCGCTCTCGCTGCGCTTGCCAGCCGAAGGCTTTGTCGTATTTTCTGCTCCATAGTAGGAAGTCTGCTTTGTCCACTCATTGTTCACCTTTGCAGTGGGTATTCTGGTGGGGTTGCATTTTTGTCTTGCTAAAAGAATTAGAAAAAAGTGAAGGGGTTAGTTTTGGTCTACTAGGTGGGCTGTGCCGTCTGGGCAGTAAACTTTCTCGTCTTTGCTGACTTTGCGGTACCGTTCACTGCACATGTGCAGGTTTTCGCATCCGTCGCAGTCTCTGCTTAACACTTTGTTTTTTCGCCTCCGTCTGGGGCATCTTGGATGGGCAGAAAAGGCTTATAAAATTATGTAACATGCAAGTATATACGCACACCAGTCAGCGCTTCTTTTTGCGGGTGATGCATGTTTTATACGCGATGCAGTCGGGCGAGCAGGGGGTGGCTGTTTTGGTCTGGCAATCCAACA
>QYYE01000017.1 GCA_003589585.1 Candidatus Bathyarchaeota archaeon
TGTTTACTTAATTGGCAGCAGATTCTTTAGTAAGAAAGTTGGGGCTGTTGCCGCTGTTTTGCTGCTGATGAGTTTTCCCATGTATGAGGTTAACCAGTTTGGCGGCTACACCACGGTTTTGGCTTTAGCGTTTATGCTTTTGATGTTTCTCTATACGCCATTGGCAACAGAACGCTTTGAATACCTGCTGGTAGCTTTCTTTGCTGCCTTCGGGGTTGTTTTGTCTCATCAGCTTGCGGCTTTTCTTGCGGTTTTCATTATGCCGCCGATTCTGCTTTTTATGCTGATAAAGTCGAGGGGTGCGCATCTTAAGGTTGTAATGGCGTTGATTTTTGGCGGGGGGATAGCGTTTTTCCTCTACTACTTTTCAGCTATGGCTCCCTATCTAGACCTTGTCATTGAGTACGTGTTTTTCGCCATCAAAACTTACGCTTACCAGATTCCCTACACAAGCCTTGACGCCTTCCTAATGAACTTTGGCTTCATATTCTTCTTTGGCTTGAGCGGAATTGCCATCGCCTGCTACCTGCTAAAGGTGCAGAAGAAACCGATTTTCCTCCTCATATTACTGTTGAGTTTTTTTGTTCCGCTCTTTTTCGCTGAGTCGCATTATTTTGGATTGTATATGCCTTTTCAATGGTTCATTTACTACGTTATGCCTCCGTTGGTACTCTTTGCGGCTGTGTCGGCGGTTTTTGCAGCGGACAAGGTTTCAGGCTTCTATGCAAACAACAGACGTTTCTTTAGAAAGAACTGGGTGAAGATAGTTACCGTTTCAGTTGTGGTTTTGCTATCTTTGATGCTTGTTTCTCGCTCTGATGTTGTTTATGGAAGCATCATGGAAGCCAGCGTCTATTACTCAACCACTGACATAAAAGCGTATGATGCAGGGGTTTGGCTGAAAAACAATTACCCTGAAAACACAACCGTTGTCGTTACTGAGACTCCTGGTTTTTGGTTTAGGGCTTTTTCAGGAAAAAACGTTACCGCCCAGACTGATCCTGTGATTCAGAGAAATGAGATTGCTGAGTCGGTCTTGAGCTTGTCTTATGAGGTTGAGCATCCGCATACTTTGCTTAGAGCTTATGAAGCAAAAGGGGACATTTTTGATGAGAGCTATGTTTCTATTGATCATGTTTGGTATAGGGTTTCGTACTCGTCTGGAACCGGCAACAAATTGCTGTATACCAAAGATAATGTCGACCATGAGCTTAATCTTTCAGATTTAAGCAAAGAGATCTTTTTTGAGGATGAGGGTTACCCTAAGAAGATAACGTTTCTGTATTCCAATGATGACTTAGTTTTAACTGAGGCGATTCTAGTTTCAAACAACAGTTATGCTACCAGCATTTCTTGGTCTCTTACCCCATTGAAAAGCCAAATCTACAATGCAACGCTGTATTTGAGCACTTTCTTTGATCTGCAATTCAACTTTGACAAGGCTCAGATTCCGCAGTTGATGGATTGGGTGAACCCGTGGGATGTGCCCCTGAAATCTTCTCATGGAACCGATTGGGCAGTTGCTGGCTTTTCAAGCTTGGATTTGAAAGATAACTACATAGGACTGTACGATAGCACAAACGAATTGGGGTTTGCTTTCAGGTTTGTTGATTTGCCTCAGTGGGGAAACATCGGCGCTTTAGCCAGCAGGCAAATTGATGCGGTGCGGTTTCAGTATCAATTCAGTGATGTTAAAGCAAACCAGACAGTGGCGTGTTCCTATGAGGTGCTTTCTCTTTCAAAAAATAGTTTTTCAGCGTTACAGCGGAGTAGTTTGCAGGGGTTGTTTGATTTTAAACCAGCCCAATTTACTGTGGCGTCCCGCAACTATCGAGATTACATTGAAAACAACAACATTGGCTTTATTGTTTACGACCGAAACCGACTGGATACCCAGATGATTCGCAGTAAACTCTTAGAGTTGGTCTACTCAAACGACCGGTATGTCATATTCAAAATCATAAGGTGACACAGCTCAATGTTCCAAAGCGTCTTATTGAAGTCTCAAAAAGAAACTGCTGTTGCTCTGACATATACCCCCTCCCCCTTTTTATAGTATTCACAAATTTGCAAGGTGCTTCAGTGTTTTTTTCTTGGGGGCTTCTTTGCTGCTGGGTTAGTTGTTAAGAGTGTTCTAAGTTATAGAGGAAGTCAAGAATGCTCGCTAATTCCTTTACTAGGGCTTGGTTGAATTTTTGCTCCTCTTCTAAATCCATAAGCGGAATAGTGCTCATCATACCAGATGGTTTAGCTGCTTTTGTTATAACAATTCCTCTTGCTGGCACTTCGAAGCTTCGAAGTAGCGCCTGTTTTGCTGTTGACTGCTTTGACTTGTTTATGTAAAATTGTTGTTCAATGAAGGTTTGCTGTATCTTGGCAGATAAAAGTTATATGTTAAAGGCTCGTTATGCCTACTTTATGCCAGACAAAGTTCACTGCGCCCACATACTGGTCAAAACGGAAACCGAAGCCAAAAACATCAAAGCCCGACTAGAAAAAGGCGAAAAATTTGCGGCTATAGCCAAAACTGCTTCTCTGTGTCCTTCAGGCAAGAAGGGCGGAGATCTGGGCACGTTCACAAGGGGCAAGATGGTTAAGGAGTTTGAGAAAGCCGCTTTTGAGCTTGAGAGAGGCCAGACTTCGGGTCCTGTTAAGACTCAGTTTGGGTATCATATAATTAAGCGGTTAGAGTAAAATCGGTTTTTCGACTCATTCTTTTGGTCGCTACTTTTCTGCTTTATCGATTTTGGGTCGATTTTTGCAGGCGGTTCTCTTCGATCGTCAATACAGCTATTTATGATGCAGATAAGATATATCTTTTACAGATACGTTTATATCTAATAACAAGCTAAGACTATTCCAACTATCCAAAAAGGGAGAGATTTATGGTAAAAGTAAGAGATCCCGTATGTGGCATGGTTATAGAATCAGAAACCGCCATCAAACGCAAAATCGGCGACAGAATGTACTACTTCTGCGCTGAATCATGTGCAGCAGTCTACGAAGCACCCGAACGCGAACTCCGACAGATGAAACGCAGAATCACCATCACACTGCTTGGAGCAATAGCAGCCGGTGCCGTACGCATACTTTTCATTTTCGGTCTTATGGGCGGAATCATGGCTCTCAATATTGTCGGCGGCTTAACAGTTTACAGCCTTGCTGCCTTCTTAGTTGCAACGCCGGTGGTTTGGGTTGCTGGCTTTAGCATAATCAAAGGCGCCTACTTCTCGCTTAAACTACGCAAAATAAACATGGACGTTCTTATTGCTACAGGTGTTCTTGCAGGCTGGGCATATGGCGCCATCAACGCGTTCATTCCGGGGCTTGGAGCAGAAGGTTACTTGGAAGTTGCAGTAGCAATCTTAGCCTTCGTCCTGCTCGGCAAATACATCGAAGAGAGTATACGCAGACGCTCAGCAGCCTCAATCCGAAAACTGCTCGAGCTACAACCAACCATAGCACGAGTAGTCAGAGACGGCGAAGAAGTTGAAGTTCCAATAGATGAGGTGCAAGAAGGCGACACCATCATCATAAAACCAGGCGAGAAAGTTCCGACAGACGGTGTCGTGATCGCCGGTTACTCCTCGGTGGATGAGAAGCTACTCACGGGCGAGAGCATTCCTGTGGAGAAAAATGTCGGCAGTGAAGTCATCGGTGCAACCGTCAACAAAGCTGGCCTGTTAAAGATAAGAGCTTCAAGAGTCGGAGAAGACACTGCGCTCCATCAAATCATACATATGGTGGAAGAAGCCCAAGCGTCAAGTGCTCCGGTGCAAAAGTTTGCGGACAAAATCGTTGCAAAATTCGTTCCGATAATCTTTAGCGTTGCGGTCATCTCGTTTAGCTACTGGTTTATAACCGACAGTTTCACACAAGCATTCCTCGTTCTTTTAGCAGTTCTCTTAATCGCTTGTCCCTGTGCTTTAGGCATTGCAACTCCGACAGCTATACTGGCAGGTGTCGGCAAAGGCGCAGAATACGGTGTTCTACTGCGGAGCGGCGAGTACGTTGAAAAAGCTCGAAAATTAACAACTGTGGTCTTTGACAAAACTGGAACCTTAACCAGAGGCGAACCCTCAGTAACCGATATCAAAGCATTCAGCGGCTTTACAGAAAAAGAAGTCCTCAAATATGCAGCTATCGCTGAGAAAGGCTCTGAGCACCCCTTAGCAGAAGCAATCATTAAGCAAGCGCAAACTGCAGAAATTAAGATTCCTGATGCAGAATCCTTTGAAGCCTTGCCCGGTCGAGGAGTGCAATGTGTAACTGAAGGCAAAACAGTGCTGCTGGGCAACCGCAAACTCATGGAAGAAAAAAGTGTTCCAGCAACCGAGCTAGAAGAGAAGCTGGTGGAGTTGGAAGCTCAGGGAAAAACTGCTATGTTGCTGGCTGTTGAGGGTAAACCTGCTGGCGTCATCGCGGTCATGGATACGCTTAAAGAAAACGCTACTGAAGCAGTCGAGAAAATGAAAGATATGAAGCTGGAAGTCATCATGCTAACAGGCGACAACGACAGAACCGCCCAAGCCATCGCAAAACAAGTAGGCATAGAAAAAGTCATAGCGAACGTGCTGCCCTGGCAGAAAGTTGACGCCATCAAAAACCTGCAAAGCCAAAAGAAAATTGTCGCCATGGTCGGCGACGGCATAAACGACGCGCCTGCGCTCGCTCAGGCTGACATAGGTATTGCTATTGGAAGCGGAACTGACATTGCCAAGGAAACAGGCGGCATAGTGCTAATCAAAGACGACCTCAGAGACGTGGTGCTTGGCGTTGAACTTAGCAAGAAAACCATGCGGAAAATCAATACCAACCTGTTCTGGGCATTCATCTACAACTCGGTCATGATTCCTGTTGCGGCAATGGTGCTGCTGGGAGATCAGGGTCCGATGTGGGCGGCTGGCGCTATGGCAATAAGCTCGCTAACCGTGGTCACTAACTCTGCGTTGCTGAAGCTGTCTAAGTTCAAAGCTTTCGAAAAGTTTAACGCTTAAAACACAAACATTGAATGTATGAGTTTGGAGGTGAAAATAATATGGCTATAGATCCAGTTTGCAAAATGACAGTTGATGAGAAAACAGCAACCCTAAAGTCCGATTACCAAGGTAAAACCTACTACTTCTGCAATGCCTCCTGCAAAGCAACCTTTGACAAGAACCCAGCAAAATACGCTGGCGGTTCAACAGGAACCTCAGGACACAGTTGCTGTTGCGGTCACTGCTAAACAAGAAAGTTTAGCTCACATCAATCGCTTTCTCTTTTTTAATCCGTTCTCTTTCTTTCTCGATGGCTTTTTCCACTTCTTCGCGTATGGTAAAGCCGCCGATGTGCAGTATGGGTTCTTTTGTTTCTGGGTCAGTGCTCATGGTCGCCGTGCAGGGAAAACTATGGTGAGCTTTTGCGATGGCATCATACAGCTCTTCTTTTTTGGTGGGTACGCCTGCTAGTTTGCGTGCTATGTACCATGTGGAACCGCAAGGCGCACTTCGCCTAACTACTGCGCATTCGATAACTTCTTTTTTATCCACCATTCTAAGGGTAACTTCTAGCAGTGGACGCCCCACTCTGGTTTCTTGGATGAATCGTGTGATGGTTGGCTTGTCCTCTTCTGGTTCGAGGGCGCAAAACGGCTTTGGAAACGCGCATTCCAGCCCAAGCTCAGCGCATCGGTTTTCTAATTGTTTGCGGATGCCCATGGGCACTTCCTGCCAATCCTCAATGGGGGCAATTAACGCTTTCACTCCCGCCGCCTTAAGATGGTTTGGAAGCTCCAAAAGCAGGTCCTTGTGCAGTCCCGAGGCAAGGCAGATGTCGGCTGGCGGCAGCTTTTTTGGCATATACTCCTCAGGGTTGTCGATGAACGCTGGCAAGTCTGAGGTGTTGGGCAGTTGGATGGCTGCACGCACGTTTTGGACAAAGCTGTAGACGTTGTATTTGCAGGATTCGCAGTACAGTCCACAGGACTTGCAGAAGGATGGGTCGTTGATTAGGTTGCGTATGACGCGTTCCATGAAGTCTTTACTGTAAACAAACACTAACGCTAACGGTTCATGCTCTTTTTGACTCACGCTTGATTGCCCCTTTTTTTACTGGAATGCGCCTAACAGTACATGCTCGGCGAACAGGTCCTCGTTAAACGCTCCAATAAACTCTATTTTCTCATTAATAATGATTTTCGGTACCCCGATAACATCGTACTTGGCGGCTAAGTCGGGGAACTCGTTGCCGTCAATCACGTCGGCTTTAACCATGTCGCTCTCGATGGCCAATTGGTGAGCAACTGATGCTGCCACAGGGCAATGCGGGCACGTTAAGGAGACGAAGACCTGAATATGCACTGGTGTTTTAACGTCTTTTAGGATTTCCTTGGTTTTTTCCGACAGGTTAGTTTTACCTCGGGAAACATTCACGACCGCTTCAATGAGCGTTTGCATCTCATACCCGTAAGGAATCCCGTAAATTCTCACGCCATAATCCTTCTTGCCAACAATTGCCAGGGCTGGAATCTTGTCAACGCCAAACTCCTTGACTTTGGCGCCGTCAGCCATAAAATCGTAAACTTCAGCCGTTATTTTATCGCTTAAGGTTGCCATTTCCTCGGCGAGTTTTCTGGTGTCCGAGCAAAAACGGCACTCAAACTGCTGCGTGAACATTACAATCTTTACAGGGTCTTCCATTTTTTCTTTGAACTCATTTATTAGCAGGTCTTTTTTATCGTCCGGAATTAAACTCACACTTCTTCCTCCACAAGCCAGCATGCCAAATTACAAGGGGCAATCACTAAAAGTACTGTTTTTCAGGCATATATTGGTTCCCAAACAAGCTTATGCGGAAGAGCCGAAACACAATTCATATAAACGCTTGAAAACATAAATTTCCTATTCTAAGAAAGGTTTTAGGTGAGTGTTTTGGCTAAAAAACTAGTAGCAAACGCCAAGTTAATTGAAAACTTCCAAATTGCCCTCGACAACAACCGGTCCCACAGCGTAATCGCAGACCAGCCAACCATGGTGTCTCCAGGGATAGGCGCTACACCGCTTGAATTATGCGTTATGAGTCATGCAGGCTGCTACGTTACCATTTGTGCTTTGGTGGCGCAGAAGATGCGGTTGGAGCTAAAAGGGCTGATGGTTAAGGTTGAAGCATTAAAATCAGAGGAGACCGGCACCATAGCTGAGGAAACTTTTGATATTAACCTTAAAGTGGATGCGCCGCAGGACAAAATCGACCGGTTGCACAAGTTAACACTTGATAATTGCCCGGTTGGCGTGCTTTTTGAGAGGGCAGGCGTCAAAATAAACTACAACCTAAAGGTAACCAAAGAATAGTCTGGGAGGAAAAAGACAATGGTTAATGTTACTTTGAAAGAGGGCGTAAACTGGGTCGGCGTGGTCGACTGGAACATCCGGGACTTCCACGGATACGTTACAAGCCGCGGAACCACCTACAACTCCTACCTAATCACTGACCAGAAAACAGCGCTCATAGACACCGTGAAACACACGTTCGCCAACGAGCTTATCGAGCACATCACAAAACTGGTTAGCCTTGACAAAATTGACTACATAATCGTTAACCACGTGGAAATGGACCATTCCAGCAGCCTGCCCACCATCGCAAAACTGGCAAAAAACGCCAAGATAATCGCTTCCCAACGAGGCAAAGAAGCCCTAATCGAACACTACGGCACAGAATTCAACAAAGTTGAGACCGTTAAAACAGGAGACGAACTTAAGCTTGGGGCCAAAACCTTGCGGTTTGTTGAGGCGCCGATGTTGCATTGGCCCGACAGCATGTTCACCTATATAGTTGAAGACAAAATTCTTATGCCAAACGACGCTTTCGGTCAGCATCTGGCGAGCTCTTGCAGGTTTGACGATGAGGTGGATGAGCATGTGCTTATGGAAGAGGCAGCGATTTACTACGCTAACATTTTGATGCCGCTTGCTCCGCTTATAACCCGCAAAATTCAAGAAATTGTCCAGATGGGGATACCAATCGAGATGATTGCGCCAAGCCACGGCGTCATCTGGCGAAAAGACCCCACCAAAATAATCAACGCATATTTGAACTGGAGCGCGGGCAAGTCGAAGCAGAAGGCGGTTATTGTTTATGACACGATGTGGGGCAGCACGGATAAGATGGCAAAAGCCATGGCTGAAGGCTTAATCAGCCAAGACATCGAAGTCAAATTCATGAAGCTAAGAGCCAGCAACTTCACCGAAACCGTCACCGAAATCCTTGACGCCAAAGCAGTGCTTGTGGGTTCGCCAACACTCAACAACCAGATGTTCACCACCATCGGCGCCTTCCTCACCTACATCACTGGTTTGAAACCGAAAGGTAAGCTGTGGAGTTTCTTTGGCTCTTACGGCTGGGGTGGCGGCGCAGTGCGGGGTATGGTGGAGATGGCAAAGAAAGCCGGGTTTGCCGTGGTTGAGCCAAGCCTGGAAGTCAAGTATGTTCCTGATGCTGAGGATTTGAAGCGGTGCTTTGAAGTTGGGCAACAGTTAGCAGTGAAAATTAAGGCTTAGCGCTCATGCCGATTTGAAGAACTTCTCTTTAGGTGAGCCGCAAATGGGACATTTCTCAGGCGGTTCATTCTCAACCGTGTTCCCGCAGACACTGCACACAAAATAATCCACGCTGGCAAGCTCAGTCTTGTTTTTCACGGCATTCATGGCTTTCTGATACAAGCCTGCATGGACTTGCTCAACTTTGCTTGCCCAATCAAAATTAATTTCCGCCGCCTTGTTTTCTTCGGTTTTGGCGTCAGCGATATAGTCAGGGTACATTTTTTTGAACTCAAAGTTTTCCCCAGAAATCGCCGTGCCTAAATTATCAACGGTTGATTTAACCTGCCCTAGGATTCTTAGGTGGTTGTGGGCATGGACTGTTTCGGCTTCTGCTGCAGCACGGAAAAGCTTTGCCACTTGCTTTAAGCCTTCCTCATCTGCCTTTTTGGCGAAAGCTAAGTAGAGTCGGTTGGCTTGGGATTCTCCTGCAAAAGCAGCTTTTAGGTTCTCGTCAGTTTTACTCATAAAAAAATCACCAGAAAAAATAGAAGCAGAAAGCAGGTAATAAGCGTTCAAAGACTTTTTTAGTGCATAAGGCTGTCCACATGTTGGTGTTATGCTGGCTGTAGACTGCCAAACGCGTTCTGCACCACTTCTGGCATGGCTGGGTGGATATGCATGGCTCTTGCGATGGGGCTAAAGTCGCCTTTTTCTGTTACCATGGCGTTAACGATTTCTTGAATGAGGATTGAGGCTTGTGGTCCGATGATGTGACCACCAAGGATTTTGCCGGTTTCCCTCTGCACGATGACTTTTACGAAGCCTTCAGGATGCCCCATAGCCCCACCCATGGCTGTGTCACGGTAGACTGCGGTTCCCACTAAAATATGGTGGCGCTGGCGTTTGGCTTCCTCCTCTGTTAAGCCGACCGAGGCGACTTGCGGATGCGTAAATACAGCGTGGGGCGCAACCAAGTAGTCCATGGCGACCTTGTGGTCATGCACAGCGTTATGCCAAGCCACCCCCGCCTCATAATTCGCCACGTGCTTGAACATTTTCTTGCCAATTGCATCGCCAAACGCCCAAATATTCTTCTTACTCGTCTCCAAGTACTCGTCAACTTTTATGAAGCCCCTCTCATCCAGTTTAACGCCGGTCTTCTGCGGCTTTAAGATGTCAGAGTTGGGCACCCTGCCAGTGGCAACCATCAATGTCTCAGCTGAGAATTCTCTTTGGCTGCCGTCTTGGAGGTTTCTTGCAACAACCGTTTTCGCCTCGCCGTCTTGCCTGGCTTCCAACGCCTCAAAACCCGTATAAATTTTCACTCGTCGCTCCATCACCAGCCTCAGCATGTCGGAAACCTCAGGCTCCTCTTCCGGCAGAATGCGGTTGGGTCGTTGGAGCACGGTGGTTTTGGTGCCTATACTGGAGAAAAAGTGGGCGTATTCCATGCCTATGTAGCCTCCGCCGACGATTAGGATGCTTTTAGGCGGGGTTTGCAGTTGCAGCACGGTGTCGCTTGTTAAGTACCCAACGTTTTCTATGCCTTTGATTTGGGGTGTTTCGACTCGGACGCCTGAAACAATAAAAATCATCTCTGCAGTAATGGTGTTTTCGCCGATTTGCATGGTGTAATCCGAGACGAATTCGCCTGTTTCCTTGAACCATTTAAGCCCAGGAGTCGCCTCAACAGCGTTTGCCTGATGACCCGAGTCATGATTAACTAGCGTGCGCATGCGGGTCATGATGTTGGTGAAGTCCACCGAGTTTACCGTTGCATTGATGCCCAGTTTGCCCCCCTCTTTAGCGATGGCAGCTACGTCAGCGGGGTAAATCAGCATCTTGGAGGGCACGCATCCCACGTTTATGCAGGTGCCGCCCATTCTGCCGTGCTCAACAAGTGCAACCTGAAAGCCCTGCTCCACAGCCGTGGATGCCACAATCATACCTGAGCCCGAACCTACAACCAGAACATCGAATCGCTCCATAAATAAGCCTCAATAGCGTTATGAGAGAAGCGTCTTAGGGCAAATAAACTTTTCAAGAAAATTTTTATGCAAGTCACAGCTTAGTTTAAGTGATGATTTTTATGTCAAAACCTGAGTCTGCAGAAGAGGAAAAGAAAAAGAAAGCCTACTACTATTACGGCAAGAAAGAAAAGAAAGCCAAAGAAGTCAAAAAATAGCTGACTTCTCCAAAAACCGTGGCAGGCACCGCTCGTCATGGATAGCGTCGAAACTTTCCAGCTCTTTTTTTGTTAGTGGCAACACTATTCGAGAAACCAACCCATTCAAGCTGTACGGAAGGCGTATGAGGCGCATTTCTCCAGAAGTCACCCATTCATCAATGTGAAAGCCCTCAACCCTAATTTTTTTCGCAAACTCCAGCCTCTCCCTCTCATTCCAGATGTAGGCTTCATGGTCAAAAACGTGCAGGTGAAAGCCCCTGCCCGAATAAACCACCCGCACCTCAGAAAAATCCCCCTCAAGACGCTCATACAAAAGAGCTGCCTCTTGCCTAACCAACTCCAGTTCTAACTCGCAAAAACTCAAACCCTGCCCACGCTTCATCTTATCCTCCAAACTGCCATGAACTGGACAAGTAATGTTTTCAGGGTCAAGGTCAAAAGCCATCTCCTGCCCAACCTTTCGGTCGTTTTGGTCGTAGACATTTCGGTCGTAATAGGCAGCTTCAGGCACAAACTCCAAAATTTGCTGGCGCACATCGTCCACTTCTTGGTATTCGTCGATGATTATGGTGGTTGAAGCGTCTGCCCGGTATTTCTCGGGGTAGATTTTTGTGTGCCTGCCGATTACCACCGCAAACTTGACTTTGCCCTGCTCTGGGGTGAACCATTCTGCCACCTGTTGAGGATTAAACTCCTGCCTGTAGAATTGCTCTCGCTCCTCAAGAGTGGAATACCTCATACCAGCAGGCAGAGAATATCTTGCCATATCAACCACTAAAAATATCGCGGTCACCCTCAAATCGCTTACGGAAAAACTGCAAACCAAAGAAAATGGCAGGCAGAAAACCTAATATTCACCCCCTCCCAAATAGGAAATGGTGAATTTTTTGCCGATTGATCCTGATTTTCAAAAAAACCGCCAAGTTGTAAGTGAACATAATGGTCATAAAGTTTGGGGACCCGTTGAACCACCCCAAAAACTAGGCATCCACGGAACAACAAGCGCTGTTGACTGGGACGTCTGCGTCGGCGACGGCATATGCGTTGACGTCTGCCCCGTTTCCCTCTACGATTGGGCTGACACCCCTGGACACCCGCTCTCTGAACGGAAATCTGACCCAGCACGCGAACCGGACTGCATACAATGCCTAGCCTGTGAGATGCAGTGTCCAGTAGCAGCTATAAAAATAACTCCCCCATAAACCCAAAAGGGCATTTTTAGCGCCAACAATTTTTTGTGCCAAAAAGAAAAAGAAGAGATAGCGGAAAGCTTACTTTACAAGAGCCAAGTTTTTGTTAACCCTGTCCCAGTTCACTATGTTCCAGAACGCTTCCACGAATTTGGGGCGCTCGTTCTTGTAGTCAAGATAGTAAGCATGCTCCCAAACATCAAGAACCATGAGGATCTGAAAGTTCGGATAGAGGTTAACGTTATGTTTCTCTATCTGCATAATCAGCGGTCTCTGGATACACGGGTGAACAGCTAATGCAGCCCAGCCTGAGCCTTCTACGCTGCTTGCAGCTGACGAAAAAATTTTTTTGAACCGCTCAAAACTGCCGAAGAAGGTGTTTATTATATCTGCAAGTTCTCCGCTTGGTTGTCCTCCGCCGCCCTTTCCTGCCGGCGCCAAGTTCTCCCAGAAGATGGAGTGGAGCATGTGCCCGCCCGTGTTGAATGTTAACTCTTTTACTACTGCTTTTACGTCTAAGAGTACATTTTCTTCTCTTGCTTTGTCGATTTTTTCGAAGGCAGCATTGGCGCCGTTCACGTAGGCTTGATGGTGTTTGTCGTGGTGAAGCTTTAGCTGCTGCTCTGAAATGTAGGGTTCAAGGGCGTTGTAGTCGTAGGGTAGTTTGGGTAGAGAAAAGGTTTTTATTTTCTCTAAAATTACACTCGCCATAAATTTCACCAAAAACTAATCTTCCAAAGCACAAAACAACTAATATACTTTACCCAGAAAGACCCAAAAGTCAACGCTTGGTTATCTCCCCTATCAACGCTATAAGAGTTGTTTGTTATGGGCAAACTTCTTTTTCCTTATCAAAATAATGCCCGCTATTATAAGGGCTAATGCAGGAATCATAGCGATTAGTAGTAGCTCAGGGAAGATTGGCGTAGCAGTTGGCAAGCTCGTTGGGGGAACGGTTGGTGGAGAAGTTAAACTTGGAGGTTGTGTGGGTGAGGTAGTCGGCGTGGCAGTTGGAAAAATTGTGCGGTCTGGGGTTTGTATTGGCGTTGGCGAGGGAGCTGGTGAGGGCGGGGGCTCAGGTGTTGGTTTTGGAGTTAGCGTAGGTACCGGTGTTGGGGTTGGAGCTGGGGTTGGTGTTGGAGTTACGACTGGTGGAATCACAATGTTGCTGTAGTAGTCATTCCACGAAAAAGTAACTATTTTTGCTGTGGAAAGAATCTGGAAATAGATTTCTCCTCGTATTGTCTCGTTTGGCGGCAACTCAAGTAATTGCAGTCGAATGGGAGAGAGTGCAATATCACTTTCATAGAGGTAGTTTTGACCATCCTTAAGATGAGCATATAAGCTGTTAGTGCTGACTTTAGTTAAACCGACGTTTGTTATTGCGAGGTCAACCCAAGCCCAGACATAACCTGTTGTATCCGTACTATATGGATAATAAGCAATGGTTGGTGTGCTTTTAAAATCATAAACTTGAATTTGTATCCTGTTGTCTGAATTCACGCCGATAATTGAGGATGAGGAACCCGTGGGCGGCAGGATCTGCGGTGTTGATGTTGACTTAGGAACAAGAATGTAACTGTATAAGTCAGCCCAAAGAAAGGATGTTATTTGCGCCTCAGGAGGAACTTCGAAGTAAACTTCTCCTCTAGTCATTTGGCTTGGAGGTAAATCCTGTAATTTTAGGCTTAGTGGAGCAAGGGTAACTTCGCTTTCATATAGATAGTTCTGATTGTCTTTAAGGTATGCATATAGAGAATTAATGCTGATAGAAGTTGAACCGATGTTGGTTATTGAAATATCAACCCAAGCCCAAACATAGCCAGTTATATCGGGATTGTAAGGATAATGAGGAATAGAAGCGGCATATCCATAAGAGTTTACCTGCACTTGCAGTCGGCTATCCGAGTTAATATCGGCAATTGAAGGTGAGATTGTTAATGGAGCGACCGAAGATATAATTAAGATAAAGGTCAATAAAAACGTAAATAAGAGCAAGACGAAAGGCAGGGCTTTTTTTCTCAAAACGCCCACTTCCTCAAAAATAACAATATAAACATAAAGATAAATTTCTTTGCTTGCATCTTTATTGAAAGTTAGTACTGAACTATTTGGCACTGATTCAGCAGAGATTAATCCAGCTAAGCGTTTGCTTAGGTGCTTTTTCCGCATCTGCTTGTGGCAGCTTACACAACCAAAATGCAACCCAAACCAAACGGTGAAGCCAAAAAACAATCGCCAGCACAAACTGCGGTTGTTGTTGTGGAGGGAGAGGGGGGTCGGCAACCAACTTATAAAAAAAAACCAAAAGGCGCTTTCATCTAAACAGTTATATTCGGCTTAAAACAAAGTTTAATCGTGAAATTTATGCAGTTCTCAAAGGTTTCTGGCAAAAACAACACACATAAAGTCACATTATACGCCCTAAGCACATGCGTTTGGTGCAAAATGGCAAAGCAGTTTTTCAATGAAAACAGTGTAGAATACGAGTTCATCGACGTTGACCTATGCGACGAAAAAGACAAGCAGAAAATCCACCAAACAATCCTAAACAAAGGCGGCAGCATAAGCTACCCCACAACCATCATCGACGACAAAACCGTCATCACAGGCTTTCGCAAAGACCAACTCAAAGAGGCACTAGGCATATGACCGCCATAACCCTAGACTATGTACGCAAAAGAGCCGAAGCAGACGCCAAAACCTACGGCTACTATCTAACGCCCCAACCAGACCTCCTCCAATCCTTCCTAGAAGGCCTAAAAGTAAACGAAGAACGATACGGCTACCCACTATGCCCATGCAGACTAGCCTCAGGCAACTTTGACTACGACCGAGACATCATCTGCCCATGCGACTACCGAGACCCAGACGTAGCAGAATACGGCGCCTGCTACTGCAGACTCTACGTCAACAAAACAGTCTATGAAAGCAAACAACTACCCGATGTCCCCGAACGCCGACCACTAGAAAAACAAATGCGAGCATACGGAGCCGCCGCATGGGGCAAAGAAGAAAAAGCCGAAGCCGCCGCGGAGAAACCGACCGAAGCCCCAAAACCAGAAGCCAAAAAACCAAGCGAAGTCAAACGCAAATTATGGTACTGTAAGCAATGCGGATACGTGGTTTTCAGAGATGACCCCCCGTACATCTGCCCAATCTGCAAAGCCAAAAGGGAACTGTTCGCCGAGATTGAAAGCAAAATAGAATACAACGGCTAGGCTACTTTGAGATCTCGGCTTCAATTTTTTCCCAATCTTCCTTAATTCCCTTTAGAGCAGAAACCGCACCAACAATTGTTCCCTCCAAAAGTTTCTCCACAAAATCGTTAAGCGGAATCTCCTTACCATCAACCTTAAGCTTTAGACCCATATCAACTTCACCTCACCGTACCCCTATAGATTTTAGCGGGTTAAAGGTTTCTTCATTATGGCGCCCTAAATGAAGCTTACCGTGTTGATTAAGTCGATAAACAGTGTCGGGTAAATCCCCACTACAACTACAAGGATCGCCAAGATAGCCATAGACAACTTCATGAACACTGAGAGTCCAGCTATCTTGTGGGTTTGTTTGGGTTTGCCCATAAACACCTTAGACATAAACCTCAACGCATAGGCTAGCGAAAGCAAAGTCGCAACCAACATCAACGCTGTTGGCACAATAAAGAAGCTGTCTAGGGCAATCATCTGGAAAGCTCCAATGAATATGAGAACTTCACTTATGAAACATGCAAACGGCGGAGTCCCTGACAAGCTAAGCGCTGCTGTGACTGAAGTTACAGCCGTGAAAGGCATCTTCTCAGCAAGCCCGCCCATACCCGAAATATCGCGGGACGGAAGCTGCTTCGTAATGGCGCCGGCAGACAGGAAGAAGAGGCTTTTGCTTAATGCATGAGTTATAATGTGCAGTACTGCCCCAGTTATGGCAATTGAAAGCGGGAACATGGATGCCCCAAAAAGAACATACCCCATGTGGGATATGCTGGAGTACGCAATCACCTTTTTCATATCCGTCTCTCTAAGGGCCAGAAAAGAGCCAAAGAAGGCTGAAGCAACCCCCAACAACGTTAACACATGCAAATAACTCACTTGGAAAGACGTCTGCATAAGGGCCGGAAGCACCGTTCCCAAAGATATACGGATTATAGCGTATGCTCCTGCACTGGTTAAAACGCCGCTTAGTATTGCAGACATGGGCGCTGGCGCTTCAGCGTAAGCGTCTGGAAGCCAAGTGTGAAGTGGAACGATTGCCATTTTAACAGCAAAACCTACTGTTAAGGCTATGAGCACCCATTTTACCAAATCAGAGTTTGCCAAAAGCAGAAGCTGTCCCGCCTGGAACATGTCAAGGCTGCCTGTTAGCATGAAAATGGCGCCTATGCCCAAGATGATGAAGACGGCGCCGGCGTGGGTGTAGATAAAGAATTTGAAGGCTGTCTTGTATGAGTTCCTATAGCCCCATGAGCCAATGATGAAGTATACTGGGACAAGCATGACCTCCCAAAAGAAATAGAACAACAGCAAGTTTGAAGTTATGAAAACGCCAAGCAAGCCAGCGGAGAGCATCGTTAAGAGGGCATAGTAGGCTGGCAAGCTCTTTTTGCCCTGCATGTAACCTATAGAGAACAGGTCAGCCGTTAGAATCAAGATTAAGGTTACGATTGCGATGGAGACGCTGATGCCGTCCACAAAGAGGGTGAATGAAGAGTTGAGGAAAGGAATCCAATAGAACGATTCCAAGTACTTATGGTCAGCGCTTGCAAGAATCGTGGGAACCGTTGTTAAAACTAGAACTATGTCCACTAACATTATTAAGGCAACAATGGTTGCTGCTGCCTTGACAGATTTTCTTCCAGCTAAATAAACAAGTGGAACGCAAAGGGCGGGCAGAAGCAGCGCTAAGAGGAGAACATCTACCATTGGCTATCTTTTCCCCCAAGTAGTTTTAGCCTCGAAGATAGAAGGGACAAATTGGATTTGCTGCTTCATGGCAACCGCCCAAGCTCTAGTGCTTTTAAATTCTTTTAATTCGCGGAGGCTTCGCGCTTCCTTCTCGAAGAGGCGTATTCGATTAGGGATACTGCTAGTGAGCCTGCTCCTATGGCTGTAAATAATGCTATGCTAAAGTCCAACCTCTTCACCTCCATTTAGTGTTCTTTTAGGGCGGATTCTATCCAACCGATGCTTGTTTTTTCTGCGTATGCCTTGAATTTTAGGCACATGTCGCTTGAGATTTTTTCCATGTTTTTCACCAATTAACGTAAGCCTAACGTTCAATTAAATATAAATATAGTTGAGATTTGTTCATAACTTTTATGAAAAACCTGAGCAGTTGAACAGTAAAAATAAATATAAACTAACAGTTGTTATTTCGAAGGTCGAACGGTAACTCTAAGCTTAGCTAGGTTCTCTTTAATCTCAGCTTTAAGTCCCATCGCCAAGAAATACTCTTCAAGGAAGATCTTAACAAAGTCCTTTGAAACCTCAGAGAGCAGAATCAGCGTGAAATCGGTAGCTGAGTTCTTGGTTAAACGGAAAAAGTTGCATGCCTCAAGCCTCACCAGCAACTCTTCAACCGAGTGAACCTTGCCTTTCAATTGCTCCCAGTGAGAACGGGCTACCTCTCGGTGTTCACTCCAAAACTTTTCCTTCTCAGGAGACAAAGCGATTAGACGCAAAAACAGCAGCCAGTGGTCAACATCTAAGATCATGTGTTCTCCGCTTAGCAGCAGGTCGGTGTAGGCGTGGATTTTTTTCTTAGTGACTGCATCTTCCAGTGCCCTGTTTTCGTTGTAGAATTTTAGGGCTCGTCTCATGATTTCGCTCTGGGAAACTTGGGTCTCTGTGCTTATTTTCTCTAGCAAGTCTGCTGTTTGCTTGTCGAAGGCAACGGTTATGCGTGTTGGATTTCCCATGTTCTCGCCTCAACTACCTTTTTTCAACATCTGTCCAAGCAATCCGATATTATATAAGCATTATGTAAGTAACCTGCGCAATTAAATAACAAACATGCATTAATTAGTTACTCTCCTATACAAACGTTGAATATATCAGCTTAAGCAACCCTTTTATTACTAAACCTAACTCAGATTACAACAGCAAAGCCTCAAATTCTAAGGAGCAATAATCCGTGAAAAAGCCGGAAGAATACCTTGAACCACAAGCAAGAGTGCGAAAAGTTATCGAGCTTTTAGAGAAAGAATATCCAACCGCCAAAACCGCCCTCAACTACTCCAACCCCCTAGAAATGCTCGTCGCCACCATGCTCTCTGCCCAAACAACCGACGAGAGAGTCAACATTGTAACAAAAACCCTCTTCAAAAAATACCGCACAGCCAAAAACTATGCGAACGCAGACTTAAAAGAGCTAGAACAAGACATCCGTTCCACAGGCTTCTACCACAACAAAGCCCAAAACCTAAAGAAATGTTGCCAAATCTTAGTGGAAAAATACCGTTCACAGGTACCTAATACAATGGAGGAGTTGCTGGAGCTTCCAGGTGTGGCGAGGAAAACCGCAAACATTGTATTATTCAACGCTTACGGCATTATAGCTGGCATTGCGGTTGATACTCATGTTCGCAGGCTCGCGCAGAGGCTTGGATTAACCCTGCAAAACGACCCAGCCAAAATCGAGCAAGACCTTATGAGAATCACGCCAAAGGAGCGGTGGATGAACCTTACAGACTTGTTGATTTTTCACGGAAGACAAGTTTGCATTGCAAGAAAACCCAAATGCCACATCTGTGTGCTAAACAAGATTTGCCCGTCAGCTTTCACCTTTGACTGAAACATTACGGATTTATAGTTCATTCTGTTTGTTGTTTAGTTGAGGATTGCTGTTATGGCGGTTAAGGTTGGAGACAAAGCTCCGGATTTTACTCTACATGATGTTGACTTGAAACTTAGAAGCTTGAGTGAATTTTTCGGGCAAAATGTCGTGTTAGCCTTTTTTGTGGGCGCATTTACTAGCGTTTGCACCAAAGAGATGTGCGCTTTTCGTGATTCTATGGCGCGCTTAATCGATTTGAAAGCTCAAGTAATAGGTATAAGTGTGAATGACCCTTTTTCGAACAAGGCATTTGCAGAAAAAAACAGATTGCCCTTCCCCATACTGAGCGATTACAAGCGTGAAGCAATCAAGGAATACGGACTTGAACTGCCAAATTTCGCGGGTCTCAACGGTTACACAGTTGCTAAACGCTCCATCTTCATCCTAGACAAAGAAGGCACGGTTCGGTATACTTGGGTTTCTGAGGACCCTGCAGTTGAGCCAAACTATCAAGAAATAGAGAAAGCCCTTGAACAAATCAAAGAGGCATAGCCCCTCCCTTCTTTTTCATCAGGACAGTATAGAAATACCTAACTACCCCATCGCCTTCAACCGAAGAAACAGCCCTAATCTCTCCCAAAACAAAATAACCAGAAAACAAATCCACAATCTGTTCCTTTGTGAAATGGTTCCACCTTGGTCCATTTTTATCGCTAAAACAGGTAAGCATGTAAACGCCTCCTTCCTTTAGGACGCGGTGAACGCCCTGTATGAACTGGGTTCTGTCTTGAACCTCAACGTGGTGAAAGCAGCCCATATCAAAAACAAAATCAAACTCTCCATTCTGGAAGGGCAGGTCAATGAAGCTCTCTTCCAAGAAGTTTATGGTAACGTTTGCCTGTTTTGCCTTTCCCTCCGCAATCTTGAGGGCTGTTTTTGAGATGTCGATGCCTGTTACTTCAAAGCCACTTTGGGCAAGATAAACCGTGTTGGTTCCTGCCCCACAGCAAATATCCAAGGCTTTGCCTTTTGGAATAAGCCCTTTCTCCACGTACTCAACTAGTATGGGTCGGGGTTTGCCAAGTTCCCAGCCTAACTCTTCCAGAGGATACTTACGATAATACTCATCCCAGTCACGATAGTTAGAGCACATAAAAACAACCAATCACTAGAATAGTTAAGGGAAAATTTTAACCTACTTCTCAAATCAACAAATCCAAACACCATAGAACCTATTTGCCGTCTATTAGGCGTCTATTTGGATGCAAATAGCAAATCTATGCAGAAACGATAGAGGGGTAGGTCAGATTTGGCGTTTTCTTGGTCGCTATCAGATTTTAAGTGCTCGAAGGAAAGAAGTTGCTTTATTTACTTTCTTTTCAGCAGTAGCTTGATTGTTTTCTTTGGGTTTCTTATTGCCCTTAAAATCTTGTATCTTGTAAAGGTTGGGTTTACCAAATTTGCCCTCATGCACAATTCCCGCAGGTCATCAGCCGAAAACTCTGGAGTCTCAACCAACGGCTCAGTTGCCGCCAGCGCATAGTCACAGAAGCCTTCCCTTAAGAATCCGCCCTGTTTGGCTTGCTCGTAGAATTCTGTACCGTAAAGGGGCATGGCAATGCTGAATATGAAGGTGTCAGCGCCCAACCGCCTAAGCTTGTAGGCAAACTTTATAGTTTCTTCTATATCTGCTTTGGTTTCACCAATCAAGCCGATTACAAAGAAGCAGCCAACTTTAATGCCGACACGCTTGCACAAGACAACGGCTTGTTCAACGCTTTTGAGGTCCAAATTCTTCTTTATAACCTCGTTTACCACTCGCTGCACGCCAGATTCAGGTGCAATGCGGATTTTTTTGCATCCAGCCTTCTTCATTTTGCGCAAAAGCGCCTCATCAAGCGTGTCTGCCCTGATGCCGTTGGGCGTAAACCATTCAAACCGCAATTTCCGCTCAACAATCAGATCGCAAATCTGCGCCATGCGGTTCTTATCTAAAGTCATGTTGTCGTCTGAAAAATCAACCTGTCGAATGCCGAATTTTTTTACTACCAATTCGATTTCGTCAACCACGTTCTTTGGGCTTCTTGGACGCCATGCCTTGCCCCAAATGATACAGTTAGAGCAAAAGACACAACTGTAGGGGCAACCTCTGCTTGTGATTATGATGGTGTAGGGCTTGTTGATTTCGCCTCGTAGCGGATTTTGCTTAACTGCTTCATGGTAGGTCTGCATAGGCAAGAGATGTCTAGCTGGAAACGGAAGCGAATCTAAATCCCCAATAACTGCACGCTTACCAGTCAAAACAGGCGTGCCGTTTTCCCTGAAACCTAAACCGTCAATACCCTTGAAATCCTTATTTCCCAGCTCCAGTGCATCAACCAGCTCAAAAAAGGTGTTTTCCGGCTCACCAACCACAACAAAATCAACTTCAGCGTTTTGTAGGCAGTCTTCTGGTCGTGCTGACGGATGCAGACCAAACAAGACAGTTACAATGTCCTTGTTGCAGGCTTTTGCAATGGAGACTATTTCGAAAGCGGTTTTGGACCAGCCGGAGAATGGAATCTCAACGACAGCCACATCAGGGTTCCACTGCCTAATCCTTTCCCGTATGGTTTGTGCGCTCAAACCTACACGGTACTTGGTTTCATCAATTTCTTCAAGGTTTTCCCAACCTTCAGTTGGAGCATCAATAATGTTTACTTGATGCTTTTTTTCCAGAACCGCTGCAACTGAGGCTAAAGCTATGGGTGGAAAAACGTTTGGTTTTCCCCATGCTTTGGGTTGAATTCTTGGCGGGTTAATCAAGCAAACGCGCATATACCGTTAACCTTGCATGCTTCGAGGATGAAAGCTTCTTGACGAAAAATACCTTCATGCCTTGATTAATACGTTTGCACTAAAACGGGAAAAACAGAAATCGCGTAACCGCGATGATGCCAACGCACATAATCATCCATAAAACAATCGTGACATCCCTAATCTGCAGTGCACACAAAATTTTATCCCCATTCAGCTTTTCCAAGGGTTCACCCAAAACGTATTGTCCCGGCTTCTCCAACTGCACACGTAGTGCTCCTGCCATGGCAGCCATTGGCCAACCGTGATTGCGACTTGGTGTTTTTGCATGGTCTCTAACTGCTATTCTGAAAGCGTTTTGGTAATCCAAATCAAGAATGGCTGCGGCAATTATCATCAGAAACGCTGTTAGTCTTGTCGGGATGTAGTTTATGACGGTATCTAGGTTTGCGCTGAACCATCCTGTGTTTATGTGTTCTTTGTCTTTAAAGCCAACCATGCCGTCAAGCGTGTTTATAGCTCGGAACGCTATGGCTCCTGTGACTCCGAACAAAGCGAAAGACAGCATGGGTGAAAGTTTGAAGTCAATTAGGTTTTCTGCCATAGACTCGATAACTGCACTGCTGATTTGGGAGCCATTAAGATCTTTGGATTCTCGTCTGGAGAAGTGGCTGTATTTTTTGGCTTCTTCCAGGTCGTTTTTCTGGATGGCTTTGGCTGCTGCTTTCGCCCAATCCGTTTCCAGCTTTATGCATATGGTTAATTTAAGAATCACTACGGCGATGATTGCGTAAACAGCAACACCCAATAGTACATAGAGTGCCCATAACCCAAAGAACGTGGGCAGAGTGAACGCAGCAATCACCGTTAAACCCAGCAGGACACCTAGAATCTTCTCGGTTTGTGCGTCTGGGTTTTTGAAGTATGGCTCTATTTTTTTGGTGAATTTTCCCATTAGGACGGTTGGGTGAAGCTTAAATGCCCACTCGTCAGTGTTGTTGGGTGATGGGTCGCCTACAATCAAGTCTAGCAGGACTGCCAAAACCAACACGACGATTGAAACCAGTGCCGCTAAGAGGTAAAGTATCAATCCAAGAGTCACTCAACAATAGTATTTTTCGTGGAATACAATTAATATTAATTGCGGTTGTCCCTGCTTTAAAATAGCTGTATGGAAAAAAACGTAGCCCTTATTTAACGTAGATCAAATTTTTGGATTGTTTTGTTTTTTCTAGTGTTTGATGACGGCATGAGTCTCTTTATTCGTCTTCTTCTTGGGGGTTTGGGGTTGAATGCTTTTTTAATTCTGCACCTGCTGCCCTTTGCAGGTTGGTTGTGGATGATTCCGCAAGCAGAACAGAAAAAAAATTTGATTCAGTGTTAACGCTGTAGGTTTTGGTCAGGTCTTGATGAGAAAAAGTGGAAAAAAATTTTATTTCCGCAGGCGTAAGCGTGGGAACTTTAGTTGTCCAACATGCTTCATTATCCACTGCACAAGCTCATCGTATGCCTCGGACCCTGCATTCGTTAAAACAACCAGTCCCTGCTTATCAATTACCACAAAGCCTTTCTCTGACATCCAATCCAAATACTTAACCAACTTATCATAGGCTAGTCCAGTAGAAGTAGCCAGCGTGGTTTTGTTCACTTTGTTTTTCTCTTTCAATGAACTGATAATTCGGGCAACCACGTAGAGGTCAGGTTTAGAACTCTGCGTTTTTGAGCTCATAGCTTAGTCTCCGTAGCTCCCAATGTAGCTTGTCTATTGCTCGAATTTCATTGAAACGTCTTGAAAGATCCCTTCTCAAATAGACAAAGGTGATTAGAAGAGAAAACCAGATTGAAG
>QYYE01000170.1 GCA_003589585.1 Candidatus Bathyarchaeota archaeon
ACCTCTCGTCGCGTTTGCTTCTGCACAGCGCTATTCTTGGTGCACGTTGAATGTAACCATAAACCTTCCAGGAGCAGGAACCGTAACGCCTAGTTCAGGCTCCTATTATTATGGCGACTACATCGTTGCCCGAGCCTACACGAACCCTGGCTACTCGTTTGACGGCTGGTACCTAAACGGGGTCTATCAAGGTAAACTCTCCAGCATCCCAATTACCATGAACCAGAACCACCAATTATTGGCAGTGTTTAGCAAACGAGTCGTATCTCTGACAATCACTGCAAATCCGCCCATGGGCGGAACCATAGCTCCTGGAACAGGAGTTTGGAATTACACCAGCGGCGATAGTGTAGTTATAAAAGAATTTACTAATCCTGGTTATACTTTCAGCGGCTGGTATCTTGATGGAGCCTACATGGGCGCTGGACCTAGTATAACGGTAATCATGGATAGAGACCATCAGCTGGGTGCTTTCTTTGCAGGTGGCAATAATGAACCAATACCCACGCCGGTGCCAACCCCTATTCCTGCGCCAACGCCGACTCCTGCACCAAACCTGCCGACACCTGAATTGGTCTTTTATTGTACAAGCTCAACCAAAAACAGCGGATTTTATGTTAGAATTGAGGGCATGTTAACCTATCAGGGCATTGGATTATCTGGGGCTGGAATACTATTCTCCTACAGCGTCACGGGTGGGTTCACGTGGTTGGATTTGGCGTATGTGAATACGGATGATGATGGCAGTTACTCGGCGGTTTGGATGCCTTCCGCTTCGGGCAATTATGTTTTGAAAGCGACTTGGGCAGGCGACAGTGTTTATGGAAGAGTAAGTAAGACGGCTAACTTTGCCGTGACACCTACCGAGGACCCGGAGCAGAATGTGTTTTCTGTTGCTTCGAATTCTACGCTTTCTAGCTTGGCGTTTGATTCAGATAAGAACGAGTTCGGCTTTAGTGTATCGGGACCTTCTGGGACAGCTGGGTATGTTCAGGTTTGTGTTCCAAAGTCTCTTTTGAGTGATGCTTCCAATCTGAAGGTTACTTTGGATGGTATAGAAACTAGTTATGATGCGCTCTCTAAGGGTGATGTTTGGATTATAACAGTCATCTATGCGCACAGTACACACAAAGTAGTCATGGCGCTAAACGCTCAGTCTTCAATGCTGAACATGGGTTCGCTTGGGAATGACTTGCTTCTTGGAGCAGTAATCGTCGTCTTGGTTGCAATCATAGCGGTACTAGTAATCATAAACTTGCGAAAGCGAAAAAGTTAGCTACTGCCCTAAGCTCTTGCTTTCGCGAGCGCTTTTTTCTATTAGGAGTTGTTGTTGACCCCCTCTTCCTCCACAACAACCTGTGGTTTGTGCAGGCGATTGCTTTTGGCAACATGTTGCAGCGTGGGCTTTGTGCTGGTTGTGCAACTTGCCCCAAGCAGATGCAGGTCTGGAAAGTTTGGATTCTGCCGTGAGTTGTTGGTGCTGAAGGGTTTGAATGTTTGGCGCTCTATGCATTCGCTTAGGTTGGTTTTGGTTTGTTTAATGTTTAAGCTAGGGCTCGATGGCTTTTCTGATCTGCGGGGCTTATTTTTGCTGTTGAGTCTTTAGCGTTTTTTTGACAGCAGAAAGACTGCGCTTGAAACTACCAAAAATAAGCTGATGGAGGCAAAAAGCCCCAGGTACCGCAGGTTGGTGGCGAAGATTAATCCGCTGATTATTGGTCCGAGCGTTTGGCCTATGTCCATGGTTGTTGCGAGGAATCCCATGGAGGCGCCGACTAGGGTTGCTGGTGCTATGTCGCACATCATGGGTGAGGTTGAGGAGAGGACTGTTGCAAAGGAGACTCCGTACGCAATTGATAAAAGCAGTAGCAGGGGGAACTGGGTTGTGAAGGGAAATGCCGCAACCAAGACGCAGCTGGCAAGTATACCTACAGTGATGGGTTTGGTTCTGCCTATCTTGTCTGAGACTCTTCCGACTAGCGGTCTGGCGATAACAAGGGCTACTATTTGGCTTCCCATCACTATACCGATTGAAAAAGCATCTAGCTGGGCAACTTCGCCGAGATAACCAACCAAGAAGAACTCAACCGAGCCAAACGCATAGTACTGTATGGCTTGAACAAAACTGACACCTAAAATCTCCCTGTTTTTGATTAGCTGTAGCCATCCGCTGAACATTTTCTTTGCCGACCTCTCTGCGGTTGCTTGTTTGAAGTCATGGTTTCTTTTCTCTGCCAAAAACAGCAGGGCGATGGTGAATGCTGTGACTCCTGCGATGCCCACGGCAACATAAAGAGTAAAGAAACTCTCGTTTGTTGCGAAAAGTATGTATCCGCCCAGGAAAGGTGCAAACGCTCTTCCAACGGCTGTGGCGGAGTTGAAAAGTGACATGCGTTCCCCCCGCTTTGATGGGTATAACTCTGCGATTGAGGCTTCAGCGACAGGGATGAAAGTTGCAGTTGCAAAGCCGTGATAAAACCGCACCAGCGCCAGCATCCACCATTCAGTCACCCCCAAGTACAGGAAGGGTGCGGATGCAAAGACGAGGGCGGCAAACAACAGGACTTTGCGTCTGCCAAAGATGTCGGAGAGTGAGGCTGCTGGTAGGCTTATGAGTATGCCTGGGATGGTTGATGCAGAAGCGACAATGCCCAGCAGGTCGTCGGGTGTGCCTAGGCTGTTTGCGAAGGGTTTTAGAACTGGGTTTTTGGACATGGTTGAGCTTAGGATTGCAAACAAGCCCATTACACAAATTATGATGAAGAAGGCTTTTGCTGTCCATTTAGTCCTAAGCATACGCTGAACCCTTACAGTAAGCGTGGGCAAGGAGTATTTTTTTGTTTGTGTTAAAATAATTCCAAAACGAATAAAGCGAGCTATTGCTGGTTTTGGATTCCGCCTGCTCTCACCAGACCCCCTCCCCTTATAAAAACAAAAAGCGCTATGGTGGTTTTCAACAAGCTAATGCCAATACGGACCCTCTCTCCTCTATCGTTTTTGCATGGAGTTTCTAATATGCTTCTAGTAGACTGCAAATAGGTTGGTACTGGCTTTCTTTTGGTACCTTTCAAAAACGTTTAGTCAAGAAGCCTTGGATCAATGGAGCTGGCGGGTTAGTCAAGAAAGTTGACTAAGCTGGGTCAAGAAACCTTGACAACACCTTTAAGTTTCACCTATAATGATAACATTCTAAACACCAAAATAGTGAACCTCTTGGAGAAACAAGAAGCCATGAAGCAGTCCCCGAAAAAATCCAAGCCCACTATTCACGCAACATCGGTGACCATGCGGATCTCTAAAAAAATAGCCATCGGACTTTTCCTAGCCCTAGCAATAATTTCCGCTTCGTTAGCTACCTCAAACACGCTTCCAAGCATACGGGCTGCACCGTCCATACTCAAGCCGTCTGCTCCAGAATTCACCGTGCAACTCGTTGGTCCTTCTTTCATAAGAAACACCACTTATTCGCTGGCCAAAACACTGGAGAGATTGTAGCGGATATAGGTTATACCAACCTATACAGCTATGTAATGCTGACAATCAAGAACCAACCATTTGAGCCTTCATACGGCTCCTTGTACTACAACGTCCAAATCAAAAACAAGAACACACCCTACCAGAACTGGACGGTGGTTCGCTATGACGCGCCCAGTCCCCTTCAGACAGCAGATGCTGAATATACCAACATATCGCTCCGAATCGAAGGACAATGGGGAGTACACAGTCTAGCTGGCACCCAAACCGACATCCAAGTTGAAGCAATGATAGGCAACTTCTATTATGGGCGCATACCAACTCGTTT
>QYYE01000171.1 GCA_003589585.1 Candidatus Bathyarchaeota archaeon
ACTACCTCATTAAAGAGTATTATAAAGATAAGCGGTTTTTTGATTTTGGAACTTCTAACGAAAAGCTTGGGCAAGTGCTGAATCTTGGTTTAATCGCTCGTAAGGAAGGTTTTGGGGCAAGTGCTGTCATGTATGACACTTACAAATTATCAGTCTAAGGCAGCATTAAGGAAAATCTGAAGTCAGAACTGGATATTCAGGTTAAGATATGAGCGATACCTTCAATACCCAGAAAACCTATAGGTATATGTAAGCAAGCACTTCTAAAGCTATACGGTTCACTTCAAGCGATTGTTTTGTAACGCCGCTCATTTCATGTAATTCACCAATTATATGCCTTAAAAAATTCTGAACTGGTTTGGTTGAACATGATTCTTTTTAACGATTTTCTAAGAGAACATAAAAGCATAGGGGAAGAAATCTTGCAAGCCATTAGCAGGGTTATGCAGAGCGGTTGGTTTGTTTTAGGCAAAGAATGCGAAGAGTTCGAGCGGGAATTCTCCAAGTACGTTGGGTCAAAGTATGCAGTAGGCGTGAACTCTGGTTCTGACGCTCTCTACCTAGCCATTAAAGCCCTAGGAATCTCACAGGGCGACGAGGTAATCACAGTTCCACACACGATGATTTCTACGGTTGACGCAATAACAAGAAATGGTGCTAAACCAGTCTTCGCCGACATAGAACCTGAAACCTGCACCATGAATCCCCAAGAAGTAGAAGCAAAAATAACCAGCAAAACAAAAGCCATACTTCCAGTCCACCTCTACGGACACCCAGTCGACATGGCGCCTCTCATGGAAATCGCTCAGCAGCATGACTTGTGCATAATAGAAGATGCGTGTCAAGCTCATGGGGCAGAGTACAAAGGCAAAAAAGCAGGAGGCATTGGCACCATTGGCTGCTTTAGCTTTTACCCTACAAAAAACCTGGGTGCATACGGCGACGGCGGCGCTTTAGTTACAAACGATGAAGTCATGGCTGATAAACTCAGGAAAATGCGGAATTATGGGCAGGCAAAAAGGTACTATCACGATTTTGTTGGAATCAATAGCCGACTTGATGAAATTCAAGCAGCGGTTCTTCGGGTAAAACTGCGTTACCTAGATGGGTGGAATGAGCGCCGACGGAAGGTTGCCAAACTCTACTATGAACTTGTAAGCAGTACCAGCGTTATCAAACCAGTTGAGAAAGAGTACGCAAAGCATGTGTTTCACCTTTATGTGATTCGGCATAGCCAGCGAGATAGGCTCCAGCAGTGTCTTTCAAACCAAGGAATCCAAACTTTAATTCATTATCCAGTTCCTGTTCATGTCCAGAAAGCGTATGGTTGCGGCGGCAGCTTGCCTGTAACAGAGAAAATATGCAACGAGATTCTTTCATTGCCGATTAATCCGTGGATAAGCGATTCAGAGGTTGAAAAAATTGCTCAATGCATCTGTGAGAACTGCTGAAAGACCATTGGCTTGTGCCTGCTTCAATTGGGTAATATTCGATTCTCTTTGATTTAATTGGAGTTGCTTTGGAGTTGCATGAATGGTATTAGTTAGTGTTCTCATGGGTTCATACAATTACGAACGCTATATAGGAGAAGCAATAGAGAGTGTTCTTAATCAAAGCTTCAAAGATTTAGAGCTAATCATAGTGGACGATTGCTCAACAGACAATTCTAGGCACATAATCGAAAGTTACCAAAAACAAGACCCCAGAATCCGAACACAATTTCACGAAAAGAACCTAGGCATAGCGAGGACCGGAAACGACGGTTTAAAAATGGCTAGCGGCGAGTACGTTTCTTTTATCGGCTCGGATGATGTTTGGGTTCCCTCTAAACTTGAAAAACAACTCAGCATACTTAGAGGTAACCAAGACAAAATCATTTGGTCTGAAGGGGAAGTAATTGACAGCAAAGGAGCCTCAACAGGAAGAACAATCTCTCAACTTCTAAACTCTCCGAAAAAGAAAAACGGGAACATGTTTGATGAACTCTTAAGGGAAAACTACATTTTCGGTCAAAGCCTACTTTTCAAAACTGAGTATGCAAAAGACATTGCGCTAAACGAAGATTTCAGGTACGTGAATGACCACCTTTTCTTTGTCGAGTTATCAAGGAACCATGAATTCGTCTTTATTCCTGAGCCTTTGGCGAAATACCGTATGCATGGAAGCAACATCACTATGAAAAATGAGGATATCTGGTTCAAAGAAAGAATACTGCTTAGGAAATACTTCCTTGAAAAGTACGCGGAAGAAATATCGGTTGCGTCAAGGGCTGATATCTACCATAAAATTGGCCATGCGCTTTCCGGGCTAGGCAAAAAAGAAATTGCCAAAAAATACTACTTCAAGGCAGCGCGCACCGACCCTTTTTGTGCAAACAGTATTCTCTATCTTATACTTGCCCTGACCGACGGCGAAGGGTTTAAAGGCAAATTTTTAACCGACTACTATTATCGAGTAAGTTCTCTTTTAACAACCATTAACGGTTACCGTTGAGCTTGAAAGCAATTTTTGGGGAAACTTGGCGTGAGAACCCATAATATTAATCAACAGCTCACTGAAAGCCAACGCCTTTTTAAAAAAGCAGTTGCAAGAGCCGCCATGGCTTACCAAAGAGGCGATTTGAATTCAGCGGTGGCTTGGGCGAAAATTGCAGCACACTTTGCCTTTGCTCGTCACCCAGGTTTTTACACTAGTGCAGAGCTTGAGAGGTTATTACTGATGGTGGCACAAAAAATCGGCGGTACACCAACAAATCCATATGCTAATCTTTGGGCTCACTCGAAAATAGGTAATTCGGGAAAAATGCGTTTTCTCCACGTGATAACTGAAAGCTATGGTACTGGCGGGCATTCACCGTTTATTGCACGCTGGATAAAGAATACAAAAGAAAGCAGTACACATAGTCTCATAGCAACCGCTCATCATGGACAGCTGCCCGGAATTTTAACGACATCTGTATCTGAATCTGGCGGCTGGTACTGCTCTTTAGCCGATGCATCTTCAAATCTTTTAGAGCAATCTCTTCTTCTACGCCAACTCGCCCGAAACTGGGCAGACATCATTGTTCTGTTCATACATCCCTTTGACCCTTTACCCCTTGTAGCCTTCGGAGTTAACGGTGGCCCCCCGGTAATATTTTGTAATCACGCTGACCACGCTTTTTGGCTTGGCGTTAGCGTAGCTGATGTGGTAGTTGATTACCATTCCTTGGGCGGTTCTCTTTGTGCCAAGCGCCGTGGAATCCGCGGCTCAAAAATTTTGCCTATTCCTCTACTGAAAAATTGCTTTAAGCCTCGAAACAGTCTTGTTCGAAAAGAGTTAGGCTTAAGCGATGATGAGGTAATGTTGCTTACTATTGGTCGCCCAGAGAAGTTTTTACCGTTTGGCAACTACAACTTTCTAAAAACCATCGTTAAAGTCCTAGAGAGACACCCAAACGTTAAGCTGTTCGCGGTTGGACCCCTGCCAAACGGTGAATGGGAAAAAGCGTCAGCGCTGGTGGGTGGCAGAATCAAGGCATTGGGCACGATAGACCGCTCTGCTTTAGAAAGTTTTTATGAAGGCACAGACTTGTATGTGCCAAGTTTTCCATGCGGCAGCCAAACTGCCCTGCTTGAAGTTGGAATGCACGGTATCCCCATAGTGGGCTTGGGTTTTAGGGAAGTGCCGCATGTTAGCGGTGGCGATGATGTTGCCTTCGAGAAGGATAGCGTTCATGCTGCATCGGTTGCTGAATTTGTGGCGATGCTTGAGTCGATGATTGCTGATTGTGATTCTTACCGCCAGAAAGCTG
>QYYE01000172.1 GCA_003589585.1 Candidatus Bathyarchaeota archaeon
ATCCACAACCAGCCTGCAACCCTAACCCGACGCTGAAGCAAAAAAGCAGTCGCCAGCCAAGCCTCCAAGAAGATGATGAGTATAGGGGTCTCTGCCTTCTTCTAAACTAGAAAAAATAAACTAAGCGGAAGTGTGGAGCCTCCGGCGGGATTTGGACCCGCGACCATTACCTTACCAAGGTAACGCCCCACCGGGCTAGGCTACGGAGGCAAGTTGTGTTCTGTGAATGAGTTGCGTTTAGGTAATAAAATGCTTACGGTTGAACTTGCCGTAAACCAACAAAAACGGTGTCTTCTCTTGGCGGATGGCTTTTGTTTTTAGGAAAAGCTTCATATTAATTAGTTAGTACAAAGAATACTTCTTGAAACTGGGCACATGCCCCGTCAACGGCAGGGGTCTCCAAGCCAGGTCAACGGAGTAGGGCTTAGGACCCTATCGCGTAGGCGTTCGTGGGTTCGAATCCCACCCCCTGCACCACCATAATGAAAAAGCTACCTATGAACCATTGACCAAAATTACCCAAATTATTTAAGGCGATACAACACTAACTTTTCATTCACTGTAGGAATTTACCTATGGTCGGGAGTTAACCACTAACTATTCAGGGAGAGTTAAGATGATGAATGAAAAATACCTTTCAGCTATTTTTCTCGCTTTATTCGCTTTTTCAATTATTGCTGTTCCTCAAATATCCTACTGCCAAACAGCAGCTTCGCCTGATGGAGAGGCAACAGAGCCGACGCCAACAGAAACAGCAGAACAAGAAGCTTCCCTCGACTTGTTATTGATAGGTGGAATTATTGCGGCGGTAGCAGTTGTTGGCGCTGCATCCGCGTTTGTTGTCGCTAAGAGGAAGAGGGTAAATGAAAAAAGCTTAAGAAAAGCCTCGCCCAGCGCCTTCGAAGAATGGATAATTCGAAAGTTCAATGGCAAACCAAGCGATCCATCATCGGGAGTAACTGGGTTAACCGAGGGGGGTCAACCCCTTTTGATTATACAATCCGATAATGTTGGCCTAGCTGAAGTTGAAGACTTTATCAAAGTGCTAGCAAAGGGTAGGGCACAAAAGGGTACAATCGTAGCATTCAGTTTTGATAACGATACCATTGAAGGAAAGATTTCAGCGATGGATAAGGGCATTGAGCTTCAATTGTTACGCGTAAATGAATTAGTGAATAAACGCTATGCTGCCAGGATTAAAAGCCTTGCCCGTTCGCCTGTTACCCTTGAACCTTCACCTGCATACACCCCAGCAGATCAACTGACAGAAACAAAAACATTTGAAAAAACGCCAATTAACCCCCAAAACGAAGGTCTCAAACCCCGAGTCTTCATATCAAACAGCAACACGAAGGTAACTGACCAAGTAAAGAAAATGCTAGACTTCCTGCATTATGACTACGTTATGGGTGACAAAGAAGAAACAACAGTACCAATTCCCGATAACAAGTTTGGATTAATGAAAAACTGCGATTGTGCAATAATCAACATTGCTGCCGCTGAGCAAGAGAGAAGATACAGCGGTTTATACAACCTTAACTCTAATATCATTTCGGAAATTAACGCAGCATACATGAAATATGATATGCAAGTGATTTTGATAGTTGAGAGCAAAATCGAGTTACCGTCAAACCTTAAAGGCTTAAAAAGAATTGAATATAGCAGCGATGACTTATCTTTCAACGCAGCAATGGATATAGAGAAAGCATTAACAGCCTTCAAAAAACTATAGGATTCAGTTTCCAAACGCATACTTTGCCTGGAAAACTTACTGTTGCTAAGGTTTGAATCCCACCCTGCGGTAAAGAACCATACAAGATTCTGGAGGGTGGCCTTTTGCAAAAGAGGGTAATTTTTGGAATACTTCAAGCAGGGAAAATTTATTAAGTCTCTATTAACTCTTTTGAAAGTGCCTATTTTTGAGGAGTCACTAACATGCAAGAGGCAGACCGCAAGAAAATAGCTATCGGGTTCTTAAATCTTGGGCTTTCGGGAAAGTTCAAGGAAGGATTAAAATTCTTTTCTCATGATTGTAAGACGCATAACCCATTTTTCGCTGGCGGCATGGACACCCTAACCGACGCCATGGACGCCGCCAACAAAGAAGGAACTTCAAGGTATCCAGAAGCCGAGTTTACAGTCAGGTATGCCCTCGCTGATGAAGACTTTGTGGCAGTGTATACACAACTCCTAAGCAACAAATCCAAACCAAGCGAAGGAGGCTTAAGACAAGTTCACCTTTTTCGTTTCAAAGATGACAAGATAGTCGAATACTGGGATATAACCCAACAAGTAACGCCTGACATGCCTAACGCTAGCGGGGCCTTCTAAAATTATTTATCGACGTGGCAACAAAATAGGCAAATGCCAAGACGAACATTGGCTTAACGCTTGAAATGAGAGGAATTTCATGACCGAGATGGAAACCGAATCCGATTGGAAGAAATTCTTAAGAAAACACTGGAGCGTAGTTGCCGCATTTGTAACAGCAGCCATTTTAGCCATAGCAGGAGCCATTTACGTTTTCTTATGGTTCGTAGGAGAAGCCCAATCAACTGGTCTAGTGCCTGCAACTTTAGGTCTTTGGACAATGGGGAATCTGGTCACGTTTATCTTACATGCACTTTTCTGGCTATTTCTCTTCATCGGCATCCCTGTAATCATAGTTGCAGTGGCAGGTTGGCAGTGGTGGACAAGACTGCCTGATGAAGAAAAGAAAGAATATCGTTTCTTTGGCAAGCGTTCACGCACAGCAGACGGGGGAAGCGGAGTTTCCCTGTTGTTTTTTATTGCTTTTGCCATCAAGGTTTTCATCGATGGAAACTGGGATGTTCCTATCGCAACCTGGTCTTTAAACTATGTTGTAGATTCAATGATTTTAATTCTAATTTTGGGGCTAATTATCTTCGGGATTCCTGCAGGCATCATAGGCCTCATCTGGCTAAGCCGTGAGATGAAAAAGAAAACCTAAAGCCTATTCGATTTTGCTAACCTCTACATCAAAGTATGCCTGTATTGCTTCCTTGACGTTTTTCACCCAGTTTACTTTCGTGTTTTTCTTCAATTGAGCAGCCGGGCAAATCATGAACTATAGCAATAAGAATGTGATCTTCATCGTTTCCTATTATCACTCTCTATCAGAGCACGCATCCCAATTGAATTGAGAATTCCGCTCCTGTGCGGCAAAGATATCCTTACGATTCTTCTTGCAGTGTGGGGCAGGTTAATTTGTTTACTTCGGTGACTGCTTTGATGGATACTTCCAGCATGTCGTCAGTGGGTTCTTTGGTGGTTAAGCGTTGAAACGCCAGCCCCGGTGCGATTAAAACCTTTGTGACGGGTGAGTCTTTGTATTTGGCGCTTAGTCTTAGCAGTTCATAAGAGATTCCAGCGATAACCGGGATTAAGAGCAGGCGGTAGGATAAGTTGATTGCAAAACCCAAGTTCGGCATCAGCGTGAACAAGACGATGCTGATTATCACCACTATAAAAAGAAAACTCGTCGCACACCGAGGATGTAGCCTTGAGAAACGCTTAACGT
>QYYE01000173.1 GCA_003589585.1 Candidatus Bathyarchaeota archaeon
AATAGACCATTTTTCTCCTCGTACTGCTTGTGACAGATTGCACAACCAGACAGCAACCAAAACCAAACGCAGAGCCCAAAACAATCTTCTGCACAATCGGCTGGTTGCTGTTGTGGAGGGAGGGGGTCTATGGCAACAACAACTAACAAAAAACAAACAAGCGAAACAAAAAACGATTAACTAAAAAAAGGAGGATAGTAAAATGCCTAAAAAAGCATATTGCGTTTACTTGAAGTTAAGCTCAAAACTTATCGGGACATCCTCTCCCCATGACTGCCGAATCGGACAAATCTTCTGCGCCATACCATAGACAGTGTTAGCTTTTTTGCGTTCACGCTCATTATCCGCTTCCAACCCAACTGACGTGTTGAAGTGCACGTTTGTGAAAATTAGCTTCTCCATGCCTTCAATATTCATTTTTACAATTGCTTTGGTTTCTAGGTCTTTGAGTCCTAATTGACTGTTTTTTGCAATCAAAAGAAACAACGTATTAATGCACGAAGCCAACGCAGCGGCAAAAATGTCTTCTGGAACGCAGTAGCCTTCTTTTCCTCCAAACGATGGCGGTGGACTAACGGTGACTAATTGTTTGCCTTTAACGGTTAATTCGCATTCTGTGCCTCCTTTCCAAGTGGCGGTTCCTTCAAAATTCATCTCTGGCATAAAAACCATCTAATTCTAGTATGCGTAAATGGGCAAATTTAATGTTTGCTAGATAGTTAAAGCAGAAGGCAAACATGATATAAACTTAAATCTCTCATGCCTTTCAATTGCTAAACCGTGAAGCAGAACAGATGAGTCATGTCATAGAAACCCACAAGTTAACCAAGGCATTTAACTCTTTTAGGGCAGTTGACGCGCTGGACATTACGGTTGAGCACAGGGAAATCTTTGGTTTACTTGGACCCAACGGCGCTGGCAAAACAACCACCATATCAATGCTTTGCACAATACTAAGACCAACTTTTGGCTCGGCAAAAGTGAACGGTTTTGACATTGTCAAGGAAGCACACAAAGTTAGAAAATCAATCGGCATAGTCTTTCAAGACCCAAGCATCGACGACAGGTTAACGGGCAGAGAGAACCTGTACATGCACGCTAACCTGTATGGGGTTCCAGCGTCTGAGCAGAAAGAACGCATTGCTGAGATTCTAAAGCTCATAGAGCTGGAGGATAGAGCGGATGATTTGCTGCGTACATATTCGGGTGGTATGCGGCGCAGGCTGGAGCTTGGCAGGGGATTGATTCATTACCCAAAAGTGTTGTTTTTGGATGAGCCAACTTTGGGGCTTGACCCTCAAACCAGAGACCACATCTGGAAGTACATTCGCGAGCTCAAGGAAGCACAGGATATAACGGTGGTGTTGACAACGCATTACATGGATGAGGCAGACAAACTTTCTGACCGCATTGCCATTATGGATCATGGAAAAATCATTGTGTTAGACACACCACCCAGTCTTAAAGAAACCCTTGAGGGCGACGTGGTAATGGTTAAGGCAGCAAACGTTGAGGTTTTATCTGAGCTTGTTGGCAAATGGTTGGGGCTTGAGAAGAAACGTGTGGTTGATGGAGTGCTTGAAATTACTGTTCGCAACGGCAAAGCAGTTATGCCAAGGATTATGGAGCTGGCATCCCAAAATAACGTTTATGTAGAGTCTTTGCTTTTGCGTGAACCCAACCTTGAGGATGTCTTTCTCCATTACACAGGCAGAACGATTCGGGAAGACTCAACTAGGGAGTTGTACGGTATGTCTGCAGCGCAGAGGAGAGCCATACGATGATGACTGAGCTGCGTGGGCTGTACACTCTTTGGCTAAGAGAAATCAAACGGTTTGTCAGAGACAGAACCAGGCTGATTAGCAGCTTCTTCCAACCGCTCCTATGGCTGGTTATTTTCGGCGTTGGTTTTGGAGCACGGTTTACGCTTCCAGGGCTAAGTTATCAGCAGTACCTTTTTCCCGGAATTGTTGGGCAAACCTTGCTGTTTACCTCATTGTTTATGGGAATATCAGTTATTTGGGACAGAGAGTTTGGCTTCATGAAAGAAATCCTTGTTTCTCCCGTTTCAAGGTTTAGCATTTTTCTGGGCAAAATGTTCGGAGACAGCACTGACGCCCTGATGCAGGGCACCATCGTCTTTGCCTTTGGACTGCTGCTGGGTATTCCAGTTGACCCACTCACATTCTTTGCCAGCTTGCCTATTATGTTGCTTATCACTTTTGGGTTAGTGAGCCTTGGGTTGACGATTGCGAGTTTTATGGGTAGCTTGGAGAGTTTTGGGGCTGTGCAGACGTTTGTGAATTTGCCCTTGTTCTTTTTGAGCGGTGCACTCTTTCCCCTTTCCGGTTCTGGGATTCCTGATTGGTTGCGGATTGCTTCGATGTTTAACCCGTTGACTTATGGTGTTGACGCACTACGTTCGGTTATTTTGGGTGCGGCATGGGTTCCTCTTCAGCCACTCTATGTTAATCTTGCGGTGGTTTGCGTGTTTGATGCTGTCATGATTGGGGTTGGCACTTGGGCGTTTACACGCATGAAATAACAATTCTATCCTTAACAAAAAAAGGGTTAACTAAAGAATCGTGAACAAGATTTGTAAGATGTCAAGTTATTTGTTAGTCATTTCGTTAATCTGCTGTTCCATCGCATGTCCACGGCAGTAAACGAAGGCTTTCTTTACGCCTGGAACGGTTTTGGCTGCGGCTTTTAGGTCAGCTGCAAGTTTGAATGCTATGGGGCAAAATGGGCTAGTAGGTATGAATTCCACATTCACTACGCCTGGCTCGGTTTCTTTGACGCTTGAGATCATCTGCATCTCCTCAAAAGTTTGTCCTGTCTCAGGGTCTTCGACTTTGCCTACCTCTTGGCGCACTTTATCTTCCAGTTCGGTCATGCTTAAACAATCCTACTGCTTGGTAAAGAGATATGAATTGGCATAACTTATAAACTGATTGCACCTGATAATAACTGAAGAGAAAGTTAACGGTGAATTGGCATGGAAAACCAAGACTGCATCTTTTGCAAAATCGTGCAGAAGCAGATTCCCTCAAGCATCATTTTTGAGAACGAAGAGGTTATGGCTTTTTTGGATATTCGACCATTAAACATGGGGCATACACTTGTCATACCAAAAGGGCATTATGTTGATGTTTTTGACATTCCAAAGGAGCAGCTTTGCCAGATCTATGGCATCTGTAAGCAAATTGCGCCCGCGATAAAAACAGCGACGAAAGCTGACGGCATAACAATTATTCAGCAAAATGGGAAGGCTGCGGGGCAAGAAATTTTTCATTTGCATGCTCACGTGGTTCCACGGTATGAAGGTCAAAAACTAGCTCGGTTTAAAGATTTGAAAATCGTTGACAGGGATAAGTTGGAAGAGATGGCAGAGAAAATACGGCAATACCTCTGAAGTAAGTGTTGTTCGGTGCTTTTAGTTGCTCTTTTTTCTAGAGCCCCCTTTTGCATAGCCCTAAGAAGTAGGCTTTG
>QYYE01000174.1 GCA_003589585.1 Candidatus Bathyarchaeota archaeon
GAAACAGGTAAGCAAACCGTTACTTTGCCAAGAAAAGGACGCTTAAACCCAAGCATACGCGTAGCCTCATCTGTTAAGCCTACATAAAAATTGGTAATTTGCCAAGTGTTCATGTCCAGCTCGGCGCTCTCGATCTCTCCAAGCAAAAAAGCATCTGACGTGAACGCTTTTCTCCAAAATAACCTGCTGATTTCAACCATAAAAGAAGCCTCAACTAGTAAATTCTAAGCCAGCCTTATATTTGTGTTGGCAAACCAGACAGCTACAGAATCCTTTTTAAATTCTCCAAGAATAGTTACATGGTAATTATGTCTACTTCTCAAAAAACAACCAAATACAAAGAATTAACTCCCGAAGAGGAAAGCGTTATAGTTCACAAAGGAACAGAAATGCCCTTCACAGGCAAATACTTTGCGTTTTGGGAAAAAGGCACCTACGTTTGCAAACGCTGTGGCGCCAAGCTCTACCGTTCGGAGAGCAAGTTTGAGGCAGACTGTGGGTGGCCAAGCTTTGACGATGAAATCCCTGGTGCAGTCAAACGAGTTCCTGACCCAGATGGAGTGCGAACAGAAATCCAATGCACCAACTGTGGAGCCCACTTAGGCCACGTTTTCATGGGCGAAGGCTTCACAGCGAAGAACACGAGGCATTGTGTGAACTCGATTTCTATGGATTTTATTCCTGACAAAAAGGAGTAACTGCTTTGGAACACGAAAGAGTTATAGACGAGTACTTGCAAGAAGGGCATAAGTAAGTTGAAATAAAGCTATGTCTAGTCCTCAACCAACGCCTACACCTCTTCCCGAACCAAGTATTTTTGGTATCAGCGTTGTCACGCTATTTGAAATAATACTGATTTTTGCTGTAGCTATAACGCTTGAACGCATCGTTACCCGCTACATAAAACAGTTTGCCAAAAAAACCAAACTTGCGCCTAACGTAGCTAATAACCTGTCCCTTTCCTTTCGAGTGGTAGTTTTAATCGGAACAATCCTAGCCATAAGCCGAATAGGAGGCTTAAGCGCTGAATGGATTCTATCAATCTCAGCCATCGCTGGTGCCGCAGTAGGTTTTGCATCAACAAAGACGCTTGGCAACTTTATCGCAGGCATCTTTCTCCTCACAGCACGACCCTACAAAGTAGGAGATTATGTCCGTATAGGCTTGGTTGAAGGGATAGTTCAAGAAATGACTATTAACTACACTAAAGTGCTAACCTCAGCCAACAACATGGTTTCAATCAGTAACCTGCAGGTTTTGGACAGAGACATAACCAACTACCTATACGAAAACAAAAACAAAGACCTTTACTGCTACACCTTTGAAATCGGATTTGACCACACCGTCTCAGCTGACAAAATTGTGGAAATATTCGACCAAGTCTTTAAGCAGCATATACAAGTGCTCCCGAAAAAACCCAGCTACATCCTCACCCGTTCTGCAGCGTTTGAGCGGGTGTACATGGTTTTTCTTTATGTTGAAAACCCAAAAGACATCTTTACGCTAAGACCGCAAATAGCTGAAGAAGTGTTTCAACGCTGGGATGCTGAAAGAGCAAAACTAAAGAAATAGCGAGCGCTTATCTATTCATTGCAGAAAGGGATTGTTATGTCAAGCAAAAATCAAGAACCGAAACAGCTAGAAGCTGAAGCATCAAAATTATCAGACCTAATCAATTACCAAGAAGGCTCAGTGGTTAGCCGCACCTTAATAGACAAAAAAACTGGAACGGTTACCCTGTTTGCGTTTGATGAAAAGCAAGGCTTAAGCGAACACACTGCGCCCTTTGATGCAATGGTTTTCATAATCGATGGTGAGGCTGATGTCATTATATCGGGCAAGCCTGTTAGGGTAAAGCAGGGTGAAATGACCGTTATGCCAGCCAACAAGCCACATGCGCTGACGGCGGTTTCAAGGTTCAAGATGCTTCTGATAATGATTAGGTCTTAACCAAAGCTTGCTCCCCAACAATTCAAGAAGCAAAATTCACCAAGCTCTTTCCTTTCGGGCGCAGAAACCTTCTCAGCTGGATAACCAAAAGTTATAATTGCTTGCGGCTCAACATCAAGCGGAATCTTCAGCGCTTGCCTGACGGTTTCTTTGCAAAACACTGGCGCGCAATGCCAGCAAGCACCCAAACCCTCAGCAGACGCCGCCAAAAGCATGTTTTGCAATGCTGCCCCAAGACTCTGCACCGCCAAATCTCGCTCGCTCCCCTGCCTTACGTCATCGCTAAACTTTTTCATGTCAGCCATGGTTAAGCATGCAACAACCAGCACGGGAGCATTCGAGAATCCCTCAACAGAAGTCGTGCGTTCAGCAGCTTCAAGTGTTAAGCCGTCTTTTGTCATATCCGCAGCCCACGCATCAGCCATAGCCATAGCCAACTCCCTCTTTACTGACGAATCCACTAAAACTATGAATCGCCATGGTTGAGCGTTATGGGCGGAAGGAGCCCAACGTGCTGCCTCCAAAACTTTCAAAACATCTTCTTCTGCGACAGGTTGGCTGGAGTATTTTCTTATGCTTCTTCGCTGTTTAATCGCATCCAAAACACTGGTCATAGGCATCAGTATAGAATATTTAGGCTTGCCCTTTTATCTCTTACAAACCCTAAACCCTGTTGGGCTCCAAAATAACCTTCAACGACTCGCCCGCTTCAGCCATCAATCTAAACCCTTCAGCCGCCTCACGCATACCAAGCCGATGAGTAATCATGCCCGTCACATTCAATTTTTTGGTAGCTAAAACCGCCAGCGACTCCTCCAAGTCATTCGGTGCAGCGCCATAGCTTGTTTTCAGGGTTATTTCGTTTCTCCAGAACTGGTTAATCGGCACCGCAAGCTTCACCGTTGGATCGGGCACAGCAAAAAACAGCACCAAACCCCCCTTCTCCACGCAATCCAGCGCAGTTAACGCGGCAGAGGTTGCGCCTGTGCAAACAATAACTTTGTCAGCTAGGCATCCGTCGTTGACTTCTTTGAGCTTCTGCGGCAGGTTGTCTTTGGCGTCTAACGCGTGGTCAGCACCAAATTTCTTGGCAAGCGCCAGCCTGTACGGGTTAATGTCAGCCACAACCACGTTCCGAACGCCCCTATATTTGGCGAGCTGCAAATGCAAAATCCCCGAAATCCCGCTGCCGATAACAAGCAGTGAATCATCCTTCTCTAAGCCAGCCAGTCTTTGCCCCCTAGCCACACAGGCCAACGGCTCAACAAACGTACCCTCCTCAAAGGACATACCATCCGGCAGCTTGTAAACGCCAAATTCAACGTTTATTTTGGGCACTCGAACATACTGGGCAAAGCCGCCCGGGTAATAATTGGTCGTGTGCAAGGTTTGGCAGGCGGTGTGGCTTCCCCGCTGGCAAAAACGGCATTGGTTACAGGGAACATGGTGTGAGATAAAGACGCGGTCGCCAACTTTTAGGCTTTTCACGTTTGCGCCGACTTGCTC
>QYYE01000175.1 GCA_003589585.1 Candidatus Bathyarchaeota archaeon
TTCGGGGCAAAAGGTCAGGATTGTCGGCAGGGAAGGGCTGCTTCTTTTTGTGGAACCCATAACTGGTCAGTGAGCAGGTGGGCGAAAGCGGTTGAGTTCGGAGAGGTGGGGTCTGTCAAAAATTCCATTCTTCATCTTTCCCCATCAGACTGGGACGGCGACATCATCCCCCATCGAATCAACACCATCCCAGTCTAAAAGGGCTTTGGTAAGGAGAGATGAAAAATGAACCAAGAATTAGTAAAACAACTGTTGGAACAACTCCAACAAGAAACCAAAGATCCTCAAACAGCGCAAATGTCTTGTTTGGCACCAAAACCTAATTATCCCATCTCCCACAGAAACTAACAACAATCGTAAAAGAAGGTAGTGAGGATGGGTCTGGGAGATGCCCTGCGAAGAAAACTGGAATTCTACAAGCACAAGCATGGAGAATGCCAAAACTTCGATAACGGAACCTGCAAGGCAGCACACTTCACCAACCTAAAAGCTAACGAAACGGCCTGCCCACATTTTAAAGCCAAACAGAAAACAGGCGCTTAGACTTTTTTTCAGAAAGACCTTTCTTCACGCAGTCAAGGACTCTGTTTTTGCATTACAAGTTATTAAGTGCAAAGAAAGGGATGTATTGCCTTCCAACATATTAGAGAGGAATGCTGGAAGCGAGCAACCAAGTTAGCTAGCGCCTTTTGAATATTTGTTATTTTTTATGTTTTGGAATACAAAGGCATTGTTGGAAACACTTTGCTATAATGAATTCTTGACGGATGCTCCACAATTTGGGCATTTTGCATCTGTTGTCTTAACTGGTGTTTTGCAATACCTACATTGAGTAACCTCTTTAACTAGCCAGCCATTTTCAATATGAGTTTTTTCAAAATAGCCTTCGCTAATCATTGGGTTAAGATACGTCTTGATAAGAATATCGACTTCTATTTTATTTTTCAATGGGTTCTTCGCTATTTCCAAAGCTGAAACTTTTCCATTTGTTTCTAAAATTGGATTAGCAAAATCAGCTATCGCTTTCTTGGTCAGTTTTGTTCCTGACCGTTGAAGTGCACTGACTCCTATAATAGTCATCGTGATGCCAACTGATAAAATAACTATTGCATAATCTTGGTTTATCGTAATCCAAGGTATTTCAACCCCAAATGAAGGCCCGAATACTACTAAGCCCATGATTAGACTAATTATTAAGCCAACCACTGACACAATTCCAATTACATGTATTTTTATATTCTTTGTCGCCAAGTAATTCACTTCAGACACAGATTTAGTGCATATCTAAGCCTAAACTATATATAAATGTAACTTTAATGACTTACTAAACAACAGGTTAATTTACTCAATCGGGTTAGCCTTAACATAGTGTTTAACTCAAGCTCTATCAACAGCACATATTCCCACAGATAATTACACAAAAATACGTTCACACTTTCCAGTTGCAAATGCTACGTACAATAATAGCGCCAATGAGAACCGTAATGTGCTGTCAGAAAAAATTGACCAGAGAAAAGAGTCAGACTAAAAATAAAAAGAGGGAGAGAGTTTGGTTTTTAGACGCTTGTTGGCGGCGGAGGCATCGGTGCTGTTTCTGTCACGACTTTAATTTGGAAGAAGGCAATTGCAAGCAGCAGCGCGGCAATCCACATCAAGATAACGCCAAAGCCAACAATCACCAGCACAGCGCCGATGAGCAGCAGCAGCCCAGAGGTTCCAAATAAGCCTACATCGGTTTTTTTGGCGGCAAGCTTTAGTGAACGCCTAACAAAGAAAGCAGCTATTATGGCAAAAATCCAAACAATAGCAACCACCAGCAGCAGTGAGCCGAGGAATGGGAAAATATCAGCTGGATTGATGTTTGTGTTAGGAGTTAACCCTGAAAGGGAAGCCCAGTCGCCGTCCCAGTCAGGATAAACAAGGTAAATGAAATCCAACAGCGATGCCAAAACAATGTAAACCGTCAGCACTCCCGCAATAACAGCGCCAACGATGCCTGTAATCACGCCGTAGAGCGCATTGTTAAATATGCCTTGTTCCCTGTAATACCCCGCCAAACCGTACAGCGCAGCCAAAACAAGGATTGCACCGACAAACCCTATGACCCATAGGTACTGAAGAAACGGTAAAACGCCGACGAACAGCAGTATTGCGCCAATTCCGCCCAAAGTCTTGCTTGTTTCAAGATTCATTGTTCTATCCTCAAACTTTTCTCATCTGACTTTGCATAAAAGCTTTTTCCCACCCGAACAATCAAGCAAGACAACGCACGCACGCCACAACCAGATGGGTCAGCACCTGATTTGCTCCCGCAAAACACCATAGTAACTGCTTAAAAACTCCCGGCCGCTTGTAGTTATAGCATACACTTTCCTTGCACGCCCGTCTTTCTGCTGCCGCCTGCTCAAAAGAAAACCCCTCTGCTCCAACACATTCAAGGTCGGATAAAGCGCGCCGTGACGCAACTTTACATTAAAATCAGACTCAAACTGCTTCTTAATCCTATAACCCCACAAAGGCTCAACTTCAACCAACCGCAAAATCTGAACATCCAACAAGTTCCTGACCACACGTCCAACAATTTCCTCCCTATACCCCTCAGACAAACCAAACACCCCACATATCCACAACTAAAGAATAGAGTATGGTTTCGTTTTATTTAAGCTATACAAAACCAACAGCCCAATTATTACCCAAATATGCACCTGTATGCTTACGCTATGCCCCAAGATTTATATTAGGCTATATTGTTATAAACGATACATGATATGTCCAGAAAAGGACATATTGTAGACAAGTTGAACAGCAAAACTGTTCAACAAAAATACAAAAAAGGGGAGAGAAAAAACGATAAAAGCATGTTCACAAAAAGAGGTCTCAACAAAACTCATGAAAGGCCTACTGGATCTAATAATCCTCCAGTTCCTAAGCACTGAACCAATGCACGGCTACCAAGTCATCACCAAAATCCGCAAAAACTTCGGCGTCTACTTTGGACCAAGCACAATCTACCCACTTCTAAACGCCTTGGAAAAGAAGGGCTTAGTAGACAGCGAGTGGAACATGGATTTTGAGCGCCCAAGAAAAATTTACAAACTCACTAACGATGGGCAAAACATGTTAAACTACACCGAAGAATCACTAAACCTTATTTGCCGCAAAATAACCATACAAGCAAACGTAAACATAACAGACCAAACCTCTGTAAGTATCATAGCACCAGCAACCAGAAGCGCAAAGACCAGCAGGTTAGCCATGCACATTCCTTAAACCAACTTCTTCAGTTGACCTTACGGTTTTATGGTTTTCCAGTTCTGGTTAGTAGTGCTAAGAGCCATTAGCAAACACTCTTTAAATATAAATCAAACCACATAATTCTATCAACACAGACACCTATGGTGAACCATTGAAACAGGCACACAAAGCCGCAAACGAAAAAATAAGCAGTCAAAT
>QYYE01000176.1 GCA_003589585.1 Candidatus Bathyarchaeota archaeon
GCTAATTAAGAAACCAGACGTCTATGACGTGATTGTTACAACCAACCTCTTTGGTGATATCCTTTCAGACGAAGCAGCACAAGTTACAGGAAGCTTAGGCTTAGCAGCAGGCGCAAACATCGGTGAAACATACGGCATGTTCGAGCCAGTACACGGTTCAGCACCAAAATACACAGGCATGGACAGAGTAAACCCCATAGCTACTATCATGGCAGGCTCGATGATGCTGGATTACCTTGGTGAGAAAGAAGCCGCCGCAAAAATTGAAAAAGCAGTAATCAGCGTGCTAACCGAGGGCAAAGTCAGAACCGCAGATTTAGGCGGTTCAGCAAAAGGCAGCGAAATATCTAACGCCATTGTGCAGAAAATCAGGGCTTTAGTATAACAGCCCAGTTACTCGTCGGTAACTCCACTTTTTCCCTATAACTTTCTTTACATACCGTTTTCTATAACCAATTTATCGCCAGTTTCAAAACTCTTAAGCGGCCCACGTGCCGCCGAAACCTCCCCCTCAAAATTAGCTGCCAAATCAGCCCTTAAATTTGCCGATTCGCGTGGCTGGCAGCTTCAAAGTTCACAAACACGTTTGAATCAACATGAACCTCTAAAGTGCCATTCTGCCCCTCTTTGAGTCGTGCATTCACCAGGTTCACTTTACAGTTAGCCTTCAAATCCTTAAGTTCCTCAGCCTTCTCATTCCAAGCCACCACCATAACCTCGCCTGAGATGTCTGCAAGCCTAAAACGCAAAACTTTTCCATCGCTCATGCCGCTTCTTGGGAACGTTGAGGGAGCGTAAACGTCCTTTACCAAGCCTGCCAGATGAACCGCCCCTTGAGTTTTGCCCAGCTCGCTGATTTTCAGAGCGAACTTTTCAATTGATGGGTAATCATCGGCTTTGCTTTCCGGTTGGATTTCAATTTTGCTTTTACCTCCAAGATGCAACTCAGTTTTCCCATAGCGGTCTTCCCGAGTATACCCATGTAGTAACCGAACAACCTGCCCAGCCTTCAATTCGCCATTCTCAACCAGGTCAGCCTTCTCATTCCAGAGCACAACTCGAACAATCCCGTCATGGTCTGCAATCATTAGAGTGGCAAATTTGCCTGATTTCTCAGCGCCCTGAAAGGTTCTGGCGGGAAAAACCGCAATGGTTCGACCAGCAATAGTAACGTCGTTTAAACCTGCAACCAAACGTCTTGAAGACAAAACTCCGCTGTTATGTATGCTGTTCTGCTGTACTTGCACGCCGTATCTGGCAGCGATCAAGCGCAGAAGCGTTTCATCACCAAGAAGACCACCCGTCCTGTTTCTTTCAGCCTGCAACATCTCCAACAGTTGCTCTTCGCTTATTTGCTGGGTCTGGGCGAGAATTTTTTGGATTAGCTCTTGAGTGGTCATTTTGCGCCGACACGATAGAGAGGTGCTGTGGCTTTTAATTTTTTGCATTTCCCGCTGGGTTGGCTATGTTTATTAAAACGGCTGTTTGTTTCTAGTCTGGAGCGCGCGGAGGAAAAACCTGTGGATCCTGCGGTTGTTTATGCGCTTGGCTTAGCCTTGGTTGCCATTGGAATTATAGTTGTTATTGTGGCAATTGTTTTTGTGGTGATGCATGGCGGTGAGGGCAAAGGCAAGGTCAAGGGTGCAGGCGTCATAATGATTGGGCCCATTCCCATAATTTTTGGAACAGATAAAAAATCAGTCAAAACAGTTCTGGCGCTTGCGCTAGCACTCACCATCCTGCTTGTGGTCGCCATGTTAATTTACTACTTGCTGCTGAGGTAAAAGGGTATGTTGAGAAGTGAAGAGGAAACAGAGGAAGAAGGCATCAGCATATCTAGCAGGCTTTTTGCACTAATCGCTTTGGGCTTTGTTCTGGTTTTCGTGGGCATAGTAGTTTTGGCGGTTGCCGCCATAGTTTTCGGCGGTTCCGGAAGCGTCGGCGGCGTTATTTTTATCGGTCCGATTCCGATTGTTTTCGGCGCTGGACCTGACGCTGCCTGGCTGATTCTGATAAGTGTGGTTTTGGCGGTCTTGAGCATGATTGTCTTCTTAGTTATGAGTAGAAGGCTAAGAAAATATTAACGGGTGATTATGGGTTTACTCTTCGTCTGATTGCTCATCTTCCTTACCATAGTACGCGTGAAGGAAGATTAGCATTAGGGCAATGAACGTTGAACCCATAAGAATATACTGTAGCGTTATGAAGAATGGGCCTATTTCCATAGAGGTTCTCCTTGTTGCATTATACCTTACTCTTTTAGCATCTTCATATTTAAACCTGAACCCGCAGGAACGTTTTTTCTTCCTGTCTTTTCTTTTCGACGACTCATTCCTCCCGGTTCTTCCCAAATTTTCCTTACGCTTATTACTTAGGCACGCCACATAGAACAGCTTAATCGTGTTCGAGGCTGAAGGGATGCAACCTGCTTTAAACAGAAAAGCGTTATTTGCCGTGTTGGCAGCTAGCACCTTAGTGGTGATGGCAGGCTCAATAATTTCACCCGTCATTAACTCCATGCAGGGAATTTTACTGGGTGCTGACGAGAACAACATTCGCTTTGTAATAACCATGCCCGCACTGTTTATTGCCCTCTTTAGCCCAGTGTTCGGCAGCCTAATTGACAGGATAGGCGTCAAAAAACCATTTGTTTTCGGCCTAGCGCTTTACGCTGTTGCAGGAATTTCAGGGTTTTTCATCTTAGACATCGCTTTAATGCTGGTCAGCAGAGCCTTACTTGGAATTGCCGTTGCCGCAATAGCAAACACAACGCTGGTCATAATTTTGAACGCTTACACCGGTGCGCAATGCAGTAGAGTGATGGGTCTGCAGGCTAGTACTGCCTCGCTGGGAGCGGTTGTTTGGCCCCTGTTGGGCGGGGTCTTGGGTTTGGTTGCTTGGAACTTGCCTTTCAGCATCTATTTGGTAGGGGTTCCGATTGGTATTCTGGCGTGGCTAACAATCCCCGAGGTTAAGGAGCAAGCAAAGCCCAATTCGGGTTTTGAAGCCGAGACAAACATCTCAGTGCTTGAAACCACCAAAAAGGAACCGTTTATTTTAGCTGTTTACGCTTTGGGCTTATGGACCATGGTTTTGCTGTACACTAACGTGACGTTTGTTCCTCAGCTATTAGTGAGTGATTTTGCCATAAGAGACAGCTTAACAATAAGCTTG
>QYYE01000177.1 GCA_003589585.1 Candidatus Bathyarchaeota archaeon
TGGAACGTATGAAGTTTTCAAAACAGCCCAAGTTGAATTAGCCAACACAATATCCGCTGAAGTTGAAGGCACAGGCGTTTACGCTTTTACCATTGGTCCAGGCATCTCCCGCACACCAGGGTTTATGGAGGGTGGAGCAAAAGTTGCCTCGCTTATGGGGATGAGTTTGGATGAGTTGTTTGAGCTAAACAAGAACGCTCAGATTTCTCCTGAGGCTGCAGGCGGAGGTTTTGCCATAGCTGTCGCTCTCGCCGAGAAGTATCATGGGCAGGAAACGAGTTCTATTCAGGTTCTAAGAGAAGCAAACATACCTTTGACTGATAAAGAAGAAGCCGTATTGAAAGCGCAAAAACCAATCCCCAAGCAGGAGGCACAGGCAGCTAAACCAAGCGAAAGTAGAAGCGTTGCTGAACTCTTCGAGGCAGTCATGAAAACCTATACTGAGCAGTCGGAGGGCTGGAAGAAACGCAATCTGTTCGAACGTCAATGGATAAGCAGGGATTTCAAGAAGAATACTGGAATGACAATCGACGAGATGCAGACCGCCATCAAGGCTTTAGGAAACGGCATAAAGAACAGCACTTCAACGGCAGAGTTCATTGAACCTCTCAATCAGTTAGCCGCTTACTATGCACATCAGCAAGAACAGCTCCGAGGCTTTGAGAAGAACCCGCAAAAGCTGCAGGAAAACCTAAAAATCATCGACGGCTGGATAAGCGATGCTAAAGGCTTAGTTAAGGTGCTTGCAAGTTAGCCTACTTTAATTTTCTTTAGGATTTCTCTGTAGGCGGCCAACGCTGTTTTTTCGTCTGTTACGCCTTTGATAAGCATACGTCCGCCGTTGAAGAGGCTGACTTTATACTGTTCGTAGTTAAACATTAGGGCTAAACGTGACTTCAAACGCACCTTAAACTGCTCATTAACAACTGGATAAACCTCTTCAAGGTTCAGTTTCAAGGGTTTTTCAGGGTTAATGTTGGCGGTGTCTCTGCCGCAAAGCCAAACTAGACGCTCCCCACCAGCAACCGTCGAAAGCGCACCATGGCAGACAGGGCATTTGGTGTTTTTTGAGATATCTATGGGGGTGAAATCCATGTCGCTAAAGTCGCAGACCAACAGTTTACCCTTCAAAACTGAGCCCATGCCGGTTAAGACTTTGATGGTTTCCATGGCTTGCAAGGCACCAATAATCCCCGGAGTAGCACCCATAACACCACGGGTATTGCACGTTAACAGCTCATCATCGGAAAGGTTAGGCATCAAACACTCCAAACACCCAGTTTCAGGAGGAGCAAACACCGACAAGTTTCCCTCAATACCGATGGCAGCACCAAAAACATACGGAATCTTCAACTTCACACAAACGCGATTAACTAAGTAGCGAGTCACCATATTGTCTAAGCCGTCAACCACGCAGTCAACACCCTCCAAAAGTCGTTCCACATTGCTCGCGTGCACGTTCTCCGAGTAAGCTTCCACTGTTATTAGTGGGTTGATTTGTTGGAGGCGTTTCGCTGCTGCTTCAGCCTTCGGATAGTGCAAGTCTTCGGTGGTGTAGAGGATTTGACGATGAAGATTCTGGGCTTCCACTGTGTCTTGGTCAATTAAGCGTATGTAGCCCACGCCAGCCAGCGCAAGGTAAAGCGAGGAAACCGTGCCAAGTCCGCCAGCGCCAACAATGGCAATTTTTGCTTGGGCGAGTTTTTGCTGGCCTTTTTCGCCGAGCTCTTTCATGGTGACTTGGCGGCTGTAGAATTGTTCCGCAAACGCTTTCCTTTCCCGCGCATCCATCCCTTTTTGCCTCCCAGTTCCTGAATGTTAGGTTGTTTTATATTTGCCTTTTATGCGGAACTGCCTTTCATATATTTCCCTAACTCTATCAATTGTGTCGGCTTCATCGGGGGTTTTGTCGTCTCTTATGCGGCTGATTCTAGCAAACCGCAGTGCCATCTGGCTCTTGTATTTTGGGCTGCTCTGAATCTCATTATACAGCACCTCAACCACAATTCTGGGCAGGACAGTTACGCGGTGGTGCTCTTGGCTGACGGCTAACTGCTTTAGTTGCTGGGTCATCTGGATGATTTCGGCATCCGTTAAGCCCTTGAAGGTTTTGCCTACATCCAAAAACTCGCCAGTAGCGGGGTCTCTGGCAGCAAGGTAATAGTCAGAAAGCCAGCCTTTTCTTCTTCCATACCCGTACTCAGCCGCAGTGATAACCAAATCCAATGGCTCAAGGACCGTTTTTATTTTCAACCAACGCTTCCCCCTACGCCCAGGCATATACGGACTATCGGGTTTTTTCGCCATCAAACCCTCATGCCCAGCAGCGATTGCTTCTTTAAGAAAACACGTCGCTTTCTCGGTTTGGTCTGTGACGATTTGCTTGGTTAGCGGGATTTCTCCAGCATTTTGCGCTAAAATTTGTCTGCGCTGTAGGTAGGGCAGGGTGATTAGGCTTTCGCCGTTAAGGTAGAGCACGTCAAACAGGTACAGGGACAAGGGGATTTTTTGCGCCACCTCGCTTATTTCGTGGACTCGTTTGAAGCGCCGCATCAAATGCTGAAAAGCAATCGGGTAACCAGCACTATCCAAAGCGATTACTTCACCCTCAAGAATAACCGATTGGGCAGTGACATTGCGTTTGATTGTTTGGACGGTTTCTGGTAGGCTTTCGGTGACATCGCTTAGTCTTCGGCTGAAAATGCGCATTTCACCGTTTTTCTTGTGGATTTGGACTCTGGCACCATCATACTTGTATTCAAATGCGGTCTCACCGTTGTGCTCGGCTAAAGCGGTATCAACGCTGTCGGTTGTCTGTGCAAGCATGAGCTTTACTGGCCTGAAAACCTCAAAGCCTACTGTTTCTAGGGCTTGTACTCCTTGGGTTTTGATTGTTGCCGCCACCTCCCCAATGTCGCCTAGAACCATGGCGGCATGCTGGATTTTTTGGATGGGAACGTTGAAGGCTCTTGCGACCGCCTGCTCCATTAAACCCTCATGCAGACCGGTGCGCATCTCGCCAGTGAAGATTTTGACCAGGTACTTTGCCTCAACAGGGGTGGCTTGGCTAAAAAGCGTGGTTACTAAACGTTCTTTTCTGGTTCGCGAG
>QYYE01000178.1 GCA_003589585.1 Candidatus Bathyarchaeota archaeon
GAAAAGGGTTACTTCTTGACCGTCAATTTGCGGAGTTACTTCGCTAGTGTGGTGTGTTCTGAGCCATTCACCTATGGGGTCAAGATTCATGGTTTTTCGCCAATCCTTAATCTGCGATTTCAACGCGCAAGGACATTTTACGTACTTTACTGGCGATTTCTTTTAAAGCCTTAAGGTCCATGGGCAATTGTGCGCCACGTTTCCTTTTCAGAATAACTCTTGTTTCTGTGGTTCCGTCTGGAAGCCAGATTGTGTTAATGGTAAGTATGCTGAAGGGGATAAAGAGGTCCTCTAGGAATTTGCGGTCGTCAACGCCGTATTCTAAAACTCGGACGTTTTTGCTGGTTTCGTCTCCGATGGCTTTGACGATTTTTCCGCCATACCCAAGCAGTCTAGGGACATCTCCATGTCCGACAAGTATGGCAAGGGTTTTTTCTACGTCGACTGCTTTGTAGAAGCAGACGTTTTGCAGGGAGGGATATTTTTCTTCGAGGGACAGCAGTAAACGGGCGATTTTCAGGTCTAAGTCACTGATTTCGCCAGCTTTAACTTTAGCTGAGCATTTTTGGCATAGTATGCCGCTTTTTAGGCAGAAACTGCATAGTTCTGTTTTCATGTTGGGTGTCGTTTTCCTGCAAATATGGAGTTTGGCTGGGCGTGAATTTTTTTATCTTGCCAGAGTTATTTCTATGGTGCTAACGTTGGTTGCTGAGTTGCCTTCTTCTTGTGACAAGAGTTGGTCGGTTCCTATTCCGATGCTTTTGATTTTTACGTCGGGAAGGAATCGGTGTCTAACAACTTCAGCTACGTCAATTGCTCGGCTGATGGATCTTCCGCGTGCTTTAATGCTGACTTCTTTAGCTCCACTGTGGAAGAAAGTTATGCATGCAAGCACATAATTCATCGTTGGCTTCTTTCCGATTAACACTGCATTGTTTTCTGTCACGTCTTCGCTTCACTCCTAGTTTACCTTTTAAGTGGCTTCACTAAAGATTTTTTTTGTAATAAATACATTGTGGTAAACAAATAAAACTTCTTGCTAAACAAAAATTCCCAAAATCAGCCAATTGCTTAGCGAACTTTCAAGCGTTAAGAAATTCTATTTTTCTCTTGTTTTGTGGCTCTGAATGTGCTTATCAAGGCAGCAATTGTTAGGGCTATTAGGATTATGAACATAAGCACCATTGAAAAGTTGCCTTGTTGAGCATAGTAGCCTGGGCTAACAATAACCGTGTACAGCAGCATTCCAAGAGCGAAGGGCGAGAGAATTCTTGCCCACTTTTTACTTTGCAGCAAACCCACCGCTGAAACAATAAGCAAGACGGCAGTTGCGAATTCACCTGCTAAATGGAATGAGATTGCCCATGGAATCTCTTCAGGCAAAATCTGGTTTGTTACTATCAGCGCTGCCCAGAAGATTATCATGAATAAACCAACAATCAGGGAATAGACGGAAACAGCATTTTTAGCGGATAGCGAGGTCATGATATGCACGCTTCCTCAATGTAGATTTTTTAGTATTTAACATTTAAGCAAGCAAGGGCTAATGACGCAAGTTATTTTTTGACATTTGTGGCTGCTGTTAAAAACTTGTTGCAGAAACCTAAGTGGGGAGGTTGTAATGGCGATTTTTCAAACCATTGAGTGTGTCAGTATTTAGTTTTGGTTACGGTGCGAAGTGTTTTCTCCGCGGTAGACGCACTGAAAAGCAAATCATCAATGGTTGAGGTGAAGGTGGCAAGTTTGCCTTCGCATTGAATTTGAGTGACAACTTTGTTGTTTTCTCTAACGGTGCTAACACGCAAGCCAACTGGCGTTTTGAAGTTGTCAGGGGAAACAGCTTTGGCAATGGCTTCTGCGGTCTTTTCATCTTGGTACTCAAGCGTCACTGTTGCTTCCAATCTTCTCGCCTCTCAACTGTTTACCAACCAACTCGTTAACCGCCGCCACGAAAGCTTCAATCTTGTCCAGCGGCACTTGAGCGCCAGCGGCAATGTTGTGCCCTCCGCCCTTTCCTTCATTTGCTTCTGAAGCCAACCGCATAACTTCGCCAAGGTTTACTCCTTTGCGGATTGCCGCTTCGGTTGTTCTTGCCGAAAACTTTGCTGCCTGCTCTTTTTCCACGTTGGCGAAGGCTATGAGGGGTTTTTCGTTATTTGCAAGTCCTGAGACGATTATGGAGGAGACGGTGCCGATGATTTTCTCATTGATAAAGTCCTCACCGTAAATAACATAGATGTTTTCCATCTCTCTCATGCGCTCAGGTTTTTCCATGACCCAGCCAAGATACTTGTTTATGCTCCTACGGTAGTCCTCAAGGATTTTGTTAGCTTCTTCTAGTGCTGCTTTTCGGTCGCCCATGCAGATAGCTATGCCAAGGCTCGGTCGATCCATTCGACCTGTCGAGTTCAAAACTACAGCGAACTCCCTTCCATCCCTCAAGGCAGTGTTGGGTTCCTCTTTGGTGAAAACGTAGATGTAGCCAATCAGGTTCTCCACATCCAAATGTAACCCCTTAGACAACAGGTGGTCAGCCAGCGCCGAGCATAACCGCTTTCGCTCCTCAGAGGTCAAATCAACCAGCGCCCGCCACTTGTCATTCTGCTTAATCGGGATATCCAGGGTTGCAAGGAAAGCTAAGGCTTTGTCTTCCTCTCCGCTCAAGCCTGGAATAAACGGGTTAGTGGTTGTGGCAAGAGTCCTGTGGATAGGTCTTGTTTCTCTGCCAAAAAAAGTCAAATCCTTCTCAACCCTAAGCAAGCCAGCGGCTATGGCATCGTTAACAATTATCTCGTTTAAACAGCATAGTTTTCGCTGTTCATACTTATCCTGCATGTCTCCAAGAGCGCCAACCAGAGCCACAGGCGCCAAATCCACGTTCGCTGGGTTCATTGCTTTTGCCACAAAATACGCCACTCCTGAACCGCTGACCTCTGTGGCTCCATCAATGCCGTGTTCGTGAGGGTTCACCTGCACAAAATTCCCGTTGGCTATATTACCTGTTATTTGGTGGTGGTCCAAAATGGCTACCTTGACATTTGGAATTTTCTCAT
>QYYE01000179.1 GCA_003589585.1 Candidatus Bathyarchaeota archaeon
CTTGTCGCGCAAGCATGCTTTGGTGAAGCGGTTACGGGCGGCGGAAACTCTTGGAAGCGTCACCGTCATAGCTACCGACAAGACAGGAACCATAACTGAGAGCAAAATGAGGGTAGAGCACTTCTATTTTGACGGCAAAACCGTGGCTTCAAAGGATTTTGGGGCGAACGAGGTGGCGGCGTTGCAGACGGCTTTGCTTGCCAGTGACGGCATAACCATAGCTGGAAATGTTGTTTTGAGTAATCCGATGGCGCAGGCAATCCTTGAACGGTTAAAACAGGAAGGCTTCGACGCTCAAAAAATCCAAGAGAACTGGGTGCTAAAAGAAGAGGCAAGCTTTGACGTGAAATGCAAACTAGCCTCATACCTATACCAATACGGCAACTCACTTGTCACCCTGTCCAGCGGCGCCCCAGAAAACGTGCTGGCACACTCTTCAAACATCCTGCTGAAAGGCGAAGAAACACTCCTCATCAACGAAATCAGGCAGGAAGTTGAGGCTGCAATGGAGCAGATGGCTCAGGCGGGTGAACGCCTCTTGGCTTTTGGCTACCGCAGGCTGCCAGCGGGAGAGGAATCTGGGAAGGATAGGTTTGAGCGAGACCTTGTTTTTGTCGGAATCATCGGCTTTGTTGACCCACCGCGACAAGAAGTCAAGGACGCAATTGGCAGCTGCCAGAGAGCGGGGATAAAAGTGGTTATGGTTACGGGTGACCATCCAGAGACGGCAAAAGCTATCGCTATGCAGGTAGGGATTAACGGCGAGCGCGTGTTGACGGGCAGAGAACTTTCAGCCATGACTGACCAAGAAATCAAACAAGCCTTGAAGCGCACGTTTGTTTTTGCTCGGGTGACGCCTGAAGATAAACTCCGTTTGGTGCGTCTTCTTAAGGAGAGCGGCGAAGTGGTTGCAGTCACGGGCGACGGGATAAATGATGCTCCAGCCCTAAAAGAAGCCCACATAGGCATCGCCATGGGCGTCCGAGGTACAGATGTCGCCAAAGAAACCGCTGACATGGTCTTGACAGATGACAACTTTGCAACCATCGAAACCGCCGCTCGGGAAGGACGCAAAATGTTTAGCAACCTGCGCAAAGGCGTGCGGTTCTACCTTGCTTGCAAAGTGGCGTTGGTTTCCAGTTTTCTGCTGCCCATCCTGCTTGGCGTGCCCCTGCCGTTTGCTCCCATCCAGATTATTTTGATGGAGCTCTTCATGGACTTAGCCGCATCTGCCACATTCGTCGCCGAGCCCGAGGAAACAGGAATCATGACCAAGCCCCCGATTAACCCAAAAGAGAATTTCCTCAACAGCAGAATGCTCAAAAAAATAGTAGTCGGCGCATTCAGCCTGCTTGTTGCGGTTTCAGCGGTTTTCCTGCTCGCTTGGTTTTCAACCCAGAACTTGATGTATGCGCAGACAATGGCGTTTGCCACATGGATGTTTGGCACAGTCTTTCTTGCGTTAAACTTCCGTTCAGACAAAGAACCTCTGGTGCGTTTGGGCTTGTTCTCTAACAGGCTCATGGTGTTTTGGGCAGTCACCGCTGTAGCCACGCTGGTAATTGTCACTAACTTGCCTTTTGCTGCGGAAACGCTGAAAATCGTCAGCCTCAGCTCGTTTGATTGGCTGCTGGTTGTTGCGGTTGCTTTTGCCGCCATGTTTTGGATGGAGCTAAGAAAAACACGGCTTTGAAGCACTTAGCTTTTTAACCTAAACAACCTATTGAAAAACAACACCACAAGAGAGATGTTTGCCATGCCCATTAAGTACTATGAAGCACCCGAAATAAAAAAGCAGGTTGATCAGCTAGCCCAAGAATGCGAGTTCTACCATGTTGTACCCCAGTTCGTTTTCTGTGTGAGAAGCAGAGGCTCAAAAGCCAAACGCACCATCGCCCGCATTCACGGGTTGGGCAAGATTTGGCAAGGCGTGCTGAACCTTCCACCATCCTACACCATCGAGGTCATCTCGGAGATTTACGATAAAATGTCGTCTGAGGACAAAGAGAAAACGCTGATTCATGAACTGATGCATATTCCAGGCGGCTTCTCTGGGGGGTTTCGGCCTCACAAAGGGTATGTTGAGAGAAAAAATGTAGAGATGATTTACAAAAAACTGCAGTCTGCACGGGCGGCAAAAAAGCAAAAACAGCTGTTTTAGCCTGTGGTTTTGACCGGGTTTTGGTGAATGTTTTTAAGCCTCGGAAAAACAGTTATAGAAAGTTGCAGCTTTAGCAACGAAAACAAAAAAAGCATGCATAGGCAAATAATGGCTGTGGTCTTAACGGATGCCTATTTGCCAAAGTCAAGCGAGGTTTGAAAAATGAGGCACGTTATGAAAAGTTTGAAGCATAACGGCATATTCGTTCCGCCTTACGATTACAAAGGCTTCACGATAAACATTGAAGACCAAACGATAAAGCTCACGCCTAAAAGCGAGCAGATGGCGGTGGCATGGATACGCAGAACCCTATCAACCACCATACCGCCACCAGACAGCGTCTTCAAGAAGAACTTTATGAAGGAATTCTTTGAGCAGCTCAAACAAGAGAATCCAACGGAAGCTACTTTCTTAGATGCTTTTAGTTCAAAATACTTACCCGACGTAGACAATACGCCTGCAACCTTAAACAACGGCAATGCTCCAACCGCTGAGGAAATCGACTTTACCCAAGTCCGCAACTTCATCGAGCAAGACAAAGCCTACAAGCTTTCGCTAAGCAAGGAAGAGAAGAAAAAGCAGGCTGAAGAACGCAAAGCCAAACGATTAGAATTCAAAGAAAAATACGGTTACGCCAACGTTGACGGGCAAAGGCTGGAAGTTGCCAACTGGACCGCCGAGCCATCTTGTCTTTTTGCTGGTCGAGGTGACCACCCGCAGCGGGGCAGATGGAAAGAAGGTCCAAGCGAAGAAGACATCATTCTTAACTTGCCTAAAGACAAGGACGGCAATCTTTTGGTAGAACATCCCGACGGAAAATGGAAAGATATCGTTTGGGAGCCCAACAAGATGTATGTGGCAAAGTGGCA
>QYYE01000018.1 GCA_003589585.1 Candidatus Bathyarchaeota archaeon
TTGATGAAGTATTCTTTGATAGTGTTAAAGTTCGCCTTGCAGAAGTCAATGAGGTCAATCATCTGCTCTGCACTCAAAACGCTGGGGGTTCCGCCTCCCAAAACGATTTCGTCAAATACGCTTGTCTTGACGTACTTGGTTTTGGCGTACATCAGCAGCTCTTTCTTTAGCAGGTAAAGGTAGGGCTCAATTTCAACTTTGCTTGTGGCGGTGGTTGGGAAATAGCAGAAAGCGCATCTGGAATCGCAAACGGAAATCCATGGCTGCAGCTCCATCAGTCTACCTGAAGTGTTTTCAGTGTTCAGAAACTGCATGAAGGCTTCGTATGTTTCTGGTTTTATGTCTGGGTAATCCCTGTATGTGTATGGTGGCCAGTTTTCTCTTGTTTCGTAAACTTCTGATTTGGCTTTTTCAAGCTCGGCTGTTTTCATTTAACGGTTCCTCTTGATTGTACGGTTTAAAAACCGCTCGAAACCATTATAAAGTTTCCGTAAAAAAGACAACGGCAAGCTTGAGAATACCAAAGCGATGTTAAAGTTTAACTTTGGCTTTAGCACGCCAAAGCATATAGTTCGCGGAGGTTCTTGCCATGATTTTACTATACAAGTTGCCTTTCAAATAGCCCTTAACCGCTTGACGTAAAAAGTACCTTGGAGAATAGAACTTGTTATAGAAGGCTTTCCGCATCTGCGCTATCTCTTTAGCGGGCAACTTTGGGTCTTCATAGATGGGGTTCATGGTGTTGTAGAGCTTCCAGTCCTCTGACATCTTCCACCCATAACTCTTCACCAACTCGAGGAGAGCAGTTCCAGGATAAGGCGTTGCATGACAAAGCCATACATCATCAGGCTCGATTTTACGCACAAAATCCAAAGTCTCCTGCAAGGTTTCCCTTGTTTCGCCTGGATAACCCAAAATGACCGATACGGTGACGAACATGCCCGCTTCTTTAGCCCACTTAATTGCGTTTTCACACTGCTCATTGGTGACTCTCTTCTTTAGGACGTCACGCATGCGTTGGCACCCTGACTCCACACCAAACATCGTCTCGTTACAGTGCGCCTGTGCCATCTTGGCTAAAACCTCTCTGGTGACAACATCCGCGCGGGTTCCGCAGCCCCAAGGCAGATTAATTTTTCTCTCTATCATGCCGTCGCAGATTTCAACCGCTCTTCTCTTGTCAAAAGTTAAGGTGTCGTCTTGGAACGCTATCCCTTCGGCGCCATACTCGTCTCTTAACCATTCAATCTCATCCAGCACGTTTTTGGTGCTTCTTGCCCTAAATCTTGCGCCGAACATTTGGGATGCAACACAGAAGCTGCATTGGAAGGGGCAGCCTCGGCTGGTCATTATTGGAAGAAGCTTTCTTCCGGCAACCCAGTATTTCTCAACTGGAACGTACTTGTACGCTGGACGGGGCAGAGCATCAAGGTTCTGGATAAACGGTCTGTCTGCGGTTTGGATTATTTGGTTGTTTTTTCGGAAGGTTATGCCTTTGATGTCGCCGATTCTTTGCATCTCAGGCGTTTGCTTGGCAAGTTCAAGGATTGTTTCTTCGCCTTCGCCTCTCACGACAACGTCAACGGCGCTTTCTTGGGTGAGAACTTCGGTGTCTGCAAAGGTTGCGTGCGGTCCACCCATTAGGACTTTAATGTCCTGGTTGACTTCTTTTGCTACCCGTGCAGACTTTAGTGCTGACTCGATTGTGGGCGTCATAGAGCCGATTCCCACGATGGATGGCTGAAACGACTCTAACTCAGCCTTCAGTTTTTCATGGTTGATTTCGCTGACTGGGCAATCGTAAATCTTAACCTCATAATTATTTTGCTCGAGCACAGCCGCCATGTACGCTAAGCCAATAGGGGGAAAAAGCGGGTGATGCGCAACTCCCTCTTCAAGTGGAGGAGTAACAAACGCAATTTTCTTTTTGGCTGTGCTCATCACATATACCTGTTATCGGAAGTTATTTTTTGCGAAGGCTCTCAGGTACATAAGCGCATGCTGGGTCAGATTCAGTGATGTCTCCGGTGTAAGCATACGCCCTGTTTCGGCATCCGCCGCAGATTTCCCGGTATTCGCAGACTCCGCATTTGCCCTTCAGAACGTTTCTGTCTTGGAATTTGTTGTAGTAAGTTGACTGTTTGATTTCTTCCCAAGCTGTGCTTAGACTTTTGCTTCTGATGTTGCCCAGCATCATTGGTTCAGAAGGCTGAAGGTCAGTGTAAAAGCATGGTATCAAATCGCCGTTTTCGGTTACGCTCAAGTATCCGCCGAAGGCAAAATACGTGCATTTTCCATGGAATTTGCGCTCGTACCACCCGTCAAAATTCGGCGGGTTACGCTGCTTAACCACTCTGGCATAGTGCGGACAGTGGACGTGGATTTCGAATTTTTCCTCGTATTTCTGGGTTAAATCCCAGATGTAGTTTAACACCCACTCGTACTGCTCGGGCGTTGGGGTTAGTTCCATGGTTTCTTTGGCTCTTCCGCTAGGAACTAGGTGGTTGTACCAGACAAAGTTGGCATGGTATTGCTCAGCTAATTCAGCAACATGACCTAGGTGCTGGTAGTTTATGGTTGTGATGGCTGCGGCTAACCCGTTGAGGATTTTGCCTTCGGACAGTTTTTTTATTGCGGATAATGCTTTTTGGTATGAGCCTTTTCCGCGCAGTTGGTCGTTAATCTCTTCAGGACCATCTATGCTAACGGATGTCCATACCTGGTTTTTTACCAAGTTGTCATAGATTTCCCCGTCAACAAAAACGCCGTTTGTTAATAGGCAAACGTTCAGACCCTTGCTTTTGGCGTAATCAACAATTTCGAATATGTCTTTACGCATCAAGGGTTCGCCGCCTTTTATGCCGAACCATCGGACGCCGAACTTGTGGACTTCATCAACTAAGTGTAGTGCTTCTTTGGTTGTCATTTCTCTTGGAGCATGAGCACCTGTAGCGTCAACATTGCAGTATTTGCAGCGTGCATTGCAGGCGCCTGTTGCCCGCCAAGAAGTCATAAGTAAAGGACCTTTATTTGCCAACTAAAATCCACCCTCAAATTCTCTTCGGTGATTCACCATCAACCTTAAGGTTTCTTTTCGTCTTAAAAAAGCTTGTGCGGTTTCGGCTTGGTTTCGGCATCTCAAGCATCTTAGCATACTTTCTCATCAAAAACTATGAGTGGCAATGGGTAGGCAACTTTCCGTAAAGTTTATAGTAAAATAAACGTCTATTCATGTGATTATCGGGGGCAAGGAGTCAACGCAACTCTCAGCAAAAATTCACAAATTAGCGGTAAGTGTTTGGGGGTAAATGACGATTCCCAAAAAACTCCAAGTTATAGCCATTTTGACCTTGCTGCTTATTTCATTAGTTACTGCTTCCTTCTCAACCTTACAGGCTAACCAAAACTTTGAAAACACGCAGGCAGCAACCAATGCAAATGCAAGTAGCGTTTTGAGCCAGTACGAGTGGCCGCAGTTCTTTGGCGACCCCTCATTTTCACGTTTCTCAGGAGGACCAGCTCCTGACACTCCAAACATCCTCTGGAAAGCCAATGTGACAGGGATACAGACTTACATTTCAGCATTTGACGGCAAAGTTTTTGTTGGCACCAACACTTCCATGGTTGCTCTTGATAAGCAAACGGGTGAACTTGTTTGGGAAACAAAGATTCCCCTGCCTAGAAACTGGCCTGTGGCATATAAGATTGATAATTCGCACTTGGTTGTGGAGAGCAGTTGCCTTGACCCTAGAACTGGACAAATATTGTGGACGAGCTCTGAGTTTAATGCTGACACTGGAATTTTCAGCGCTAACGTTTACAGCCCAGAAGAAAAAATGTTCTACCTAAAAGTTGATTCCTACATTGAAGCTTGGGACTTCTCAGACCCCTCACGACCGCCAACGCTAGCTTGGAAAACATACATTCAAGGAGGCGGCAAAACAGGCATCTCAACCACGTACGGCGACGGCAAAGTATTCCCAGGGTCTTTCCAGAACCAGCAGATGGCGCTTGACGCCAAAACAGGCAAAGTCCTATGGAACACTCTCACGAAAGGTCCTATGATTTTCAGCGGCGCCTACTATGAGGGCAGGTTTCTTAGAGGCGGAACAGACGACAACACCATGTACTGCTTCAACGCTACAAACGGCGAAACCCTCTGGACTTACACGCCAGACACAGAGGACGGATACTTCGTTACAGGACCCGCCGTTGCATACGGCATTGTTTACGAGGTTAACAAAGACGGGTACCTCTATGCAATAGACATAGAAACCGGCGAGTTGGTTTGGAAGTATGCAGGTCCAGGCACGCTTCTCTGGCCCGGAATGCCCACGGTTGCAGACGGCAAAGTCTACGCGACAACCGGACAGGTTGCACAGTATGGCGGTCAAATGGGCACGTCTGAGTTTGTTTGTTTGGATGCTTACACTGGTCGCTTGATTTGGAAGCTTCCCACTGAAGCGTTAGCTCCAAGAGAATCGGTTGCGATAGCGTATGGCAACTTGTATTTAATTCCCGGCAACGTTACTACGGCGGTTGATGCGATTTCAGGCGATGAATACACCACCATGAACCAAGTGTGGGCAATAGGAAGCAGTGAGCCAGAGGTGAGTAACTGGCCTATGTGGCGGGCTGACCCAGCGCACTCTTCAACCGCTCCGACTGGTCCTTCAAGTCTCTCTTTAGCCTGGAAATACACCACTAACGGCGCAGTGATTTCTTCGCCCAGCGTGGTTGACGGCATTGTTTATGTTGGTTCTCAGGACAAAAACATCTATGCTCTTGGTGCGTGGAGCGGCAAACTGATTTGGAAGTTTGCTACTCAGGACGCTGTTGAATCGTCGCCTGCTATTGTTAATGGCAAAGTTTACACGGGCGGTGATGACGGGTACGTTTATTGCCTTGATGCCTACAGGGGAACTCTCCTTTGGAAAACCTTTGTCAATGGCAACTTGCCCTACACCTACGGCTCATTAGTGCTTAAGTCTTCGCCAGCGATTTCGAGCGGCAAGGTTTACATTGGCTCACTGGACGGAAACTTGTATGCCCTTAGCGCAGACACTGGCAATGTTGACTGGAAGTTTAAGACCGAAGGCCCGATTCTTTCTTCGCCAGCGGTTGCTGACGGCGCAGTTTACATCACTTCGGAGGAGCCCACGGTGGGTGTTCTCTACAAACTTAACGCTGACAATGGCGCTGTCATGTGGAAGCAGCAGTTGCCCTATGAACACCAGTTCACAGGCGGCACCGAGATGGTTGGGTCTCCATCGGTGGAAAACGGCATGGTTTTTGCTTCTGCTAACATGAGGACTTATTACAGTTTTAATGTCGAATCAGGTGAGCTTTTGTGGACTTTCACAGACCCAAACGCCATGGAGTTCATCGTGTCCTCGCCAATATACGTCAACGGAGACCTCTACATCATTAACAAGTTTAGCATAGAATGCTTGGATGCAAGAAGCGGCGAATCTAAATGGAGCTTCTTTACAGGCGATGAGCTGTATGTTTCGCCTTCTTACGCTGACGGCAAAATTTACATTGTAACTAGCCAACGCCATATATTCATCCTTGACGCCACAAACCACGGTGAAAAGCTTGCCAGCTTCACCACGCCCTCCAGCAGCTGGTCCTCGCCAACCATAGCTAACGGCAGATTGTACGTTGGAAACCACGACTGGAACGTCTACAGCTTCACCAACTACGCCGCTTACCAAGAACCAGCCCCTGCCGAAGACGGCAATGACGCTACAGACATTCTGACGCAAGAATATGCTCTGGTAGCGGCTCTGGTAATTGTGATAGCGGCGATTATGGTTGCGGCTGTTGTTATATTTTGGAGAAAGAAAGCTAAAGTTCCAACTTTTTAGATTGTTTTTTGCATCAGCAGAATAATCGTCGGCGTCTGCGCTGAACCCGTAGCTTCCAGACGCTTAACCTGCATCACGCTGAACCTTGGGCTAAGCATGTTTTTTAAGCCTTCAACCGTGAAAAAGTTCATGTGCGAATCATAGTTTAAGCCTTCCTCGCCCTCAGGAGTCTCTATTATCAAGTAGCCATGCGGTTTTAGGACTCTGTAGGCTTCGTTTAGGAAGCTTTCTGGCGCCCAAAGATGCTCAAGCATTTCTGAGGCTATGACCAGGTCGAAGCTTTCTTCTGCGAAAGCTAATGTTTCTGCGTCTCCAGCCATGACGGATGAAACCTTGCATTTGGCCGCTAAAGTGGCAACGGTTGGAAGCTCCACGGCAGCCACATAATTGCCCATCTTCATTATGGGCTCGCTTATGACGCCGTCTCCGCAACCCACATCCAAAATCTGCAAGCCACTTCCTAAACCCCTGACCATGTCCGAAAAAATCTTTACTCTATCCAAGTTTAGGATGTTGACGCTCATTGTGTCAGCGTGCGCCTGCATCATCATGATATGCATGTTAGCATCGTACTTTTGCCACTCCACCCAGTTCTTCTTGCTCTTCTTTCTTCTGCCAAAGTAGATTTCACGGGTGATTACCCATTTCAGCTGGTGCGGATGTGTCAGTAAGTATTTGATGCCTTGAAGTTGCCTTGTGAATGTTCCCGACATGGTTTGTCTAGCCCTGTTGGTTTTTGCTGGGGGTACTGTGCCCACCCTGGCTTTTGGGTTTGCCTCTCAGTTTGCCAAGTTTCCTAAAGAGCCATCTGGGCACTTTCGAGTTTGAGACTATGTGGTTTAGTGCCATGCGAGCCATGATTTGGCTGTAAAAATCTCCCTTCATCTTCTTTTTCAAGTAGAACGTGGGGGAGAAGTAGCTGTCGTAGAAGGCTTTCTTTGTCTGCTCCAGCTTGGCAAGGGGTAACAGCTCGTTTTTGAACACTTGCGTTTGCTCATGGTACTGGCTCCAGTCCGTGGCTAACTCTAAACCCAACTGTTTGGTGTATTCATAGAGTTCTGTGCCTGGGTAAGGCACGGCTTCGCACATGTAAACGTAGTCTGGCTTGGTTTTATGGATAAAATCTATAGTTTGCTGCAGCATTTCCGGGGTCTCTGTGGGATACCCAATGACCAGCGATATGGCGACGGATATGCCTGCTTCTTTTGTCCATTTTATCGCCTGAGCATTCTGCTCCACCGTGGTGCCTTTACGCATCAGGTTTAGCATGTGCTGGCTGCCTGACTCAACACCGAAATGGATAAGTTGGCAGTTGGTGCTGCGCAGTTTAGTCAAAAGCGACTTGGAGACTTTGTCGACTCTTGTTCGGCAATCCCACGGCAACATCATTTTGCGCTTTTGCATTTCATCGCAAATTGCCACTGCCCTGTTCACATCGAAAGTGAAGGTGTCATCGTAAAACGCGAACGCGCCAGCCCCAAACTCGTCCCTTAGCCACTCCAACTCATCCACGACTTTGCTTGGGCTTCTTCCCCTAAAGCCTCTGCCACACATCTTGTAGCCTGCGCAAAACGTGCAGTGGAAGGGGCAGCCTCGGCTGGTTATAATTGGAAGGTAAGTCTTGCCTAGGATTTTGTATCGGGTCACGTCAAAGTGTTTATGTGCCGGATGCGGAAGCGAATCAATATCCTGCATAAACGGTCTGCCGGGGTTACGATGGATTTGCCCGTTTTTTCTAAAGGTGATACCGGCTACACCGCCAAGCTTTCCAAGGTTACCCTCAGACACAAGCCGCGCCAGCTCCAGCATGGTTTGCTCTCCCTCACCGCGCACCACGATGTCCACGTCGCTGCTTTCAGTGAAGGTTTGCTCATCCATAACCGTCACATGGGGACCACCAATCATGGTTACGGCGTTTGGGAGCGCAGTTTTTGCTGCTTTCAAAATGTCCAAGGCGGGCAGGTAGGTTAGTGTGGCTGATGTAACGCCGATGATGTCGGGTTTTAGGCTCTTGAATTTGTCTTGCAGGTCTTTTTGTGTGGGTCTGGTGGTTTGGCAGTCAACCACATCTACCATGTACCCGTTTTCTTCAAGCACTGCTGCCAAGTAGCTGATGCCAAGGGGTATAAAGATGGCTTGTGGCGCTTCAACTGGGTATGGTGGATTTACAAGTGCTACGTGAGCTTTCACGAGTTGGTTCCCCGACTTTAATACTCAAAAGACCGTTAGTGCAACTATTATGTGTTTTGCAGATAACACAGGTAAGCTTGACAAGGCAGTTCTGTTCTGTTTTTTCAAAAGCAAGACGGCTGCAAATTCTTGCAGTTTATTTTTGCGCTTTTTTTAACGTTTCTTTGAGGCGAGCGGTTAATCGGAAAGATATATAACACTGCTATACCTTCTTTTCTGCATTCTCCACACAAACCTTCTTGCAAAAGGCGGATAAAATGAACCATAAATACTTAGAACTTAAAGCTGAATTACTCGTAAACGGAGTTAACGCAACTCCACAAGCCCTCAAAGAAGTAGGAAGCAAATACAAGGAGCAGAATCACGGGCTTTTCGGCTGGGACTTTGAGAACCATCAAGATTTAGCATTGCCAGACGATTTTGCTCTTCCAGATGGAACAATCGTTCAATTCAGAAAAAACAGCCATTCCAGTTACTTGGTAGATTTAGTTGATAGTAAGCTGATTTTAAGTGACGGAAAAGCGCCAATATGCACTGTTGCATGGCTCCCCAGACCTTCATTCTACAACAAGAGCACCGTTTCTGGTAACAAGATGGTGAAGATAGGTCAGATTGGCGGCGAGGACTGCTTATTTTTCTGTTACCAGAACTACTGCAGCCACTTCTCCAGAAACGAGCAATGCTTGTTTTGTAATCTGGTAGAAACCTCAACAACCTACAATCAGGTTCTTAAGAAGAAAGAAACAGAGGACATTGGAGAAGTAGCCAGGGCTGCTTTCTCGGAAGGCACCGTAAAACACATTTTGCTTACGGGCGGATGCTTCAACCATCAAAAGGAAATAGAGCTTGTTTCTGGGATTGTAGAATCCATACGTGAGCATACTGGTCTAAACCGAGTTCCAGGCACCATCCTTCCCTCACCAGCTAAAACTATGGATGAAATAAAACGGTATCATGCTTCAGGCATCGGAGCCATTGGCTTTAGCATGGAAATCTGGGATGAGAAATTGTACAAGGCTGTTTGCCCGGGAAAATCAAGCGATGTAAGCCACGACATGTTTGTTGATTCAATACGAAATGCAGTTGACGTGTTTGGCGAGGGCAACGTTTACGGCGTGTTGGTGATGGGGCTTGAACCACGAGAAACATTTTTGGAAGGCGTAAAAACCCTTGCAGGCATCGGCGCCAACATTGTGCCTTTTGTTTGGTCACCTAACCCTGGCTCAAAACTTGCTGGTCACAGGGCTCCTACAAGTAAATGGTATGTGGACGCAATACTTGAAGCGGCTGAGATTGTGCATGATGCTAAGGTTCCCGCTGGCACACAAAACCACTGCTACAAGTGTGATGGAAATTCGCTGCTTCATGATGCGCTTCGATTAAAAGGAATTGGGTAGGACGATAATTCAGCATCCCCCTCTCCTCCAAATACCGAGTAGGTGTGAGTGAATCCTAAACGGAGGTTTTTTATGTCAAGCATTCAACTAGGGTTTTGTTATTTGAATGCTCTGTAAGGTGGCTATGTTGTCAGCAGACTTGGCGCTCATCAACGCAAACGTAAAAACTATGAATCCAAACCAGCCCACAGCTCAAGCAGTGGCCATCAAAAAAAACAAGATAGCTAAAGTTGGAACAAACCAAGATATCCAGCCGCTAATCAGCGAGGGCACCAGAGTAATTAATCTTGAAGGGAAAACGGTGCTTCCCGGCATCATTGACACCCATGTGCATGTTGCTGACTTTGGACAGTGTCTGCTCTGGCTTGACCTGTGCTGTGCCGAGTCTGTTGAGGACATCCAGAGCTTGCTAAAAGAGAGGGCAGAGAAAACGCCTGCTGGAAAATGGATTTTTGGTCGTGGGTGGCACCAAAACCGCTTCAAAGACAAACGTCTGCCAAACCTTTCGGACTTGGACTCGGTGGTGCCTGATAACCCTGCGGTTCTTTATCATGAATCAGCCATGGTATGTGTTGTAAACAGCAAAGCGCTGGGATTGGCAGGCATTTCAAAGCAAACTGTTGCACCCCAAGGCGGCACAATCGAGAAAGACCTAAAGTCAGGAGAGCTAACAGGAATCCTGCGGGACAGCGCCACCAACCTAATCTGGAACGTGATTCCTGAGCCCACTGAGGAGGAGCTATTGGAGGCAACATCGCTTGCTTGCCAAAAAATCGCAGAGACAGGAGTGACCAGCGTGCACTGGCTGGTACTGTCGGAGAATGAGCTGCCGATAATTCAGAAGTTGCACTTGCAGGGAAGATTGCCTATCAGGGTTAACGTGGTGGCTCCAGAAGCGCTCTTGGAAAAAGCAGTCGGTTTACAGACGACTGATAGCTTAATGCTGCACTTGGGTGGAGCAGTTATTGCTTCTGACGGATACTTGGCTTCAAAGACAGCGGCGCTTTTTGAGCCCTACAGCGATGAACCACAGAAAACAGGCAGTTTACTCTGTGCAGGGGAGGGATTGAAGGCTTCAGTTGTAAAAATAATCAAGGCAGGTCTTCAACCAGTAATCCATGCCATGGGCGACAAAGCAGTAGACACTGCGTTAACAGCCATTGAACAAGCAAAGAAGGAAGCGGGAGTAGATGTTCGTTTCCGAATTGAGCAGGCGGCAGTTCTAAACAAAGACTTAATTCAGCGGCTTAGTGCTCAGCGAGTGATTGTTTCGGTTCAGCCTCGGGTTATTGCTTCTGAATTCTCGGTTTGGAACGCTAAAGAACGCCTAGGCATCGAAAGAGCACGGCGGCTTTTTCCGCTCAAAACTCTGCTTCAAGAAGACGTAAAAGTTGTTGGCGGCTCAGACTGCCCCATGGAACCACTGAACCCTCTGCTAGGGATGCAAGAGGCTGTAAGCCGAGAAGATTTTTCTGAGCAGCGCTTGAGCGTTGAGGAAGCCTTGGGCATGTACACGATTGATGCTGCCTTCTCGTCTGGTGAGGAGCAGGTTAAGGGTTCAGTTGAAGAGGGCAAACTGGCTGATTTAACGGTGCTGTCAGCTGACCCAGCAGTGGTTGAACCAAATAAAATTAGCACTATTAGTGTTGACACGGTAATGGTGAATGGCAAAATATTGAAGGGTTAACTTTTGTTTTTCCTAAAGTAAACAACTACTCCCACTCCAAAGACTACTACGGTTGCTACTGAACCGATAATTACTGTGCTTAGAAACGTGCCTTCTTGTGTTTGTGAGCTCTGCGTGCCCTCAGGACCTAAAAGCGCTTCCATGTTGGTTATGTCGATAGGTGCCAAAAGCGGGTGCTGGTCAATGTTGTTCTCGTTAATGTAAAACGGTGTGTCGCCAACGCCAGTTTTGCCTGTTTCAGATGCGTTAGGATATCTTGTCAGGTAGTCGCTCCAGTAGTTACCTTCTCTGCCGTTATCCCAAACGTTTGTATCTCCGGCGACAAACGCTATGTCTGGTTTTGTATAGGTGCTGTTTGGTTTGGGGTTAAACGTTGAGTTGAAAAACCCTGCGATGCATACTTGCAGCTGTTCGGTGGCGTTGGCAATGTTGTTGCTTACGAAGTTGTTGTGATGTATGATGTTGTTTCTCTGCGAACCTTCAAGCTTAATGCCCCACCCTATATTGCCTGTAATATTGTTTAGCACAATGGTGAGCGATTCACGGTTGTCAATCCACATGCCCATGCCATTGTTTGAGATGCTGTTTTGGCTTACAACTGTATTGTCAGTTAAACTGGCGTGTTGAAGGGGGAAGTTAGTCGAGTTAAAATTAGGGAAAGTAATTCGCACATTTTGAAAAACCCCCTTTATACCGACACCAGCTTCTATGTTTGCGGTTATTTGGTTTTGGTTGATTGTGTTGTTGTAGCTAAAGTAGTCGATGGCTATGCCGTCTTTTGCATTGTTAAAGATTTGATTTTTGAGAATAGTGTTGTTGCTTGCACTTGACAGGGAGACGCCGTTTTCACTGGAACCTGATATGGTATTGTCTATGATGGTGTTATTGTCGGACTGCGCGAACAGTCTTAAGCCATTGGCATTGTTGGTTAAGAGATTACCTTTTACAGTGGAGAAGCTGGTGTTAAAAAAAGTTAAGCCATCCCCACAGCGGTCAAGATTTAAGCCTTCGACATTTATGTTTTTGCAGTTCTTAAGAGTCACCCATCCCGCGTCTGAGGGCACTGCCTTATCCTGCTGACCAACCCAGTAATACATTGGCTTATCGTTTACTGTGTTAGAGGGGTCTACATCGTTGTAGGCGTGGTCATCATGTATGCAGTAGTCGTTGGCGCTGAACTGGTTGTCCCTAAAGACCACTCCACTGGGCGAATAAGCTGCATACGTGTTGCCTTCAAAACGGTTGCCAGAAATAGTGACTGCGGAGTTGTCAAAAAAGGCAATGCCATACTTGTTGCCGTTTAAGGAGTTGTCTTCGATGCTTATACTTCCCTGAGACTTGGAGCCGCCATAACTTAGCCAAGTCATTTTTATGCCGTAGTTGAAGTTTTCTATTTTGAGATTCTTTATAGTGACACGGTTCCTTTCTTGGAGGAATACGCCGACACCTGAACCGCTTCCCCTAAGAGTGTACCCTGCTCCGTCAAGCACAACTCCATCACGCAGTATAGAGATGCTCTGCTCAATGTCTTCGGTGAGAGTGTAGGTGTTGCCGCTGGCTTGTATTTTATCTGTCCCCTCAACCAATCCACTACTGGTTATGTGGATTCCCATGGGCGGTTGTTCGGGAAACATCATATTTCCAGAAGCCAAATACCCAAACTGCGCTAAAGCTAAAGATAAAACTAAAAATGCTAAAGAAACAACCGTTAGGAGCTTTTTTGGCAGGGTTCCCAAATAACCCATTTTTCACCACACTAAAAGACGGGCAATTGTCAGGTAAAAAGCGTTTTTGTCAAACTTTCTTGACTAAACACTGCCAAGGCTTAGTCAAAGTTTCTTGACCTAACCAAAACTTCGTGAAGGATTTATTTTCTAGTTGGCAGTTTAACGTCTATTTGCATCTAATAGAGGTGCTATGCAAAAACCTTAGTGGGAGGCGGGCTGAACGGCGGATGTGTGCGTTTAACGCAACATTGCAACTGCTCCTTTTTCTCTCAGATGAGTAGTCGGTATGGCGTTTTTCTGGCTCAATGCAAATCAAAATTTTTTACTGTTCTGCTTGTAGATCCTCCACAATCCGCCTGCAATGGGCAGCTAACGCAGATGCAAAAAAGCATTCACCCCCAAAATCCCTAAGAAGAAGATGAATAAGGGCGTCTCTGCCTTCTTCTAATACTAGAAAAAAACCAACCCAAAATTGACCAACTGGGATAGGGGAGGGGTCTGAGGTTGAGCAACAAACCCTTTTTTCAACAAAACAAATCGCCCTTTTTATAAGGGGGCTATAGGTTTTTCCAAGCAAAAGTGCGGGGCATTTCTTATCCTCATCGTTGATTGGCATATGTTTGTGCATAAAAGTTATTAGTTGCCATAGAACCTTATTGAGCTTGTTGTTCGTATTGGTGACCTACTGAAGTGTCCTTTGAAATCCAGGAATTACCTGACGTTATCAGGGTAATCGTTTTATTAAACCTAAGCAAAGGCAACAGAATAAAAAAAACCACTCTCAAAAGCAGGCTTGACAAAGTCTGCGTTAGCTTCAAATGCATAGAAATGAACGAGCTAGACAAAGCACTCACAGAAATGGCTGCCGAAGGACTCATCAACCAATACAACGGTACAGTGCAACTAACACGTCAAGGCCAAAAACTCAGCAAAGAATGGGAAAGCCTCCTGCTCAAAAAAGACCCCATCCTCGAAGTTGTTGCTGGCTTAGTTGACGGCTCCATAACCGGCATTGTCGTAACCCTCTCAGCCTTCATCGCAGCGTTGGAAGTGAGAGTGGCAATCTTCGCGGCACTGCTAACATTAAGCGCTGTTGCCATCACCAACTTCTCCAGCTTTCTCCTTGGCGGAATCACAGAAGACCTAGCTGACATTATGACGCTGCAAAACCTCATGAACTACAGCCTCAGCGACATCCCAGACAAAAAAGAACGCGACAAGTCACTTCTACTTGTGAAGAAACTGTTCGTTTTACTGGACAAGCAAATACGCAGGTCAAACCTGTATGCAGCCCTTGTCTCAGGAACCACAACCTTCATCGCAGGCATAATTCCCATAACAACATACTTATTACTAGCAGACTTTACCCCATACAACATAATCTTTGCCTTAGGTATTGTCGCTACAATAATCGCAGTATTTCTTGCACGCTATAGGTCAAAGAAAACCCGCGTGCCATGGAAAATAACCCTCATCGAAACCCTCTCCATCGTCATCATAGCAACAGTAGCATCACTGCTTCTAGGCGGAATAGTCTAAACCAGCCTAAAGACGGCTATGCTCAACCATCAAACACTTATCCATAACCACAACCAACCCAGCCTTTCTTGCGACCTCAGCAGCAGCCTCATTTACAATCCCAACCTGCATCCAAACCACAAACGGCACCCCAAACATCTCCTTAAGCTTGATGGCTTGCTCCACAATGGGCGGCACATCTTCCGGTCGCCTAAAAATGTCAACGATTTCTATGGTTTTCTGGATTTCAGGCGGCATATCAAGAAGGCTCTTGTAGCTTTTTTCGCCCAAAACCTCATCAGCAAAAGGATTCACCGGTATAATTCGGTAGCCGTGTCTTTTCATGTAGGCGCTGACTTTATGGCTTTCCTTTTTGGGCTCTTTTGATAACCCAACCACTGCAATGGTTCTGTAGTTTATCAGGATTTCTCTGATTTGGTCTTTACTCAACCAACCCACCTACATTCCTGTTTATGGGGATTCGCTGAGGTTTAACTCAAAGAAATGCTCACGGCCGCGTCTCAACGCAAAAATCCTAACGATTTCGCCGATTTTGCGCTTATGAATCTCCCTAACCAAATCCTCAATACTCCTAGTCGCCACATTTCCAATCTCAAGAATAATATCTCCATCAGCCATCCCACCAGCCTTTGCAGGACTACGGTCAGCTACTTTGGTAACAAGAACTCCATAGTCAACTGGCAAATCGTAGTAACGTGCGATTTCCTGAGTTATACTCAAACCCACAATACCCAGCCAAGGTCGTCTAGCAATACCCTCAGTTACAATGCCGTTGGTGCAGGTTTTCGCCGCGTTAATCGGAATAGCAAAACCGATACCCTGCGCATACGGAATAATAGCGGTGTTTATGGCAACCACTGAACCCGCAACGTCAACCAGTGGACCGCCACTGTTTCCAGGATTAATGGAAGCATCCGTTTGAACCAACCCTTCAATCAAACCCCTCTGAGACTCTATAGTTCGGTTAATTGCACTGACAACTCCTGAAGTTACACTTGGACCACCAGCTAACCCAAACGGGTTACCAATAGCGTAAACTCTTTGTCCAACCCTTAACTTGTCAGAATCCCCAAGCCTTGCTGCCTGCAGGTCTTTGCCCTTTACCTTAACCACTGCTATGTCATGAATAGCGCATGATCCCTCAATGGTGCCTTCCAAAACCTCGTTATTCCACAGGGTAACATTAATTTTTTCTGCGCCTCCAACCACATGGTTGTTTGTTAGGATGAGCCCTTTTGAGTCTATTATGGTTCCTGAGCCCATTCCGCCCACTGGCACGGCTTGGTAGAACACGTTGTGGACTAATTTTATTGTGCTTATGTTAACTACGCTTTTGCTTACTTTCTCAATTATGTCTAAGACAGCGTTCTCATCATACGACATGGCGAATCCTCAAAAATCAGTAAAACGCCGTTTTTAATAAATCTTCAAAAACCATGAAATTCTAACGGCAAAAAAAGCAGGATTCGGCCCATTCCTTAGGCATTTCTTTCTGACAAAGCTCGCACATCAAGCCCTTTTCCCTGATAACAGTGCAGGTTTGGCAGAAAAGCCTCATCATCTCCGCTTTTTTATTTGGCTCTTTGATGAGAAGGTTAACCATCTGGTCAATTAACGCCAATATTTCAGCAGTGTTTTCGATGGCTAAAATGTTTCCTCGTTCCCGGCTAACGTATCGGCTTACGGCGGATTGTGACAAACCCAACAATTCAGCCGTTTGCTTTTCTTTTAACCCATGCTTCTCTACTATGGTTCTTGCCATGATAGCTTTAACTGCAGGCAAAACCGTCTTAACTCCCACTTCGCACGGCAATATCAAGTTTTACACCAATTAGGGTATTTTTTGGGAGAAACTTATTTAAATATGACGCTTGTCATAAATTATGACGCGTGTCATGACGGGACTCTCAAAAACACCACAACAAGTTTTACAACCAATCTCTCACTCCTTCACCCGTCAAGACACGCTGACATAGGAGAAAAACAAATGGGCAATGTCCTATCCCAAATCCGAAACGGCGACAACAACCGTGACTTAGCCGCAATGCTTAGGACACTAGACGCAGAATGCAAAAATTGTGCACCAATATCTCCCCTTGAATGCATAAACCGATGCCAAACATGGAAACTAAAAAATGAGCTAAGAAAACTGCGCCAAACTATGGATAACCCCAACTACATAAAAGATCTTTTTAATGTTCTCAAAAACGAAACACGCCTCCACATTCTAAATGCCATAGTAAACGGCAGGTATTCTGTAAGCCAGCTTCAACAGGAACTAAAAAAATCCGGGCGCACTCACAGTCAAGACACCATCAATGAGGAATACCTCCAACCTTTAATGGAGGTTGGACTGGCAATGGAAACAAGAGACCAGTATTACGCAACAACATTTGGCGGTAGACTTACCGAGTTGCTGGGAAACTTCCCCGAGTTTGCAGATGTGTTGCCAGCGCATTCAGAGTGTTACGAAGAAACTCTTCTAAGAGCATTACTGTCTGGCCCTAAAACCTTTGAAGATATTGAAACCCTTATTTCACCAAAAGTTGCCTCCCGAGTGCTAAAACGCTTACGAATGGTAGGCTTAATAGAAACTCCCATGGAGAGAGACTACATATTCTTTTTTAGGTCAAAGCGGGATCCAAACAAAGAAACGCTTGCTGAAACCGAAAAAAGAGTCTACGATTCAATCCCTCAGGAAGGAATTTCCGCTGGTAAGCTTGCCAAGGATACCGGATTATCTATGAGGCGGACCTACAAGTACTTACGCGGGTTGAAGGGTAAAAAACTGGTTTTCATTAGGGAAAAACCGAAAGCTTATGATTTAACTTGCAAGGGTCAAATGTTAGCTTCAGTTTTGCAGGAGCTTCAGCAGATAGTGGAAGAAACATGGAGTTCCTCCCAGATAGTTATCGATGGTAACGATAACTCCTAAACCCTTTTTTAATTTTTTATCATAACATACAGTTAGTTATGTTTTCTTCGACAATTTAGACTTTTAGGATTGAATATAGCGAGCTTTTTGTCTTACTCTATGTGTATTTGGCGCTTTTCTGAACAGCAAATTCTTAAGCAACCTCACTATTGTAAAGGTTTAAGTTAACAAACTAACACATAAGGGACCGATTTGGAACCACTAACTAAACGTTCAATTCAACTCCTAAAAACTCTCTACGAAAAAGGCAAATCCACAAGCACCTACACGTTGAGAGTAAAACAAGACGAACTGTCAAATCAGCTAGGCATGAGTAGGCAAGCGCTAAATGTACACTTGCGTAAACTCAAAAACCGAGGTTACATCCGCACAGGCAGAGGATTCATAGATGTAACCGATAAAGGCTTAAACGCTCTAGGTGTATCCACAACACCAGCCTTCATACTTCTCAAGGTCTCACCCATCAAAAGAATCCACGTATATGACCAAATCAGCCAGCTTGCAGTTTCAAGAGCCTTCCGAATCGCTGGCGAAGTTGATGCTCTAATTATCGTGGAGAGGGAGAATCTTGACGAAATACTAAAAAAACTCTACACAATAGATGGTATTGAGGACACTAGGTCTTACGTTACAATCGAAGAAATAAAATAGGCGCTTTTTTTGAAATTTTTCGAGTATGAGGCAAAACAAGTCTACGCAAGGTTCGATATCCCTATTCCACACGGCGTTTTAGTTGCAAATAAAGAGCAGGTAAAAGATGCTGTTGCTAAACTTAAGCAGCCATATGTTGTTAAGGCTCAGGTTTTAAGCGGGGGAAGGGGAAAAGCAGGCGGCATCCTATTTGCCGACGACGCTGATGAAGCTGCGGAAGCAACGGCAAAGCTGCTAGAGATGAAAATAAGCGGTAGTCCGGTACATCAAGTGCTGGTAGAGGAGAAACTCGAATATGTCAAAGAGTTGTTTTTGAGCATAACTGTTGACCGCTTAAACCGAACCTACGTTGTGCTGACTTCAGAGGCTGGCGGAGTGGAGATAGAAGAAACAGCTAAAACAACGCCTCAGGCAATAATTAAGACATTGGTAGATCCGCAGCTAGGCATCCGTGACTTCCATGCAATGGCTGCAGCGCAGAAATTAGGGTACAAGGGCAGCCAACTTGCAGAGTTAACCAAAATCATAGCCAAATTATACCAAGCCCTAATTGACAGCGATGCTGAACTTGTGGAAATCAACCCGTTAGCTGAGACAAGCGATGGAAGATTTGTTGCCTTGGACGCGCGCTTAACAATCGATGATAACGCGTTGTTTAGACATCCAGACTACCAAACCAAAGCTGAAGAACGCAAAGGAGAGCTTTTGCCACAAGAGAGATTGGCTTTGCAAAAAGGGTTGGCTTATGTCAAACTTGACGGCAACATAGGAGTCATTGGTAACGGCGCTGGCTTGGTTATGGCAACTTTAGATCTGATTAATCATTTTGGCGGAAGACCAGCCAACTTTTTAGATTTAGGCGGTGGGGCAACCTTGGAGCAGATAGATGCAGCCATTGAAATTGTTAACTCTAACGCAAACGTGAAAGCCCTTCTCATAAATATTCTCGGGGGCTTAACGCATTGTGACGTGGTTGCAAAAGCAATCGTTGAGACAGCAAAAGCTGTAGGTACAAGTAAACCTTTGGTTGTGCGGTTGGTTGGAACAAACGAGAAAGAGGGAAAAAAGATTTTGTGGGAGGCTGGAATTGAGGCGTTGGATAGTATGGAGCAAGCTGCAAGGCAAGCGGTTAAAGTTGCAGGGGAGAGGACACCGTGGGGATAATAATTAACAAGGCGACAAAAGCGATTGTTCAGGGTATAACTGGAACTCAGGGAAGCTACCACACCAAACTGATGCTTGAATACGGAACAAACATCACTGCTGGGGTAACTCCCGGCAAAGGCGGAGCAGTAGTCGCTGGCGTTCCTGTTTATGACACGGTTCAAGAAGCCGTAGAGATACATGCGCCTGATGCTTCGATAATTTTTGTTCCTGCGCCCTTCGCTAAAGATGCAGCGCTGGAAGCAATAGAAAACAGAGTCAGAACAGTGGTCGTGGTGACTGAGCACTTGCCCATAAAAGACTCAATAAAGATAATGGCGTACGCAAAACAGAACAACGTGACAGTTATTGGACCAAATACACCTGGAATAATTACGCCTGGTGAATGCAAGCTTGGGATAATGCCATCAAACGTCTTCTCAAAAGGCTCTGTGGGCGTGGTTTCAAGAAGCGGCACATTGACCTATGAGATTGCTTCAGTGCTTTCCCAGCAAGGTTTTGGACAGTCAACATGTGTTGGCGTTGGCGGTGACATGGTGACTGGGTTGAATTTTATTGAGGCTCTGGAGCTGTTTAGGTGCGATTTGCAGACTAAGGCGGTGGTTCTGATTGGGGAAATCGGCGGCAATCTTGAGGAGTTAACGGCACAGTACATTGCTGAATCGGGTTATAGTAAGCCTGTGGTGGCTTATGTTGCGGGTCGTTTTGCGCCCGCTGAAAAACGCATGGGACACGCGGGAGCCATTGTGATGGGAGGGCAGGGTTCGGCTCAGAGCAAGATTGAGGCTTTTAAGCGTGCGGGGGTTTTGGTGGCTGAGAAGCCTAGTGACGTGGCAAAGTTGCTGGGTAAGTTTGGGGTTTTTTAGTTTTTAGACAAAAGGTATATTTGACACTTATCCATCAAAGACTTAGCTAAAGTGGAAGGTACACGTTAAGATGCCGATATTAGACCCAGTAAAGAAAACTATAGCGCAAAAGCACAGGTTATACATGAAAATCTGCAGAGACTGCGGTGCACGAAACGCTGAAACCGCGCTGAAATGCAGAAAATGCAAGGGCAAGAACCTGCGCTGGAAGAAACGAGAAATCGTAAAGTAACAGCTTATCTTTTCTTTCATTTTGCTTTTCGTAGAGTGGTTAGAAACGGGTTTTTCTAGGCTTAGAGGAATTTATAGCCTCCAATATGAAGGGCAATTTCTCTTTTGAATTTGAAGTGACTACAAAAGAAAAACAAAGAAGAAAGGGAAGTTTTCGCTTGCAGCTTATTTGGCAGCTGCTTTTGCGAGTTTCTTTAGCATTGCTTCCTTGGCAATCATGTAAGCTATTGAGTAATCAAATAGCCCTTGTGGCTCAGCGGTTGCACGCTTAATCATTTCAGTCTCAGTTTTGATTTTGAGTTTGCCAATGGCTAATGCTCCGATACCGTAAACGCCTGGCTTGAGTTCTTTGCCGTCATCATTCACGCCTAACCCTTCAACACCAAGCGGTTTGATGGCGTTGATGTCTGCCACAATCTTGCATGATGCAGCCTTGTCCAAGTCGGCAGCTGAGAGCAACTGGATTCCTCCCGCGCCTGCGGCAAGAACGATTTCAGCGTCTTTGATGGCTTCAACGGTCTGTTCAGGCTTGGTGACTTCGACTACTTTGACTCTTTGAGCGGCGACTTCAGCATTGATTTTGTCAGCTACAGCTTGACCCTTCGACAGCGAGCGTGAGGAGATGGTTACGTTTGCTTTTTCAGCGGCGTAGATTCTTGCTGCTGTCTGTCCTACTGGTCCAGTGCCTGCCAGGACGGCTACGTTTTTGCCTTCCAATGTGCCAAAGCCTTTCTCTATTGCGGCTCCGAAGGTTTTTGCTACGGCTGCTGCGGCTGTTGAGTACCCGCCTCGTGGGTCAACAATTATAGAGTTTCCCCAAGGGGCTGACTTCATAGCTTTCTGTGTTGCTTCAACGACTTTTTCAACCATTTCGAAGTTGCTGCCGTTAATGAAGACCTTGGTGTGCGCTGCGCCTAGCGGTCCACGGGGGAAAAGCAGGTCAAAGACGATTTTTGGAGCGTCTGCGTCTGTTACGTTTTCATATTTGAATATCATTGAGTCTGGAAAAGCGTCAATAGCAACAAGCATATCGAACGGACTGCAATATTTATCGGTATCAAGGAAAACGAAAACTGTTTTGAAACTTGGTTGCGCCAATTTTTTGCACCCTAACATGTGTGATGATACAGTTTACCAATTTAAGAATTATCACTAATAGCCCTTGAACGTCAAATCAAAGGAAGAAAAAAAATAATCCTTGAAGGTAGGCTTAAAATCTGCCTTTAAAACTTTTTGTCGTCAGTGGGCACTTTCCAATCTATTTTATAAATTTAGACAACCAATTTTTATCGTTGAGCGAGCCGCACTCGTTCAATTAAAATTATTTGGAGAGTAAAAAATGCCAAAGATAAAACAATCTATAGCTACTGTGATTGCTTTGCTTTTGTTATCTTCAATGGCTATAACATCTTTTGTTCTGCCGGCTTCATTAGCGCAGACTGCACAAAAGGAAAAGAATACCTTTGCAATGATTGGCGCCATGCCTAATCCTGTAGGCGTTGGACAAGATGTGTTGATTTGGGTTGGCATAACCGACATGTTATACGTATACTCCGACGGTTGGAGCGGCTTGACAGTAACCGTTACCAAGCCCGACGGAACAACCGAGACAATAGGACCTTTCAGAACTGACTCCACAGGCTCCACAGGCACCGTGTATACACCTACCATGGTTGGCACCTACAAACTGCAGACACACTTCCCCGCACAAGGATACAATTGGACGCGTACTGCAATGTTTGACCCAGAGCTGTCAGGTTATGTGTGGTACAGAGCCAGTGACAGCAGAGTACTAGAACTCGTAGTGCAGGAAGAACCAATTCCTAACTATCCATCTGCACCACTGCCAACTGAGTACTGGACAAGACCAATAGATGCACAACACAGAGACTGGTACACAATATCCGCAGACTGGCTTGGACCAATCCCGCCTAATCGTTACGCGCCATACAATGAATATGCACCAGAGACTGCGCACATTCTTTGGACCAAGCAGCTGGTTACTGGAGGTCTCGCAGGAGGAGCAAACGGCGAGCATGCTTATGAATGCGGAGATGCATATGAAGGCAAATTCGGCACTGGCTTTCCGTCATACTCTTACTCGATAGTTCTCGGGGGAGTTCTCTACTACAATAGATACGAATCCCGTATGCCTACCCAAGAGGTTGTAGCAGTAGACCTGCACACAGGCAAAGAGCTGTGGGTTAGAAACTGGAATAACACTAGAGTCTCATTCGGTCAAGCTTTCTACTTTGACGCATGGAACTATCATGGTGTCTTCGGATACTTGTGGACAACAACAACCTCGGCAGGAGTCACCACTTGGAATGCATACAACCCCGTCAGCGGAGACTGGGTATACAGAATTACAAACATACCCTCAGGCACAATGGTATACGGTCCAAAAGGCGAAATCTAC
>QYYE01000180.1 GCA_003589585.1 Candidatus Bathyarchaeota archaeon
AATCAAAGCATACATGGACCTTATGCGCTTGCACTTCTTCTTTGTTTGGCCAACGCTTTTCTCCGCTGGGCTATTTCTTGCCTTCTGGTTCTACGACAGCTTCTCATTAACCTTAGTGCTGCAGGCAGTTTTGATTGGCTTTTTTGGGTTTGAAGCAGGCCTCGTCTTGAATGATATTGTAGATGCAAATTTAGATACAAGGGAAGTTGAGACCGACAGGTTAACCAAGTACTGGAGACCGTTTGGAAAAAGACCAATCGCACAAGGCTTAATTTCTCGAAAAAACGCAATCTTGCTTTTTGCAGTGCTTGTAGCTATAACGAGTGTGTTGATTTTCACTCTTCCGTTCCCTAACGCAATTTATGTTTTTACGATAATGATAATTTGTTATGGACTGGAGGTCTTCTACCAAATAAAGAAACGGAACGAAAGCTTCCCGTTTGCGCAAATCATTGGACGCATAGATTTTGCATTGTTTCTTGTCGCGGGTTACCTTTGCCTTGGCAGTCCTGATGTTTATGCACTGCTGCTTTTCTTTTTCTTCTACCCGCTTACTCTGGCACATTTAGGCGTTAATGATGTTGCGGATGTCGTTAATGACCAAGTTAAAGGATTAAACACTATACCAACTCTCTATGGCATGAAGGCAACAGCGTATTGGATAGCGTTTTTCAGCGCTGTGCATTTTGTAATGGCAATCGTTTTTCTTGTGGTGCTAGGACCTCTTTTTGAGTATGCAGGTTTCGTGATAAGCCTCTTGTTGATAGGTCTTGGAAACGCTCTGATATTTAGAAGAAAAAGCCCTGATTCCGCAATGAAAGCCCTGCCGCTCTTCCACATTGCAATGCTGATATACGCAATATCAATCATAGTGAACTATCTTGTTGCATTCTTATAAAGGCTAAAAAATACCCAGTAGTTTAACTACAGCCACGCCCACTGAAATCATCGCAACCAAAAACACTAATTTTGCCTTCGGTATGGAGTTGGCTGAAGACTCGCCCTCTTGAAACTCGTACTCTCTAATCTCTTTAGTCTTAGAGTTAATCTGAACCTTCGCCGTTAACTTCTGAAACATCATTTCCACAACGTAGAGTTCGCCGTCTAGGGAAACTTTCATGGGCAGCCAGCTTCCCTTGTAGCCTAATCTTTTCAGGAAGTCGGCTGTCAGGGTGGTTGCGTTTTCTGCGTCAAACTGTGAAATTTCTGGGGGGGCTGTTGACATGGTGTTCTCAGAGAAAAATGGCTTTTTTGGTTTTTAGGACTTATGAAGCTAAAAACAGTATTAACAATCAGTAATTGTGACAGCGCCATCAGACACCGAATAAAAGTATCAGGGTGGTTATGGCGTTGGCAGTTCAGGCAACGGCTGCTGAGTTTGATTTAACAATTGTTCGGTTTGGTTTAGCAGGTTGCTATGAAAAGCTCTAATCTGGTCAAGCTCAGGAATACTTTCACCAGATAGCACTTGTTCCATCACGTTTACGGCGAAACCGACAACTACGCAGGCAAAAACCACCGCTGCGGTAATTAAAAGTAAACTAGCAACTGTTGCCTCCAAGCTTCTTCTCCTTCCTCAAGCCTACAGATGCAAGAAACCCAATTTAATAACTTGTTCCAACTTTCGCAATATGTCCGAAAAAAGGCAGCAAGGTTGATGCTAAAACAATTGCTCCTTCAAAAAGCAAACCGGGAGCTAAAAAATTTGGATAGCGCCAGCTACCTAAACTAAGTGCTTTTTGCTTGCCCTTCAGCTGGTTGCGCTGCAGAAGAAGCCGCAGCTTGAGCTTCAACCGTTTCTACTGTCGCTGGTGGCGATTGAGGCTCAGGCGTGTTAGATAAAATCTGTATTTTCTCAGCCATCGGATGCAGCAGGTCCGGCGGTGGATACGGCGTGTTAAGAGCCGAAGAGAGAATGTAAATTGAGTTGAAAACATGCTGATAAATAGTGAAGAGAATCTGGGGGATGTTTGTTTTTGGATTGGCTTCCAATTTTTTCTTAATATCCTCGGCTTTACCTGCCAAAGTTACCGAGCCTGTTGTGGAGTACTTCACAACGTTTGGTTTGGTAGATATTGCCAGGTTAAAATCTAAGGTAACTTGATTTGTATCCTTTTTCTTTTCTTCAATCTTTGCGTTAACATCAAAAAACAGCTCTTCCTTCCCCGAATACTGTCCCGACCGTTCAGCGTGTAGACTATCAAGATTGATTGAAACGATGACTCCTGAGACAGAATATTGCGGGTTAACGGCTAATTCCTCTCTACACCATTTGAGTTATTTAATATTTAACTTTGTATGCAGCAAACCGTGCCAATCACTATGGCGACAAGCACCACAGTGGTCTGCGGGTTACTTCATGCTGCTGTAGAATGCTGGCACTGAAAGCTCAGTCATAAACTTGAAAGTTTCATCTCCTTTACTGTTTGCTTTTGACTTTAAGACAATTTTTTTAGGAATATCATCTTGGATGTAAACAATATAGTCAACTGTTGTTCCTAAACCGAGGCGTGCAAGCTGCTGAACAGCCACTTTGAATTTCTCGTTTTCCTGCAGCTTACAATTGATTTTCTCGATAGCCTCAAATAAAATTTCAGTTTGGCCCTGCTCAGTAAACGATAGCGCAATGTCGCCTGACTCAATCCAACAGCAGTCCTCAGCGTTTCCTTTACCCTTCCCATTTTTCTTGCCTTTATCAGCTTTCTCCGAGGGCTTTTTTGATTGACTCTTCAGATTCTTTTGTAAGGCTGCTGACTTCTGAAACCAATCCTCGTTTTTATGGGCAGTTTCAAAGTCTCGAAGCAGTGAACCAAGCCATTGACTGTAATCCTCAAACAATGCTTTAAACTGACAAGTCTGATTTGCTAAGAACTCGTTTAATTCCTTTAGCGATGAGAATGTTCGAATTTCAGTTCCCAACTTTTTTCGCTCCTTTGTGGCTTTGGTTAAACTTTTTGTTAGCTGGATTAGGGCTTAATAAGAAATTTTTGAGATAATAGTATTTGTCC
>QYYE01000181.1 GCA_003589585.1 Candidatus Bathyarchaeota archaeon
ATGGCGTATAACCGCTTAAGCTCATTCTCCATTGAATCGATGTAGTCTTGATAGCCTTTGCTGATTTTCAAAGCGCTGCTTCCCCCGCAAGATATAGAACTTATAGTTATTTTGGTTTTCTAAAAGCGGCTATCAAGCTCTAGCGCTTTTGATTCCAGCAATAATCTCAGAAAGCCTTTGCTTAGCATCAGCAGCTTCAGTGATATTCCCCGTGACAATCACATCTGCACCAGCAGAAGCGGCAGCCAACGCTTGCTCCTTACTTCTTATGCCTCCACCCACGATAACGGGAGCATCAACATAGTGCTTAACCGCACGAATCATCTCAGGAGGAACCGGAGTTGCAGCGCCAGAACCCCCCTCAAGGTAAATAAACCGCATTCCAAGGTACTGCCCCGCAAGAGCATGTGCTGCAGCCAACTCGGGCTTGGTATAAGGAACCGAAATTGCTTTGCCTACTATTCCAGCTGTACCGCCTTCTCCTACGATAATGTAGCCCATGGAGATTGGTTCTAAACCGTATTTTTTGACTAGGGGGGCGCCTAGAATTTGGGCGCCAATGAGGAAGTAGGGGTCAACTGAGTTTAGAAGCGACATGAACCAGATGGCGTCTGCGTGGCTGCTGATTCCAGTTATGTTGTTTGGGAATAGTATGGTGGGGAGGTTGACTGTGGATTTGATGGTTTTTACCACATCGTCAAGATGGTTTTGGGAGACAAAAGTTGAGCCGCCAATCATGATAGCGGCAGTTCCGTTGCTTTTGGAGTTTTCAGCAAGACGCGAAGCATCAGAAACCGTTATCTTTTCAGGGTCAACAAGCGTGATGTGGATTGAGCCTTCGGCTTTTATTTTTTCAAGCAAGTACTTCTCGACAGCCCCAAGCATTCCCAAGCCTTCCGCTACTCTTTTTTTGCTATAGGGGTTCTTTTTGAGGAACTATAAACGCGATCAGTTAGCATGCAGTAAACGTCAACTTCGCCCTGAGCAGGTCTAATCTGGAATTCTTCCTGAAGACCACAGCTACTGCATCTTGCAACAGCACGACCTTCTTCTCTTAATAGTTCAACGTGGACAGTTTCTTTTCCACATCTAGGGCAAGAGAAGAACTTTGGTAAACGCTTCTTAGGAATATGAACCACTTTTTTCCTTCTTCGCCCCATAACAACAGCCTTCTACATCGATGGTAATGTTCACTTAATATTTACGCTTGTCCTTAAATACTTGCCTACAACCATAGACATGAGGCACCCGTAAAGTGAAGCTAACCCCCTCAGTCTTAGAACTAGATTATGGCGAAGTCGAAAAAAGAATATGCCGCTTCATTAAAGAGTATGTGAAAAACGCTGGAGCCAACGGCATAGTTCTTGGTCTTTCAGGAGGAATTGACAGCGGAACCATAGCCGCGCTTTCAAGCCTATCAATCGGAGGAGAAAACGTGCTTGGTCTGATGCTTCCCGAACAAGAGACCTATAACAAGAAAGACGTCGACGATGCAAAGGTTGTTGCCGACAAGTTCCATTTGAAAACTCAAATCTGTGATATGACCAAGGTCACAGAGAGCTTCTACAGCGGCATTCCAGTGTTCGACCAGTCAGATAGGCTCTGCAAGGGAAACATTAAAGCAAGAACCCGAATGATCTACCTCTACTACTACGCCAACAAGTTCAACAATATAGTTTGCGGAAGCTCCGACAAATCCGAAACCATGATGGGCTACTTCACAAAATGGGGCGACGCCGCAGCCGACATAACGCCTATAATGGATTTATACAAAACGCAGGTTCGCAAACTCGCCAAGCACTTAGGAATCCCATCAGAGTTAGCAAACAAACCCTCTACACCAGCACTCTGGCCCAATCAGCTTGCGGAAACTGAGCTTGGAATCAAGTATGAAACGTTGGATTTGATTCTTTATGGGCTTGAGCGGTTCATGGCTTCAGAGGAAATCGCGGACCAGGTAAGCATTGATAAAATTATCGTTGAGAAAGTAAAAACCCGATGGCTCGCCAACGAACACAAAAGGCGAATGCCCATTGCGCCCAAGATTGGGTTTAGAACGGTAGGAAACGATTTTAGGCTTCCAAGGCATATTTACTGAAAAGTGAAAGCAAATGAAAGACAGGATTAAACTTGCCCTTGCTCAAATAAGCAGCAAACGCGAAGGCAAAAAAGAAAACTTTCTAAAATTCGAAAAGCTGACGATGAAAGCAAAAGAACAGGGAGCAGACCTTGCAGTTTTTCCTGAACTTTCTTTGACTGGCTATGTGGTTAAGGACCAAATCTACGAGTTGGCTGAAACTATCCCTGGACCAACAGTTGAGAAGGCAGAGAAATTAGCAAGACAAACGGAAATGCACATCATTTTTGGGATGCCGGAGTTAAGCGAGAAAACCAAAGCCACAATATTTAACACGGCAGTCTTTGTAGGACCAGACGGTTTTATCGGTAAATATCGTAAAATGTACCTGCCGACCCACAGCGTGTTTGAAGAGAAAAGATATTTCCGCCCCGGATACCAGCCTGCCGTTTTTCAAACAGATTTGGGAACTATCGGTTTGTGCATTTGCTATGACTTATTTTTCCCAGAGGTGACTAGGCTTGCACGCTTGAAGGGTGCACAACTGATTGTTTGCATTTCTGCTTCTCCAGCGGTGCGAAGGAGCTACTTTGAAGTTCTAACGTCGGCAAGAGCCTTAGAGAACACGGCGTTTTTGGCATACGTTAACCTTGCGGGCGTGGAGGATGGCTTGCAGTTTTGGGGCGGAAGCAGGCTTGTTAACCCAGCAGGCGACATCGTTGCTAAGGCAAAGTATGATGAGGAGGACTTGGTCACCTGTGAACTTGACTACCGAGACCTAAGGATTGCTGAGCCGTTTATTCCTACTTTAAGGGATTTGCGTCCTGAAATTTTCGATAAATTGAAAGAGTGTTCAGAGGACATCTAAA
>QYYE01000182.1 GCA_003589585.1 Candidatus Bathyarchaeota archaeon
ACATGGTACTGTGGCAACCCGTAATGACCCAGCCAGTTAACCAGCCGTTCATAATCAATCTCCATCTCCTCGTTGAAAGGCTCAGCTGCCGCCAACACGTAACAGCTGCCCGCGGAAGGCTGCAGGGAAACCAGTTCTTCAAAATCGTAGAAAGAAACCGCTAAAACCACCCCTGACTGCTGCTTCGAAACTTCGAACCCGTCCAAAATCTTGCCTTCTCCATCAAATCGCTCAATTAGTTGGGTTTCCCACTTGTCAAAACGCTTCTTCGACTTTCGAAAAATCAACAAACCTTCATCTTCAAGCGCTGGAACAGTCAGGTGCTTGTCATTACGAAGTGCATTCAGTAGATAGGCTTGTTTTAGTGAAACAGCAAGGCACCGATTATTCTTCTTGGCCATTCGATAGAATGAGTTGAGGCGGTCAACATCCGAATAGCCAAACTCCGCCAACAAGATGCCGTCTACTTGTGAAGCAATCTTGTCAAGTTTCGATTCAACCTCAGCTTCGTTGGATACTGTTGCGCCGACCATGTTGGTGGCTTCAGTTACAATTGCCACCGGCTCAGCTTCCGCCGCTTTAGCCACAAACTCGTAGGTCATCTCTGGCTTGGCGCCGTGGTCTCGAAAGTCACCCGTGTAAACAACAGTGCCATTTGAAGTGTGAATCAAAAACCCGTAAGCGCCCGGAACTGAATGGTCAACATGAAACGGCTCAACCTCCAAACAGCCTACCTGAATCTTGCTGCCCGTGCGGAAGGCAGTAAATTTGATGTCGGCAACGTTGAATTCTAAGTCAGCACGCCGAATATCACTCAGCGTCCGCAGAATCGTCTGGGTGGTTTCGCCACAAAACACGGGAATCTCCCGCTTGATAAACGACAAGTAAGCCGAATGATCCAAGTGCCCATGGGACAAGAAAACCGCGTCTACCTCAGGCGGGTTAGGGTCAAATTTGTAGACCCCTCTAATCTTCGGCAAAATCCCAAGCTCTTGGAGGCTTTTCTCGTTTTTAGGCGACAGGAACGGCGGGGAATAGAACTGTTTTTTAGCTGCAAAGGACATGCCGAAATCAAAAAATACCTTAGTATCTCCATCTTGGAGCAGGATTTTGTTGCCGCCAATTTCATTGACGCCACCATAGAAGGTCAGGCTTGTCTTGTTTTTTACCATACGCTTTTACCTGCCTTTGGTTTTTTTGCAAACGTTTGAAATTGCCAGAATGATGGCTGGCATGGTGAATACGCTGAAAACTCTTGTGTACTTGGGTGCTCCAGCTTTTCTTACTGCGCCAGCGTCACCGCCTGTCTCTAAGTAGCCGTTTATGAACGCTTTTGTGATTGCTTCAGCTTTGCCGTTACTGTATAAGGGCTGAAGGTAATGGCCACAGTAGTATAGAAACACGGCTATATCCCATGTTTTATCGCCGTCTTGAGTTGCCTGCTCAAAATCAATCAGAAAAATCTCGCCATTAGCCTTGACTAGCATGTTTTCTGGTTTGGTGTCTCCGAGAGAGAGGTTGCGTGCATGAATTTTGGCAAGAACTCTTCCAGCTTCACTGATTTTTGCCAATTCATCCTCGAACTTGTCGTCTTTTCCAGCCATCGCTATCCGCTTTACGGCTTGGCTTAAGCTTTCACCCTCAATATACTCCATAAAAACCAGTCGCTCAGCATTGCTCACATGCAAAATCTTGGGCACATTAAAGCCTTCGCTACGCAAAAACTCGCTTGTGGCGCACTCCTTTGCAAGCCTGGCTTGTCCCGAGACAGCGAAGCTTCTCGCTCCTAAGGACCAAAGTGTCAAGGGGAACCACTTGAACCCTGACCAATCCTTAAATCGTTTAACTAAAACCTTCTTTTCTGCTCCGTTAACTTGGGCGGTAATCAGGAACACGTCGTTTAGCATTCCGCCAAAAGGCAGTATTCTCAGACTATCATTTTCAGCGTTCAGCAGCATTTTCTTTGCGTAGTCTCGTATGCCTGTTTTTTCAGAAAGCGAAACCAGCCCCTCTGAAGTGGGTACAAAAACGAATTTTTGCGGGTCAACAAAGAAGCAGGTTGGTTCAGGTTGCCTCCAGAGGAACTTTTGAGTTCTCAGGAAGGCTTCGGTGTTTTGTGAGATGATGTTGAGGAGTTGGGGGAAGACGCCGAAGAGGGATGTTAGGATTGCTCTGGGCGCGTTTTTGGAGAGTTTTAGCAGTTTGATTTTTGGGTTTTGGCATTTTGCTATGAATTTCTTGGATATGGTTATGTAACCGTTTGATTGGCTGACTATTTTCTCGGCTTCCAGCTGGGCTATTGCTTGGATATAGCTTTGGAGGGCTTGAGACTCATTTGCCAACAGATTGTTCATCAGGTTTGGCAGCTCATAAGAAAGCAGGGGGAAAATCCTTATGCGGTCAAGCAGCACCTCATAGAGGAAGTATTCCGGTTTAATCTGGATGTGGTTGGCGAGCTCTGGAAAGTTTAGGGCAAAATTTTCCAGAAGCTCCAAAATTAGCCTTTTCTTTAGCGCCACTTCTTTTTGTTGTAGGTATTCTTTGCCGCAGAGGGCGCTGTGGGGGAAAACAAGTTTGCCGGCGATGGCTTCGCCTAAAAAGCCTCTGTCTATGTCTCTTTCAAATATCCACTGGTCGATTGCAACTACAAAGACTGTTCTGCCGCCGACTATCTTGACATAGCTCATTAGTCTGGGCTGGAAATCGCGGATAACAAGCAGGACTTCTATGATGGGTTTTTCACTGGTTGGTTTGGTTGGGTAATTGTCGAGAACTCCTATGGTGCTGATTTTTGCTGCGCC
>QYYE01000183.1 GCA_003589585.1 Candidatus Bathyarchaeota archaeon
CGACTTTTTGGGCGTTCAAAAGTATGGTGCGGATTTCATTTAGTAGTAATCTTTTCTCGTAGACTTCCTTGGCAGAGTAGTACTGGTATTCGATGCCGCATTTGTCAAGCGACTCAAGCAACAGCGAACTCATATGTTTGCCGTAGCTTTCATGACATCCGAACGGGTCAGGAATGCTGGAAACTGGAAAACCCAAATACTTCTCCAAATCCTTGGACAGACCCGCGGGCACCTTGCGTAAGCCGTCCTTGTCGTCGCAGTAAGCCACCAACTCAGAATTAACACCCAACCCCTCAAGTGCAAGCGTAACCGCATAGGAACGTGCGGCATCGCCAAGGCTACCGATGTGTGGGAAACCTGAGGCGCCAAGACCCATCTCTGTCCTGACCATATTCATGTTTCTGCCAAGTTTCTGTTCTCTTTCGATGACTTTCTTAGCCATCATGTCGTACCATGTGCCGCGACCGATAGTCTGTTCGCTCATAACATTGTTGCCTTCTGCATCATGACTGTGCATTGATATAAAAAAATGTTTAGAGCAAAACGCTCCGAGGGAAGGCTATTTTCGTTTTAACGCCGCCGCAACAGCCAAAACACCAAAGACCAGCAGTATCAGCACCAGCGAGTATAACCAGTCATAGTAGAACAGGTACCACGCGCCGCCAATAGCGATTAACAATAAGCCTAAGCTTAGGGTGCTAAATGCTCCGCGCTCATATTTCTGTGGGCTTGAAGCACGCATAGCCGCCAGCGCCAGCATCCAGATGCCAAAGAGCACAAGAAAAACCGGTATTATTAGTGTCCAATCAATGACGTCCGCCAAGAAGAGTATAATGGCTACTACAAGGGTGATGAAGAAGGCGCCTATGGTTAGCAGGTTCCTTCTAGCTTCTGCCATTCTGTTCTCCTCCTTTTAAGATATCGGGTTGCCGCATTCAGGACAGAATTTAGAGTGCGCTGGAATAGATTTGCCGCACTTGGGACATTTGATAGCTTCAGCTGACGGAGGTGTAAGTTGGGTTCCGCATTCTGGACAGAACTTGCTTGTCGCAGGCACCTTTGAGCCGCATTTAGGACAAATCACCAGTGCTGCTGCTGGGGCAGATTGGGCTCCGCTTGGCGTCATGATTTGTGGGATAAGAACCATGCCTGTTCCTAAGGCTGCGCCACCACCGCCTGCTTTTCCCAGCGATTCAGCCGCGCTTTTCATGGTTTCCATTCTGAGCACTTCTTCAGGTGCGGTTCTTCCTGTTTTAAGCCAGAACAAACGTTCGCGGTATTCAGGCGTAGTGTCTATACCTTCAAAGCGCAAATCAGTTAGTTCTATACCTAAGCGTTTGAAGTAGTCAATCAGGGTGTTCTTTACTATTACTGAGGTCTCGTCGAGCCTTGTGAAGACAGTGACCAGGTCGTAGTGGGAGAGTTCATCGATTATTTTCTGGTTGAGGTACCCTCTAAGGAAACCATTCACGCTGTCAGTGGTGTAAGCGTTTTGACCGCCCACAACTTCGTTAACAAACAGTGAAGCGTCGCCGATTTTGAACCAGAATTGCCCAAACACTTGAAGCGGCGCAAGCTCGGTGGTCTGAGCACGTGTGCCCCATTTTCCAGCAAACACCTTGGTGCTTATGTATATGACGGTGGCTTTGAAAGGCTTGTTGCCGCCAAACCCGGCTAGACGCGTAAGCAACCCAGTTATCAGGGGCAAATTCAAGGTTGTCAGCGTATGCCTTCCAGGGCCAAACACGTCATAGGCTTTGCCGTCCCTGAAGAACACTGCCATTTCATACTCTTTTACAATCAGTTGAGCGCCCCAAGTGATGTCTTCGTTTGGGTACCTGTAGACAATCGAGTCGGGGCCTGGGTTTAACCATTCAATGACTTGCGGCATTTTAATGCACTCCTAAAATTACTTCTTGACGCTTATCAAACGTGTCCTCAAAAGCTTCAAGCTTATCGGTTACCGCCTGAACTTTCGCTTTTAGGTTTGAGGTATCACCGCTTGCCAGCTGCGCTTTGAATGCGTCTATTTCAGCGGCTAAACCGTTTACGCCGTCGATAAGCTGGTTATCGAAAGCTATCATTCGGTCAAGATTTTCTTCCTTGATTTTCACTATATCATAAAAGCCAGAGAACCCGTAAGATGCATGGTTCACCTTCTCTGTCACTCCATCCATTTTAGCTGTCAAACGATCCATGTCTTCCAACACATCAAAGTAACGACGGTCAGAAAGTTTCTGGAAAATGCCTTTAAGGTCATTTTTTGAGTTTGAAAGTTTACGGTAAAGATGATTACGGATTAGCCTGTCGGATTCTCTTCTGAGTTCTTTTTCTTTGTATCCCCGGAAACCAGGAATTGCCGTAGCTATGCGCTCGGAGAGTCTCATTTGGCTTTTTGCTTGAGTATATACATCTTTATTCTCAGTCAATTCTTAATTCCCGCCTTCTTCATCTCGTAAATAAAAAATGCCTGCTATTAAAGTTTCTTAGAGCGAATTAGAACTTGGAAAGTTAGCCTTTACCAGATAAAAACAAGCGAAACTCCAATCAAACTAGCGGTATAACGGTTAAATTTAATAACTGTAGTCAGCTATAACAGTGATTTAAAAGAGGATGGGGGGAGCATGAACAGAAAAAAACTTGCTAAAGCGCTAAAGTTTTGCATAATCAGCTTAGTATTAGTCACCATAG
>QYYE01000184.1 GCA_003589585.1 Candidatus Bathyarchaeota archaeon
CACCATCTATGTCACGCATGACCAAATAGAAGCCATGACCATGGGCGACAGAGTAGCCATACTAAACGAAGGCATACTTCAACAATTTGACACCGCCAACGAGATTTACTACCATCCAACCAACGTTTTCGTCGCAGGCTTCATAGGCACACCGCCGACGAACTTTTTTGATTGCAACATCATTAGGGATGACCCGTATGTTTTTGACGCTGGCTCCTTCAAATATGAAATGCCTGAAAACCTAAAAGAAAAAGCCAAAGACTGGCCATCATCGGTGATTTTAGGCATTCGACCTCAAGATGTGCTGGTTTTTGCCAAGTCAAAGGAGAAAACGCTAATTCCCGCCGTTTTAGAGATTGATGAACCTTTAGGAGACCGCCAAGTTTTAGACTTGAGGGTAGGTGACTACTTGGTTAAAGCGTTGGTTTTGCCAGATTTTAAAGCCAATATCGGCGATAAACTGTTGATTAAGTTTATCGCTGATAAGTTTATCGTTTTTGACAAGGAAAGCGGTAAAGCGTTGATTTAGTTTTTTAGCCTTTGACTGCTCCTGCCGTTAACCCTCTAACATAGTACCTCTGGAGAGCCACATAAATGGCAACAGGTATTATCATAATAAGTATTGAACCTGCGGCAAGCAGACTGAAATTCAATTCATACCTTCCCAAAAGCAGAGGAATAATTTGAGGCGCAAGCCTCGCAGTAGGGTTAGTTATGATTACCAATGCATAGAAGAAGTCGTTCCAGACAAACACGAATTGAAGAGCAACAATGGATGCTAACGCAGGCACAGTTAATGGAAGCACTATCTTCCAAAAAATCTTAAAGTACGAAGCCCCATCGACCAGGGCAGCCTCCTCCACTTCGATTGGGAGAGTGGTGAAAAAATTTCTCAAGAAAAGAACCTGCCAGGGCAACCCAGAAGCAGTGTGAAGCAGTATCAAGCCCACATAATTGTTGAGCAGCCCTAAACTGTGAAAAAGCGTAAAAATGGGTACAATAATCATTTGTTGAGGTATAGTCTGCAAGAGCACTAAAACAAGAAACAACATGTCTTTTGTTCGAGATTTAAAGCGAGCAAACGAGTATGCAGCCAAAGCAGCAACAAGAATCGGCAAAAACGTCGCCGGAACTGTCACCAACAAAGAATTAAACATGGCGCCGCTGACAGCAACACCAGCTGTTCGCCCAGTCCACGCATCAACATAGCTATTGAGGTCAAGGCTAAAGGGTTGCAGATTCCACCAGCCGAACTGCACCTCAGAGAAGGGACGAATAGACGCGATAAAAACCCCAAGAAAAGGAATTAACCAAATTAATGCTATAGTCCAAGCAATAATGTGGATTAGTATCCGGAACGGCGTTATCTCTGCCTTTTTAAAAGAAAACGACCGAATTTTCCCTAAAAGAAACTCAAATTGCGATTTAAGAGATTTAAGAGATTTCAGAGTTTCGACATCCTGTTAACCATATAAGCAGCAAAACCAAACGTTAACAAAGTCAAAATCACAGCTATAGCTGCTCCAGTGTTAAGATTGCCTGGAGCATAGAACGTTTCAATATACATGTCAAACGACGGGGTTCTGCTTGCGCCGCCAGGTCCGCCGAAAGTGGCAACATAAACTATATCAAAAATCTTTAGCTCCCACAAAACAGTCATCGTAACCACAACTAAAGTGGTAGAACGCAGCATTGGAACGGTTACGCGCCAAAAAGTCTTCCAACGTGAAGCCCCATCAATAGCCGCCGCCTCATATAAATCGGAGGGAATTCCTTGAAGCCCTGCAGAGTAAACAATCATGCAAAAGCCTGTCCATATCCAAATTGACCCTAATATTAAACTGAAAAGCGACGTCTGGGGAAAAGCTGTCCAGTCCTGTACAAAACCGCCTAAACCAATCAAACGGAGAAAAGCATTCACCACCCCCGCATCCTTGTCGAAGATAAAGCGGAAAAGCATGCCACCAACAACCATGGGGATAACCACGCCTAAGAATACAATGGATTTTATTACTGTGCTTCCCTTAACATCTCTGAGCAGAACGGCAAAAGTTAATCCAAAGAAAATGGTTAAGGGAAGATGAATAGCAATCCAAATAAAATTGTGAATCAGCGACCCCATGGGGAACCTGCCCATAAGCAGGTTCTGTCCGTTGAAAAGCGGATAAATCTTCTGAAACAGAACATAATTGTAGTTTTCTAATCCTACAAACTGGCCAGTGCTTTGAGAGAGAAAACTCATGTAGATTGTTTGGGCAATTGGGTAAAAAATAAAGATAGTTAATAATAAAAAGGCTGGAATAAGAAAAAGCCGTGATGCAGTAAAAAAGCGACTAAGGGATAAAAAAAGGGAAGGAAGCTTTTTGAGCTTATTCACCTGCCGACACCAAGGCTACTGTTAAGTTCCTTGTTGCAGTATTGCCGCGTCTTGTAGAATCTGCAGCACCTCATTCATTGTCGAATCGCTTGGATTAGTCCAAAGAAGTTTCAGCTGGTCCCAAAACGTCGTTTGCCATTGGCCGCCTATAGTATCGTCTAAGTCTGGAACAATAGTTATTCCTTCTTGACCCATGAAATCAACAACTTTCTGGTCAATGGGTAAGTAAGCACTGGCGGGAACCCCTAAGTTTGTAGCTAAGAACCCTCCTAAGCCAACCATGATTTCTTGCGCTTGTGCACCTGATAGGTATT
>QYYE01000185.1 GCA_003589585.1 Candidatus Bathyarchaeota archaeon
ACCAGCAAAACACAACCTTCATCTCAAGCGGTCTTGTGGCACACTAAAAACCGCCACACCCACACAAAGATAAAAAACAACAACCAAATCAACGGATATGTTTATATCTAAAATAACAATTTAATCTGACTCTCTAACCAAACAATCACAAAAAAGGAAATGTAATATGTCAGTTTGGCACGGCGCAATGCGCAAAAGAAAGCTCTCAGGCGGCAAAAAAAGAGCATACAGAGTAAAACGAAAATACGAACAAGGCGGATTCCCAGCCGAAACAACCCTTGGCGAACCAAAACGCAAAACCTCAAGAGGATACGGCGGAAACACCAAAATCAAAGTCCTAAACGACAAATACGCCTCAGTAACCGACCCCAAAAGCGGCAAAACTGAAAAAACCGAAATTCTCCGCGTAGTAAGAAACATCGCAAACGTGGACTACAACCGCAGAGGCGTCATAACCAAAGGCGCAGAAATCGAAACTGCACTCGGACTAGCACGTGTCACCAGCCGACCAGGCAACGACGGCATAATCAACGCTGTCCTAATCACAGGCAAAGAAAAAGCCTAAACACTACTATTGTTTCGCTTGCGCACTTCTAATTTTCAAAAGCTGTTTTGCAATCTTTATAATAATTTTTTCTTTAGCTTCCTTCTTCTCAACCAGCAACATTCCAGACTTAACCCAAGGAGTCCTAGGAAAATGAGCATCAAAGTTAGTTTCGTTTTCTAAGCCAAGACGGTTGACGGCTTCCTGAATTTCCGTGATTTTTGGTGATTGCACGGCTAAGTTTTTAGGAACACGCCGCCCGTCTTTTCGGGTTTTACCTAAATCAAAGTACGCTGGCCAAATTATTGCTTTATCGAGCTTTCTCATCCTTTTTCCACCATTATTGTCTTTCTTATTTGTGAGCGTAATAGGCAACCAATTTCGTACCTACCTCGTTTACACGTGTGAAACCAAAGCGTTCAAACTGTATAATAGCGTCTGGCTTTAACCTTTTGCAAGCACTCTCCGCCACACCCCTAACCCCTGACGCATCAGGCATCACCACTTCACAGGCAAACTCTTCTCCGCGTGGAATCCAATGGATAAGCTGCGCCTTGATCTTTCTCACATCCTCATACGACTCACTGACAAACGATGCAGTCACTGAAACAGCATCCTTGCACTCGACTTTTATGTTAAAGAGTTCCATAAGACGAATCACCTTTTCAGGCTCCACTGCCTGTGCATCTTTGCTTGTAATCCAAAAAATAACCAACCCTTCAGCTCCCTTTGGCATTGCAGTGTATTTTCTGAAGCCGCGCTCTGGCTTTTCAGGATGCAAAGGAAGCTTAGCATGGAAAGTCTTCGGCACCGCCAAAACTTTCAGCTCAACAGGGTCTGAGACAAAAAAGTACCTGTCGCTAGTAGCGTCTAGGATTTTGCGGTTGTATGAGTACAGGTTCTCCCAGCTTAACGTTACATCGTTAGCTTTAGTTCCCACGTCAATTATCATTTTCTTGATGGCTTCAGGGGTGATCCCACGTTTTCTTAGAGCCATGAAGGTGCCGAGGCGAGGGTCATCAAATCCTGCGTATAAGCCTTCTTTAATGCCCAAAACAATTTTTGATTTGCTTAGGAAGGCACCCGTGATTTTTAGTCTACCGTAATGGATGGCTTCGGGGTATTGCCAGCCTAAATGCTCATACATGTATTTTTGACGCACCATGTTAGTGTAGTGTTCTTTACCCCTTATGATGTGAGTCATGCCCATAAGGTGGTCATCTAACCCAGCAGCTAAATTGTAAAGAGGCCAAACAATGTATTTACTACCCACCCGTGGATGAGGATACTTTTTGGTATCAATAACTCGTAGAGCAGGCCAATCACGCACGGCAGGGTTAGGATGCTCAAGCTCCGTCTTCACCCGCACCACCGCTTGACCTTCCACATAACCACCGTTTAACATGCGTTTCCAACGCTCCAAATTATCCGAGGCTGGCAGAAGTCGGCAGGGACAGGGTTGCTTGGCTAAAATCAGCTTGCGGAAATGCTCAGGAACACATTCACAAACATACGCGTTGCCATCGCCGATGAGCTTCTCGGTGTATTCATAGTAAATTGGCAATCTGTCACTTTGAACGTACTCCTCGTCAACCTTGCAGCCCAGCCACGCCAGGTCTTTTCGAATACTGTCATAGAATTCTAGGGCAGGCTTTTTCACTTTAGGGTCAGTGTCCTCAAACCGCAGGATGAATTTGCCGTTGTACATGCGAGCGTACTCATGGCTAAGCAGTATGGCTCTTGCTGAACCCAAATGCAAAACACAGTCAGGGTT
>QYYE01000186.1 GCA_003589585.1 Candidatus Bathyarchaeota archaeon
TTCCCCCACCCCCAGAAACAAAGCTATTTTGTGTTTCATGCGGAACAGAGAATCCGTATGAAGCAGCATTTTGTAATAAATGCGGTAAGAAGCTAGTGAAAACAGCTGAGTAATAATTCTATTATTCAAGCTAAACTTTGTTATAAGTAACATTGTGTGAGAGATTACTCCCATTACTTCATTTTTGGGGATTATTAATTCATATAGAAATCCAAGAGGAGATGTTCTATTGATGAAAATCAAGCGCATTAATGTGTTGAAAACCAGCGTTTTACCTAAGAGAACGTTTAATCTCTAAGAACTTTCTACTTATGAGGCTACTGTTTTTGCGATGGCTTTCTCAGGAATTTGACTGCGGCAATGGCTACTATTGCAACGATAATGCCCATAAGTGCCGAGATGGCTATTTGTACCCAATCCAGCCATGGTGTATTTGTTGGCGATGTTGTCGGTGTCATACCAGTCGGCGATGAGGAGCCCAGACTTATCTTGACCACGTGGTTGCTGTGCTGATAGGTTAGGTAGATAAGCCAGCCCTCGCTCTGAGGTTGCGTATTGTAGTCTATTTGGTTGCTATCCAAGAAAACTTTTAGACCAGAGATGTCGCCGACGAGAGATTTAGGAATGTAAACGTTAACATAACCCGTTGAACCTGAGTCGCCAGAAGCGCTGAAACTCAATTCTTTGTTTGCAGAGTTGAAGGATAACTTTGAAAGGGTAGAGTTTGAGGTTACCGAGAAAACGCTTTGTTCCGTGCAGGGTTCCATGGCAAAGTTGACGATGTTGCTTGCGCCCAAATAGTTTTCACTGCCCCTGTAAACAGCCTTTAACATGTAGTCGCCTGTAACTGATAGCAGCCACAGTGCCGAGTAGCCGCCGTCCTGACTAGTGTGCACAAGGGTTAGGTCTTGCCAGGATTCACCGCCTGTAACGCTGTAAGAGAGCAAGACGGGTGCATCTGGGATACCAGCGCCACTGAAGGTTAGGTAGCCGTTGATTTTGACGTTGAAGCTCGACTGCGACATTGCGGTTGTGCAGGAAGTTGTTAGGGATGGGGTCTTTAGGTTCTGGGCTGTTATCGAGAAGTCATCGATTATGTGCCAGTTGCTTCCGACTCCTCCTGTTGCTCCGCTGAACCCAAAGCCATCGTAAGTTCGGTCTAATATCCCGCTCCACTTGAGAACTAGGTCTTGGTCAACATAGACTTTGACAGAAGTTGCTTGAACCTCAACGGAGACGCGATGCCAATTATTGTCTGCAACTCTTTGGTCGTCAACGTATGCTAAGTGGTTGCCAGTAAAATCCTTTATCAACGCGATGTGGTTAGCTGAGGGGTCGCTTTGCGGGTTTGGTTGTCCACCGGTTATTTGTTGGAAGTCCCAGGGTATGTTTTGCCATCCGTCAAATTCTATTCCATACCCTGGGACGGTGGAAAAGGAGTTAAAGCCCAAGTGATTTCCGCTATAATCTCTATTTACTGACGTGTACTTTTGTTTGTAGAAGAACATGGTGAACCCATCCCCTTGCCAGCCTCCACCGCCAGCTTTATAGCGGAAGCTAGCTGTGAAAGAGCCATGGATTGGAGCATTGAAGAGGGCAACTCCCGCGTTTTGGTTGATAGAAGTAGTTAAGACCATGGTCTGATTTGTTGCGTCTCTGTATGCGCTTCCAAAATACTGCCATGAACCTGAATCTTTGCTAAAGTCATCTGAAAATGGCGCAAATGGTTGGTTGGGTATCGGGGCTGGTGAAGGCGTAGGTGCAGGTGTTGGCAAAGGCACAGTGGCTTTTTCGACTTTGAAATTATCAAAACAGGCATCTGCTCGTCTGGCTCTTAAACCAACCAACCCAGCAGAGTAAGAGCTATCAGTTCCTGACAAAACTTTTTGCCCATTTAGGTAAGCATTAAAATTTGAACCCGCCACCTCTAGACGCAGTTGATAGATTACATTTGTATTGATTGTGATTTCATTTTTGCCGTAAGTTGGCTTTAACAATTCAGCATAGTTTGGGTCAGCAAGCGAATACTTAAACAACTCTACTTTATCGTATTCGTTGCTGAGTTCAAGAGAGTAGTAATGTTGATTATCGGTGTATCGGAAAACTATTCCAGCCCTAAAACCAACCGAATCGGTAAACCGCAACTGAGTCTCAATGGTGCAATCAGCTAAACTTAACGGATCTACAGTTGAGATTCCATTCTCCACTA
>QYYE01000187.1 GCA_003589585.1 Candidatus Bathyarchaeota archaeon
GCTTTATTCTGGCTTATCAAGATGCCATTTGTCCTAACATGAAGTTAACAACTCTAGACAGGCTTTACTCTTCACTAAAAGAGGAAAAGCATGTTGTTAGGGTTCCTGAAGCCATTGCCAGGAAAGCGCGCACTTCATTGGAAAGAATGTTTGAAGTAAAATGCTAAACTGAAACAATCATTGACTTGAGGATTTTTACTCCTCTTCGTGTGGCTAACTCGTTACTTAAGTGCCTTATCTCTGAAGCTTTGCCTTTAACAGCTATAACTTCAAGGCAATCGTGTTCACCGAGATGAATATGCATGGTAGAGGAGACCAGTGCGCCATAGTGATGCTGAGACTCTGTTAATTCGCTTTCGAGTCCTCTTACGTCATGGTCGTAAACCATCAAGATTACGCCTGTTTGGTATGTATCTTCTTCTTTGAGCCATTTGCGCTCTGAGACATAGAGTCTTACAGCGTCTTGTATTGCTTTTGAGCGGCTTTCATAGCCCATGGTGCTTATGATTTCATCGAAGTCTTTGAGTAGTTCAGGTGGGAATGTTACGCCTATTCTGACTATCTTTGACATTGTGGGTCACATCTAAAAAGTGAGGGGGCTGCCTAAAAGCTTTTATACCTCTAGTAACACCAAATCAACAAAAAGTGTTACTGAGGGATTTGGGACGCACATAAAAGACGGATTCGTTGACCCAATAATTGCTGCAGCACTATTCGCGGCAGCAATCGTCGTGTTAGTCATCTCTTGGAAAAAGGTAAAAGCCACTTACACTCAAACCTTCGCGGCAACACTTGCCATTTCAAGTGCTTTTGTTTTTGCGGCGCAAATGATAAATTTTCCCATAGCTGCCGGCACGAGTGGACACCTAGTCGGCGGAACCTTTCTCGCTATGCTGCTTGGACCATTTGCTGCTATGATAAGCATGTCCATCGTGGTTATCATGCAAGCGTTCTTCTTTGCTGATGGAGGAATCTCCACCTTAGGCGCCAACATTTTCAATATGGCATTAACGGTTGGTCTTGGCTTTTTGTTAATCAAATTGTTAACCCGAAACACTAAAAGCACTGGAGAGTTTGCTTCGAAGGTTTTTGTTGCCTCATGGGTTTCCGTTATGGTTGGCGCTTTAGCTGCAGGATTAGAGATTGGGCTGTCATCGGTTGCTTCAAGCGTAGGGGGAGTTTGGACGGTGATTCCAGCTTTGCTTGGTTTTTACGCTGTGGCAGGCGTGATTGAGGGCACAGTGACCGCCGTATTGTTAACTTCTATTCAACGCTTCCAACCCACAATCATGGTTGGGCTAAACCTATTGAAAACGAAAGTGAGCGTGTAATCATGAAAAAAAATTTAATCCCTGTAATTTTGCTTCTTGGTGGTTTGGCAGTTTTGCTGCCGTTTGCTTCAAGTAACCCTGACGCGCTAGAAGTAGTAACAAGTACCTTTGGTGTTCAAGAAGAACATGGCCCTTGGCAGGGTTTAATGCCGGATTATGCTGTTGCCGCCATAGAGAACTCGTATTTGTCAACATTAATCGCAGGCATCACAGGAACAATCCTTGTTCTATCTGCAACCTATCTGATAGCTAAGACTATGACAATAAAGAATCCCAACAATACGCAATAAAACAGCTATTGCTTTGCCATAGACCCCCTCCCCCTTTATAAAGTAGCCAATGCTGAATTTTAGTGGAAAGGGCTTTGTGTGGCTAAACTTTAAAAGGCTAACACAATAGATGCTCTGAAGGGTTAGGGCTATGCGGGATTTAGTTTCGATGTGGAAGCCGAAAATAATTGGCTTTGCGCTGTTGACTGCTGTGGCGTATGCTGCTTCCCTTTATCCACTTCAGAGGTTAACATTTTTTGATGGTTACGCGGATTTTGGGCGCATTGGCGTTGGAATCCCTGTTGCTTTTTTTTCTTGTTTGGTCCTGCAACTGCTTGGGGAGCTGCCATAGGCAATCTTATTCGTGATATCGTCGAGTTGCATTTGGATGCTGCGAGCTTTTTTGGGTTTGTTGGCAATTTCATTATTGGTTATGTTCCATACAAGCTGTGGAATGTATTTACATCTGAGAAGCCAGATTTGAGAAACGTAAAAAAGCTATTACTGTTTATGGGCGTCGGAGTTATGGCTTGTGTGCTTTGCGGGCTCATTATTGGCGGGGGATTGTTCTGGCTTGGCTTTACGCCTTTCATTCCGACTG
>QYYE01000188.1 GCA_003589585.1 Candidatus Bathyarchaeota archaeon
CCCATTGATGAAGGGTGTTGCGGTTGCGCCAAGTGTGACTCCCCAGTTCCCCCTTGAGGTAGTAGTGCTTGCTACAGTGTTGCTGGTGATTGCTATATTAGCGTTTATTAAAAGGACTAGAACTCAGCGGAACGTTGTATAAGGTGAAAGCTAAGGTTTTCCTGTCGCAGCTGCTTCGCTTGCACCAGCGGCTAAGTGTGCACCAAATCCCAAAATCCACAGAACTATGGGGTACTGAATCATGCGTTGCATTCCTCCACGAGTGATTCCAAGAAAAGTGATTTCTCCAACGTAAACCGAAGAGAGAAAGAGAACGGTAGCTATAAGCGTTAGTATGCCTAATGCGACGGAGATGTAGGCGAAAGGTCTTTTCTGAAAACTAAATGACATAACCGCCGCTGGTATGGCGAAAACCCAGAACATCCGCACTACAACAACATGGGCTAAACCTGCACCCTCAGGAAGAAGACCAATTCCTGCCGCGCCAATCCCTGTCAGCGTCATTAAAAGCCAAAAGAGTTTGTTGTTGAAGGTTTGCTGTCTGAGGGGTCGCACAATAAGATAAGCACCAATTACTATAGACAGCCCGAGAATGACAAATGCAGACCTGAAGATGGGAGCAGCTGCCCCGTCGGCTAGCCAGTTCATAGGTGTCGAAAAAATGTATTCGGTGTCTATTCCTTCTGAAACGATTGCTGCAAAAACAAAGATTGCCGCGCCGATGGATAGCAATAAGCCTGCAACTTGTTTATTTGAAAATTTCATAATTAAAAGATTAACGTTGGACTTTATAAGTTTTGCAACGGTTGACTTGGTGGAACTTATTTCCTGCTACGTTTAAGCAAGACTGCAATTGCCACTCCCAACAGAATTAAGCCTATTATGATTGCTGCTTCGACGGCTACTGAGATTTGGACGTTTCTTGGGATAATAGGGGCTGACGTTTCGCCTTCCACCTCATAGCGCAATGTTACCTCTTTTGGGGTGAACCAGGAGAAACTGTTGTCAAAACGCAAAGTGTACGGTCCAGAAGCGCTTGCTGAAAATTCAAACTTTGCTTCTCTGTTAAGGTGACCTAAATCGATAATCCTTTCGCCATCTGGATTGATTATGTAGAAGTCGATGTCGCCTACGCCGCCGCTGACAGTAAATGAACCCTTGACCTCTGCTGATTCTTCAAGGTTGAAGATGACTACTCTGCTTGAGAGAACATCAACAGTGAAGGCTTCAGTCTGCTGCGCAATAGCAAGTGGAATACAAATAGTTAGGAGTAAGCATGACGCAAGCGCTGAAAAAAGAAACAATTTCTTCTTGAACAATTTCTATCAAATAAATCTAGCCATCTCGCATATTTATTTACATAACAGAACTCGACCTCTCATAACTAGACATGCAAGTTCATTCTAACCTAAACGGCCATGGATGCCTCAAAGTCTTGACTATATGGCTGAAGTAGAGTATTCTTTTCTATGTTGGCTTTTGGCTGCCTTATACCGTATAAGCAAAAAGATTGTTTGTTAATCCTTTTTTGTTCCATCGTGTTGATGAGTGCCTCTCTTTTTTGGAAGCGCTCGGTGTGGTTTTTTGGTGGTCGTTATGCACATTCACATGCACAAGAAGGCGCTTTCAACATGGAGCCATGTACCGCGTGTGGAGAAAAACGCATATCCCACAACCCAACAGGCGTAGAGAAACAATGCAGGGACCAAAAGCAACCCATTCCTTAAGCAGTCTTGTGGCACACTAAAAACCGCCACACCCACACAAAAAGAAAAAAAATCATATCTAAACCCAAATATAATCAGTTGGTCTACTGCATAGGGGGAGGGGGTCTGTGGTAGAGCAACAAGTCTTTTGCGTCACCTTTGACGTCTTTTAGAATTAACAAGGTTAAAGAGAAACCAAATAGGCTATGACAGTAAAAAAAGTCCGATATCAGCAAAAAAGTTAGGGAAAAAACTAACCTTCCCATTCTTCCCAGCAAAGGCTGAGCTTTCAATGCGGATGTTTCTCTTCTTACAGTAGTCTTTGAAGTCGGCGATGCCTAAGAAGTGCAGGTTTGGCGTGTCATACCACTCGTAGGGCAACGCTTTTGTCACCGGGACTCTGCCTCTGAAGAATATTTGGAATCTGGCTGCTGCCTGCACAAAGTTTGGGAAACCCACG
>QYYE01000189.1 GCA_003589585.1 Candidatus Bathyarchaeota archaeon
TGTGCGCTTACGTAATCCACGACGCCGACATACTTACTTATGACCGCACGCTGCCAACCAAAATGCTCTACCCCGTAATTGAGCCCAGACTGGACTTTTTCTTTGCCAAAGGCTACTACGCAAGAATTAACCTGGAGAGCCGAAGACTGTACGGACGCATCTACCGCTTATTCATTAACCCGTTGCTTGAGGCGCTGCAAGAGAAGCTTTCGCATCAATCCAAATTCCTCAATTACCTGCAGTCATTTAGCTATCCGCTTTCAGGAGAAATCGCCATCTACAGCGACCTAGCATCAAGGCTTAGGATCCCTTGCGACTGGGGCTTTGAAGTCGGCTTACTAGCGGAACTATACAGGACCACTTCGTATGAGCGCATTTGCGATGTTGACCTTGGCTTTTATGACCACAAACATAAAGAAGTCATAACCAACGGTCTGGTAAGCACAGCTCAAGACAGTCTTGTCACCCTGCTGCGAACCCTCACCGAGATGGACGGCATCGAAGTCTCCCAGCCTTTTCTGCAGAGCCTTCAGGTTATGTACCGCAAAATGGCGCAGGACAAAATTAGGCAGTACCACGCGGACGCTACCTGCAATGACTTGGTTTATGATAGGCACCAAGAGGAATGCAGCGTAGACACGTTATGCAGCGTTATCGTGTCGGCGGGAAACAAATATTTGAAGCATCCAGCCAAAACTCAGCTGCCAGATTGGCTACGCACTAAGGCGGCAATGCCAGACATAAGAGAAAAACTGAGAGAAACAGCCATAGAAAACTCCAGCGAAACCCTGCAGGTTTTGACGGCTAAAAGCTAACTCCACTCTTTCTGCTTCCTAAACAGCACCACAAAAACCAATGTTGCGGCTAACAAGGCGATAAGCGTTGTCTCCCAAGAAAACTCGGGGATAATAAAGATAAGCTTGTATACTTTGCCGTCAAACGCCGTAAAATAAAGCTCACCCCTATCATCCACCCCAAACGAGGCAATGTTTAGCGTGGTGTCAATCAGCAGCGTGCTTTGCGGTGCGCCGTTGAGTCGGAGTACCCAGATTTTGCCCGAACCGTAATCACCATAAACATAGGCGCCTGCAAGGTCAGGTATCTCCCCGCCATGGTAAACGTAACCGCCGATTACGGCAAAGCCTTCGGAGTGGTCATACTCCCACACTGGCAGTTCAAGTCCTGTCCTGTTGCATCCAATCGGCGGATCATAGCACAATGTGCCTTCCATGATGTTCCAGCCGTAGTTTCTGCCGCTTTGGACAATGTCGATTTCTTCTCTTTGGCTCTGCCCAACGTCACCCACCCAAAGCCTTCCAGTTTGCGAGTCAAAGCTGAACCGCCAAGGATTCCGCAGACCATAAGCGTAAATTTCTTCTCGAAAGCCAAGAGTATTGCCTGCATAGGGGTTGTCTTGTGGGATGCCGTAGTTGCGTCCCCCTGATGGAGCGTCAACGTCTATGCGCAGGATTTTCCCCAAAAGCACCTGTCTGTTCTGAGCGTTACCAAACGGGTCTCCACCCAAGCCGCCGTCACCCAAGCCAATGTACAGGTAGCCGTCGGGTCCAAAAGCCAACTGTCCGCCGTTATGGTTCGAAAAAGGCTGTTCAACCTCAAACAAGACAAGCTCGCTGTTTAGGTCAGCTTGGTTAGGATTGTTTGCCGTGGCTGTGAAGCGGGAGATTATGGTTCGACGGGGACTATCAACCATGTAGTTAACGTAGAAAAAGCCGTTCTGATTGTAATTTGGATGAAGGGCTAATCCAAGAAGACCTTGCTCACCCCCGAAAAGCACGCGGCTGCTAATATCCAGAAACACGTTGGCGGTGGTCACGTTGCTTTGGTTTTCAAAGACTTTTATGACTCCCACTTGCTCA
>QYYE01000019.1 GCA_003589585.1 Candidatus Bathyarchaeota archaeon
TAGTTCTAAAGCTATGACTCGCAGGTACTTTGCTCTTTGCGGAACCTCAGTTTTCAGTAGTTTTTCGACGGTTTCGCAAAAGTCAGCCGCATGGATGGTAGTGCAGATTCCGCAGATGCGCTCAACCAAGTAAATGTCCTGCAGGTAAGTGCGGCTTTCAGAGGCTTTCTCGATTCCCCGGTGAACGTAACCGATCCGAGGCTCAACATTTGTTACCTTTTCCCCATCAACCGTAATAGCAAACTTTTCAGGCTCAAGAAGCGCAGGATGCTGTGGACCAATGATGATTTTGACAAGTTTTCCATCCTTTGCCACTGCGGCATCTCCGGATGGCGAAGGATCAAATTTGACGTCGCTTGCGTTAAAGTCCTTCCACAGCGGATATACGCCTTTTGGCCAGTTGTCAGCTAAAACAAAGTGTCCTGGGTTTTCGTTGCCTTGGAAGATGATGCCTAAAAGGTCTGAAGCCTCAAGTTCATGGAAGGCAGCGCCAGGGATAATGTCGGTTATTGTTTGGATTTTCGGGTCAGCCTTGGGCACTTGAGCCTTTACGGTCAATAACCCGTTTGAAGTCCGTGTATGGTAAAGTACGCCTAGGCTTTCTCCAAGGTCTAAGCCCGTGATGGCGGAAATCGCTGTTTTCTCGTCAGCATCCACCATAGCCTGGAAAACGTCTCTATGTGAGCCATTGCTGGTGGTTATTGCGGCTTTGCCGAGTTGCCCAAGTTGGATTTGCACTTTATCCTTAAGTTTAGATTCAACCATACCGACAAGGTCTATCCTACTGGCTGGCAACTGGTTTAGCCTCCTCAACAATGGGTTTAGCTTCCGGCTTGGAAACCTCAGGTTTTATCTCTTTCTTGGACTTTTTCGGTTTAGGCGGGTTTAGCGCGTTTAAGAGTTTAACCACGCCATCCATGAGCGCTTCAGGACGCGGTGGACATCCGGGTATGTAAGCGGTTACCGGAATCACTTTGTCTACGCCGCCTTCTACGCCGTAGCATCCTGAGAAAACTCCGCCTGAACATGCACATGCGCCGATGGCAACCACGAATTTGGGTTGTGGCATTTGGTCGTATACTCGTTTTAGACGTTCAGCGCATTGCTTGGTTACAGCGCCTGTTACAAGCAGCACGTCGGCATGTCTTGGTGAGGGCTCAAGTTTTATGCCAAAACGCTCAACATCATATTTTGGCGTGAGCAGAGCAACGATTTCTATGTCGCATCCATTGCATGCGCCTGAGTTGAAGTGCAAGACCCAGGGAGATTTTACCCGTGCCCAAGTTACTGTGCTTGTCATTTAGTCTTTGCCTCCTCCTTCCAGCAGCACCATGCCTGAGGTCAGAATTATGCCCAGATAAAGGATCAGAAGAAGCGGGTTTGTGCTGGATATTGAAAATGAAGCAAAAGCTAGCAAGATTACTGCTGAATCAAAGATAACGAAGTAGATCAGATACTTGAATAGTGATACGTTGACTTTTAGCCCTTGAAAGATTGCTTTTTCTCCACAGGCGTATGATGACTGCTCGTTTTCGCTTTCGACAGTTTTTGGGGCAGCTCTTTTGCCCAAAGTGTAAATTACCAATGTTGATGCAAAGATTAATGCGAACGCTAAGAGGGCTTCAACAAGCGTTTAGGACTGCCCCCTTCGTGCTGATGTTTCTATCAACGTAAACTTCCTCATAGTGGTTTTTAAGTTCACACATGTTATAGCAAAATTCGTTATCTTGAACGTATATAAGGTTATCTACAACAAAACTATGCAAACATACATTCTTTCTCTTAATGTCAAGACAGTTGGCTGATGGGAAATAAACTGCTTCAGCCGCCCTGACAACGCTTCTATGTAATACTCTATTTTTTCCCATATTACCCCGAGCTAGTTCAATATGAGATAACCTACTCAGATTTAAGTTTTTAACCATCAAAACCCGCAAACAAACATGAAGTTACGAAAAAAAGGGCAAAAATTGGGAGAGAGGCACTACTCGGTTTCTGCACTGCCGTGCCATCGTCTTTCTAAGTAGAGAATTAAGCTGAATAGACCTCGGCTGATAATCACCAAAATTAGTAGGGTGAATTCTTCATAAGTCCTGACAACCACGGTTTTTATGATTTCTGCGCCGATGAAGAATTCTAGAGCTAATGTTAAGTATCCCGAAAGAAAGCGCGTCACACAGGATGGTTGGTAAGGATCTTGGAGTTTGCATTGTATGAATCGTATGGTTACTACTAGAACACCAAAGAGAAGTATGCCGCCGCCTACAAGGTAGATTAAATTAGTAGTTATCGTTAACAAAGTGTCGATAACGCTTTCTAAGCCTGGAATAATGATACCGCTAAATGGTGTAATAACAATTCCCAGAGCGGTGCAGACAACTACCACAAGTATTAATTCAATAGTTAAACGACTTGATGATTTTTTAGCAGGTACACTACATTCAGTCATACCAATTAGGCAACCGAAATTTCTAAGTATTATACAGCGTTTAGCTAATAAATGTAACCGTTATAAACCAGAAAGAAACAGGGTTTATTGCTTGGTTAATATATGCATCAAGTCAGTTTTCGTTACTATACCAACCAGTTTTTTGGAATCTGGTCGGTCAAACACAAGCACGCGTCCTGTTTCGTTTTCACTCATGCGTTTGAAGGCATCCAACGCTGTTTCATCAGGATAAACAACGACTAGTTTTCGCCGAGCTATTTGACCAACCAACGTTTCGTCGCGCTTGTCCTTGTCAACGCTTGAGGCTTCTTCCAAAGTTACCCAGCCGACGGGCTCATCGTTTGTATTGACTAGAGGATAGCCTATGTGGTGATGCTTTGCCACTAAATCTAAGAATTTGCTAACTGTCATGCTCTCTGACACGGTTCTGACGTTTTTCGCCATAATTTCTCCTATTTTGATTTTGGCAAGGTCGTCTGTTTCTCTAAGCATCAAAGTAGGCAGGTAACCGTAAACCTCTTCCATTTCCTTAGCCTTCTTTAGGGCAGCCTTCCTCTTTTGCATCGCAGCAATCATCACCCGCTCAACAACGGTAGGTTCTTGTTCTATGACCCATGTGTTGATGATGCCGTCTGCAACCGCTTTATAAAAGAAATCCTCCCCGGCTTTGGTTCTGATAATCACCGTGGACCAGTCTTTTAATGGATAGGCACCTCCGATGGATATGTCTGCCAGTTCAGAAGTGAAATCTGTGCAGGTTCGGCAGCTTGGCAGGATATGGTCAGCAACCTCAGAAAGGGGGATTCGGATAATATCTCTCTCCGTGTGGACCACAAGCTTTGAGGATAAATGAATCCGTTTAATCTCGGAAGGCGCTGTCTTGTAGGTTTTATTTATATAATCAAGCAAAGAAGACAAAGATAACGTGCCAAAACAGAACAAGCCGATTGTTATCTTCAGGTTACCGCTAATTTTATGCTGCCACGCCTCAAGCTTACGCAGGGCTAAAATGTGACAGGGCACACCCACGAACGCAATGTTTGATTTGCCATAACCGTAAACTGCGCTTCCATAAGCTTTAGCAACTGAAGAGGGAAAGAACTTGCTGCCTATTGCCGAAAGTATATCGTCAGGCACCAGCGCAACCGAAGCTTTAGGCATAGCTGGATTCTCAGATTCACCTTGAGAAACAATCGCGCTGTCTATGGCTTTAGTTTCAATGCCGTACTTAAGAAGCGAAGTAACGACACCACCACCATGGCTAAGCTCGCGAATTTTAGGATCAACCGCCTGAACAAGCACTATCTTGCGGTAATAGCCCAAAGCCTCATTTTTCATAGGCGTATCAGCAACAAAGCTTAGGCTTCGAAGCAAAAGAGCCTCAGAGTGAGGACAGATTTCATAACAAATGGGACATAAATCCATGTCTTTAGAGCAATCATGCGAGTGTTTAACTTTTTCACCTTCAATGTGCAATGCACTGACTGGACAAGCCGCTTCACAAGCGCCACATAAAGTGCAAAAACCCGAGTTTATGATACGTTTCTCTAGAAAATTGTATGCTATGAGTGAACCGTTTTTTTGCCCCATGGTAACCCCATAAGAAAAATGCTGGTTAGATTCTTAAAAAGGTAATTGATAAACCAATAAAAATTAATGTAAACTCAACTATAGTTAAATCAGGATTTTTCTCATATTCCAAAAAATCCTCGTTACTTTAGCGCTTAAACGTAAAAGCGTAAAAACAAGTAAGTACAGCAAAAAAAGGCTCTAAATAAAGCACCTATCAGATTATACCTTAAGCTCCTCTGTTAAGCCAGCTTCTGGATATAAAAAGACATGAGTCTTTTGCAGCGGATAAGTTATGGTGACGCCCTCTCCCACATTAACCCATTCCTCAGTCAACGAGGGCCTGTTAATAACAAAGCGGTCACCATTGTCAAGCCGAATCTCATAGCGAACCAGGGTTCCCTCGAAAGTGATTTTCTCCACTTTCCCCAAAAGCCCCTTTTCCGCAGTGTTTCGGCCTTTTTTCATATCGCAAATCTCAGGTCTAATAGCAAGAACTACTCTTTCGTCCTGCTTTATGTCCTGTTTTAGGGCCTTAACTTTCAAACCATCCCGAAGCTCAATCTCCAAAAACTCGTCAACATTAGTAACGTAGCCTTCCAAGAAGTTGGATTCTCCGATAAAGTGGGCAACAAATAAGCCAGTTGGATGCATGTAGAGTTCTTGGGGGGTGCCGACTTGAACGATTTTGCCTTTTTTCATGACTGCAATTCTGTCTGAAATTGACATGGCTTCAGCTTGGTCATGTGTAACGTGAATTGCTGTTAATTTGAGGTCTTTTGCCATTCTTCGTATTTCATATCGGATTTCGTTACGTACTTTTGCGTCCAATTGACCAAGGGGTTCATCTAGAAGTAAGGTTTTAGCGCCTGCTGCCAACGCGCGGGCAACCGCTATTCTCTGCATCATACCACCGCTTAGCTCACTTGGATAAGCGTTTAAACGTTCATTGAGTTTGACAAGCTCTAAAACTTCATGACCAATCGTTTCAGCTTTTCTAGCATCATAATTTTTTACCTTAGGACCATAAAGCACGTTGCTCCATGCAGTCATGTGTGGAAATAGTGCGAAAGTTTGAAACACAAAACCTATATCTCTGTCTTCAGGCGGGTCCTTGTCAACACGGCGGTCGCCTATGTATATTTCGCCGCTGTCAGGCTCAATGAGTCCAGCGATGAGCCGCAGAAGAGTAGTTTTTCCACAGCCGCTTGGACCTAGAAGAGAAAAGTACTCCTTATCACGTATGGTTAAGCTTACGTTGTCTAGAGCGTAAATATTTCCGTATTTCTTGGTGACATTGACTATTTTAACGTCAGGCATTGTGTCCTCTCTCTTTTAGTGTCTCCTTATCGGTTAATTCCTGCGCATTTTTATGAGTTATCATTCTAATACTTTCCTTTTCTGGTTATAAGTCTCAAAACCAACAATATGATAAAGCTAAATACTATCAAGAGCCCGCAGGCAAGCCCTACAGCTAACGCGTCAACGCCTGGAATTATTGTTCCCACACCTCTCAACGAGTTAACCCAGTTGACCACAAGCACAGGCGCCGTCTGTAAGTTTGAAGTTACAGCCAAGGTAGCTCCTGTCTCACTTACGCTGCGGGTGAAAACTAGAATGGCACCCGACAGTATGGAGTATTTTGTAAGCGGCAAAACTATAGATCTAAAAACGGTGAAGGGTTTAGCGCCCAATGTTTTCGCAGCCTCCTCCATGTCAATGCTAATTCTCTCCATAGCCGCCGACATTGACCGCACAAAGTAAGGGAATGTTATTGCCAAGTGCGCAAAGACCAGTAAGAGAAACTCAGGGGTACCGGGTATTCCTTGCCAGAAAAACCTCAGGGAAATGCCTAAAGCAATGGAGGGAACAATCAATGGAATGTTAATGAGCGTATCCAGTATCGCCGAGGGAGTTTTGCCGAAGGTTCTTCTAGCAATCAAAATTGCTACGGGCAAACCGATTATGATGCCTAAAACCGTGACAATAGCGCCAAGCCCATAGGAAAGAAGAAGGCTTTGCCAATAATTAGCCCATATACCTGAGCCAGTAAGAGCGGAAACTATCATAGTTCCAGTGGCGATTGCTTGGAAGGCAGGCAAAGCCACAAAAAGCGACGGAATCAAAACAAGCAGTAAGAAAACAATTAGAGTGATTGTGTTTCTTGAATAGGCTGCTTTGTTGTAGCTTAATTTCTTTTCAAACAGTGGCAATCCTTTGCCGAACGGCAAGGTAAGCCGTTTTCCCACGATTTGGATTAAGGCAAAGATGGCAAGTGAAACAGCGATTAATATTAAACTGGCAAAAACGGTTGCTCCTTCATAGGTAGCCTGCGGCAAACCAGCATTAAACTCATTACGCATGTTTTGAATAAAGACCGGACCGTTCTCAAAAAGCCCTGCAACTATAAAGGTGGCGCCTGTTTCTGAAAGCGACCTGGCAAAGGCAAGCGCAAACGCAGCTATCAGGGAGGGTTTTATGATTGGGAAGGTGACGGTTCTTGCAGCCGTTAAGGGTGGTGCACCGAGAGTTCTTGATGCACGTTCAAACTCCACCTTGTAATCAAGCAGAGCGCCGACAACGACCCTTACGACCACTGGAAATGAGAAGGTAAAATGAAGAAGCATCACCAAAAGCCAGCCAGGGGAAATAAGTGAAGGACCAAAGAGAGCAGAGACACCTTCGCTGGAGCTCCAGAACAGCAAAAGTGAGTAACCCAAGGCAGCGGTTGGCACCACAAAGGGGATGTCGGCGAAGGTGTCAAGTACGCTTAGCCATCTGGATTTGCTTCGGGTGATGAGCCAAGCCAAAGGAACCCCGGCGATGAGGTCTAGGGCCGAGACGATTAGGGCGATTATGAAGGAGTTTGAGATTGCGCTCAGAGCCCTGTTCATAAGGGCTGGTTGGCTGGTTACGTTTTGGATTGTGTCAAATTTTGTGAAGATGCCAATTATCGGCGGAATCAGGATTATAGCGAAGAAAATAGTGACGGCGGAGAGGTAGAGGGCGTACTTTAAGGGTTTTTTGGAGGACAACTTGTTTATTGTGTTCCCTATTTTGCTAAGCAAGGCTCTGCTCCTGTTTCCAGAGTACTTTTTAGTCAAAGGGCAGATAATTAATTGTTCAGGTATATTAGTTGTTATGTTAAACAAGCCTTTTTTCACCATTATTTTGATGGGTTAAATAGTTAAGCAGTTGCTTAAGGATAGAAGTCTTTATCAGTCTTTATCGCCTAACTTTTTTGGTGAAGTTTTTGGAAGAAAAACATAGAGTGATGAGGAAGAGTTTTGAAACCGAAATGTATGTGGACGGAAAGCAGTTGCCCTTGAACAATTTTGTGCAAGAAACAATTGGCAACATCATGATGGGCTTTTCTAAAACACTCAAATGGCTTGAGGCTCCGCCTGAGAAGATTGAAGTGAAAATAACGAGGCTGCCACAACCCGCCGACGTGGACGCCCACATCTACCCTTAAATGCAAGCTAAACTATGCCTAACGCATAGGCAATTGGGCTTGCTCAAAGGAATTTACGTCTTAATGATTCAGGTAGTTGATGATGTTACCTTAGGCGTGGGTGCGCTGGGCAATTTAACGTTTGAAAAAGGCTTATACCTTTATGTAGGTTCGGCGCAGAAAAACTTGGAGCAACGTATAAAACGGCACAGGCGGAAGACGAAGCGATTATTTTGGCATATAGACTACCTACTTGACTGCGGCAAAGCAAAGGTAACGAAAGCGTTGTATAAGGAAGCGGACAAGCAAGAAGAATGCACAGTTGCCAAGATGCTGGATGGTTTTGGTGTGCGTGTGGATGGGTTTGGCTGCTCTGACTGCACTTGCAAGAGTCACCTGTTTTTAATAAAGAGTGAAGAGGAACTTTTCTCAGACGATAAGGATTGGACTCCAATAAGCATGTAATCGAGCAAATTTGAAGCCCGAAATCAGCTTCTTTCCCCCTAACACTTATCTTTAGGCTCGGACACTGTGCGGTAATTTCATATGGCAATGATGCACTATGGGTAACCTCACAGTCGCCGTCTTAGGCGCTTTAAACTACGCTGAATGCCTAGGAAAAAAAGGCACCAGCACAGACATAACCTTGTACAATTTAAAGAGGGGCGAAGACACGGTGACTTTCATTGAGCCAACACGCTACCCCGAAAGGCTGGCGCCATTGTTTTTCAGCGCTTCTTTAGCCAAGAAAGCAGTAGTCGTGGTGGATGAGGTTAACGCTACTTTGGGCGAGTGTCTTGTCATGCTGCAATGCGCCAATATAACCAGCGGCTACATGGTACTCAGAAACTATTTGCCCCGGGAAAAAATCGAGCCGCTTATCAAAGGCACAAGCCTAGAAAAGTATGAGATAATTAGCGATGACTCAGCCTACCTAAGAGAGCAATTACTAAAACAAGCCTCTGAACAAAAATCAATGCTTAACGCATCAGGCGGAACTGTGCCGGTTGACCATGCCTTCAACGTTAAAGGCGTAGGAACGGTGATTCTTGGAGTAATCGCCAAAGGAACCATAAATAAGCATGATTTGTGCAAGGCGCTTCCAACCTCAAAAACGACGCAAATACGGTCGATTCAGAAGCATGATGACGAATTTGACCAAGCTGTTGAAGATGACAGGGTTGGATTGGCCCTAAAAAACATTGACGTGCAAGACGTGGACAGAGGCATCGTTTTGACAACCGATCCAACCGTCAAAACAGCCAAAATAATCCAAGCCCAAGCATCACTGGTGAAATATTGGCAGACCCCTTTCAAAGCTGGCATGGTTTTGCATATTGGTCATTGGATGCAGTTCATAACCGCCAGAATCGAAGCCATAACCGAAACGGTAGACCCTAAAAAGCCTCAGTTAGCGCTTAGCTTGGAGAAAGAGCTCGTTTACAATTCAGGTGACCTGGCCATAGTTACCTATTTGGAAGGCGGGAAGCTGCGAGTAGCCGGAGTATTAAGCCTGCCTTAGCCATTAGTTTTAGGGAATGATGGACTATAAACTAAAGGGTTAACTTAACTTAGCCTGAGTGCCTTTCAGAAAACTTAAATAATATGCAAAGTATCTCCAAGAGTCCGTAGTCCAGCAAAAAGCATGGAAAAGCGGTCGTAGTCTAGTTTGGTCTAGGACATCAGCCTGCCACGCTGACGACCCGGGTTCAAATCTCGGCGACCGCACCAAAACCAATCTAACTTTTGTGTCTACTCTGTTATTGATGTGAGGCAGTCACATAGAATTATTAATCTTCTGCCGATTGTCTGCATGGTGACAGCATGGGCAACGAGGTTGCTGATAACCAAGAAAACGAGCAATTATGCATATGCCCTGAATGCCCAACCTACAAAGCATCAAGCTTTAATGGCAACGTATTTTGTGCACGCGGAAAAGCTTCTGAAGAGGTTAAGCAATCAGGTTGTTACTGCCCAGAATGCCCAGTTTACATGAAGTATGAACTAAACCATCTATACTATTGTTTGAAAGGAAAATCCGCTGAAATCAATTAAGCACAGGTTAAAGATTAATTTTCTGCAATCTTGGGGTGAAACTGGTCATTGAAGTCTAAGCGTAAAAGCCGATGCTTGCATTTACTGTCTTTGCAACCGTACAGTAGCAAATTTGGATTGCTGTAATTAGCGATTAAGACTTCACTCATTGACTTGCAGTTTTCACACCGTTCTGCTCTAACCCTATCGTTCTGAACATATCCTTTAACAAGAAATACACTCCAAGATTTTTCCTTGATAGTGCTAAACACAAAAAACGCTTCCTTAAAAAATAGTCACTGACGCTCATGGCAATGACAGCATTTTGCGCTTTGAACATATTTCACGGTGTCTTAAATTAGTATGTGATTGCAAAGTTACAGCAACTTTTTAAGAATTAGCCTGCGCAAATCTCTAAATACAAAACTTTTTGTGCTGAACTAGGAAACTAAATTCGATAGCTATGATTTGCTTGTATTGTTTGAAATAGGCAACTCAATGATGAATTTTGAGCCATTGCCCACTTGGCTTTCCATATTTATGTTTCCGCCTTGTGCTTATCAACTAATCGTTTGACATACTTTTCAACATACCTAAACCGATAATTGGAATAGATATAGCCCAGAGCTCGGTTAACATAAGATAACTTTGGAAACCAGCGTTAAACAGAGAAACAAAAATGTAAATAACAAAATACAAGCCTAAAAGAACCAAACCGATCCCTGCTTTTTTCGTGCTAAAGTTCGCACTCTTTCCCCTGATAAGAGGCAAGAATGCCCAAAGCCAGATTAGGGCTGCAACAAGCATTGTCAATGTTGAGTTTAGAAAGCCAACGGTCAAAACAGGGTCTTGGAAGTTAATCGGAAGGGCATATAGGTTGAAGATGAAGTGTTTTGTCCATAAAGCGAAAATAAAACTGGTAGTTGCAATTGCAATCCACTTGAATGTTTGAGGGTTGTCAATGCTGGATTTTCCCAGTTTAGCATAAAGCATCATGAAAGCAGGGAGAATTATCAATAGCTGTAGCATATACGAGAACGCTGCTTCAAACGAAACTATAGAAGCATTAGGTCTCAAAAACAGGTATACGATGAATGGTGTAAAGAACAAGTAGTGGGTTGCCTCCAAGAAAACACCGCGCCTCAAATGGGTAATCAATGCTTCTTTCTTTCTGAAAAGCAGCCAAGCGAACACCATAAAAAAGCATGCCCCGGAAAAGCGAAATATCAAACCTACTTCGCCGACAAGTTCAGAGGCTAACCAAAACATTGGCCAAAATGAACCTCGGCTTGGAATGAGCGCCATTGCATATTGGTATATTTGGTAGTCTGCAGGGATGGAGTTAACTAGAAGATAAAGCTCGAAAACAAAGAAAGCAACCGCTACTGCAAGAATATACGGAGCGATTGTGCTTAGCCACACTTTGAAGTTGTGACTGTCTGTTTGTGACATTACACAGTATTATAAGAGAGGTGCGCTTTTAATTCTTACTAACACACAAGAACTCCAAAAAACTCATCCCTCTGACCCTTTAAATGAGGGGTGGATGTCGAACAGAACAAAAAGTTAGCAACCGTAAATTAAAGAAAATAATCCCAAAGGCAAGTGTTGACTTAGGAATAGGGCATGATTAACAAACGCATTCGGCAAAACAGCTGCCTAAAGTGAAACGCATAAGCATAGCGGCATAGATCTTCACAAACGTTGAGACTGTATATCAACTCTATTCGCGGATTCTTGTGCAGGAAAAAGCAAACGGTACATGCTTTCACATACACACCGTGACGGCTTCTACATGGAGCCATGCAGGGCATGTGGAGAAAAATGCATATCTCACACCGAAACAGGCGCTGGGAAACATTGCAGGGGCAAAAAGCAACCGCCCCGGTTGCAGTCTTGTGGCAGCCATAAAACCGCCACACCCACATAAAACTCATAACGCAAGCGTTCATTGAAGTGGGGCATGAAAAGATTTTTATAGAAAAGAGTAAAAGTTGAGACTACATATAAGAGGGCTATAGCCTGCCAAGAGCAACAAAGCAGGTCTTGTTTTTAGTTATTAATTGTAGATTCATAGGATGCTTTCATAAGTTAGTTAAATAGGTTCAGCCATTGTGTGGGGTATCAATATTTGGGAGGAAAAGTGTGTGAAGCAAAATGCGGATAAGAACCGAAAAGAGTTAGAAGCTAAATTAGCCAATGTCTTTCAAGAGAAAATCACTTGTTTGCCGACAGAATTGCGTGATATATTGATAGATGACATGGTTACAGCATTCGAAAATAGATTAAATGTGTTAAACTGTGCAACCCCTAAAACCCCACAGATAACCGCTTAGATGGAGAAAAACACTGAGTACTAATCCATAAAAGCTTTATAATAAAACACCAGAATTAAACAAAAAAAAGGGAAAAATGATGCGTCGCTCAAAACTTGAAATGTATGTTGACATCCTCACCGTCCTCGCACATCGCGGACCCCTAAAACTAACCCATGTCATGTACAAAGCAAACGTCAACTGCAGCGTCCTCAAAGAATACCTAGACTTCCTCATGAAACAAGGCCTAGTCGAAGAACGCACCATCGGAAAAAGACGTGTAGTCTTCGCCATCACCCAACGCGGCATAACAGTACTCAAATACTTCAAAGAACTAAAACAAGTGCTACCCATAGTCGAAGAAGCAAGAAACCAAGCCATGATCCCCTACTAACCAACAACCACCCAAATTTTAAAAAAAACACAAATAATAAAAAAACCAGCGGCAAACACAGGCCGCACCACATAATTCTCAAGCAAAAAAAGCACCAACCAACCCACCTAACCCTACACAAAAGGGCTAAACTAGTTTAGAATAAGAATTGGTGTTTCGCAAGACTTAATAAATAGTGCTTCTTATTATTACCAACTGTACACTTGAAAAACAAAACAACTCGGGGATTATTTGTGAAAGATGAGATGTTGGGTAAAAAACCGTTGACTGTTCTTGAGAAGATTAGGGAGAACCTCGAGAGGTTAAATGAGAAGATGGAGGTTATTATTGAGATTCAGAAGAATGGCGGTCAGAGGGCGGCGCCGGCTTTGCCTGATGCTTCGCTTGATGTTATGACGCTTCTTTCGATGCCGGATCATTTGCGTAAGACAGCTATGATTATTTGTCGGTTGGGTAGGGCAACTGCTGAGGAGATTGCTGAGCAGACCAACAGGGCTAGAGCGGTTGAGAGTGCGTATCTTAATCAGTTGGTCATTATGGGTTATGTTAAGAAAGAGCGTAAAGGCAGAAAAGCTTACTTTTACATTGATAGGGAAAATCAGAGTTGAAGTCGGATATGAATAAGATAATTGCTGTGCACTCATACAAAGGCGGAACAGGAAAAACCCTTTTGTCCGTGAATTTGGCAGCGACATTAGCTAAAAAGGGCAAGAAGGTTTGTGTTTTTGATCTTGACTTTCGAGCGCCAAGCTTGTTTGCCATTCTTAAGGCGGAAAACGCTGGATGCTGGTTTAACGATTACTTAAATAATACCTGTGAAATTAACCAGGTTCTCATTGATTTAAGCAGCAGAATTTCTGGTAGCGGCAAGTTTTTTGCTGGCCTTGCAAATCCCTCGACGGAGGCAATTCGTGATATGTCCTCTAAAGACCGAAAATGGGAGATGCGTGCGTTAGGCAGACTATTGTCGCTTAAGAAGAGTTTGCTGGATGAGCAAGGGTTTGATTATTTGTTTTTTGACACAAGCCCTGGATTGCAGTATTCTTCCATAAACGCTATTGTAGCGGCTGATTTGGTGGTTGTGACGACAACCGGTGACAGGTCAGATGTGGATGGCACAAAACGCATGTTAGATGAGCTCTACAGTTTGTTTGAGAAGAAAACAGGTTTGGTTTTAAACAAAGTTCTTGATTCATCTGCAACTGCAAGGAAAGCGGAAATGAGCAATAAGGTTAAAACCAATTATCATGTGCCTATGCTTGGATTGGTTCCTTGCTTCTGTGAGGTTTTGAGAGCAGAGGGCAACTACATTTTTGCGCAAGACAAGCCTGATCACCCATTCACAAAAATTCTTAATGAAATGGCAGGGAAAATCGAAAACAATCAAATCAGCTAGGTTTGCCCCTTTTCATTTTTTCTGGTTGTTGGAGAGATAAAGCTTAAACATCACTCCATTAACTTAGACTCGTAAGTGGAGTGAGTGAGTTTTGGATAGATCAGCGATAATTTTGTGCGGTGGTTCGTCGAGTAGGTTTGGGGAAGACAAGGGTCTTCTGGAACTGGATAATAAGCCGTTGCTTGGGCATGTTGTTGATGCTGTTTGGGGGCTTGTGGAGGAAGTAGTTGTTGTCACTAGCTCTCAGGAGCGGGTGGACTTGTATGCTAAGCTAGTTTCACCTAAGGTGCGGTTTGCCATTGATGTGCTTGAATCAAAGGGACCTTTGGTTGGTGCTTTAACAGGCTTTGAGGTCGCGAAGGGGAAGTACTGTGTGCTTTTGCCGTTTGATAACCCGTTTGTTTCACGCGATGTTGTCTCTTTGCTTTTTGACTTGTGCATCGGCAAATCCGCTGCTATCCCAAGGTGGCCAAACAACCAAATTGAACCACTGCACGCTGTTTACCAGACAAAGCCTGCACTGCAAGCATCTAAAGAAGCGTTGGCGGAAGGCAAGTTTGACATGCAAACTATGATTAGCAAGCTCAAAGGTGTACGCTACATCTCAACCATTGTTATCGAGCAGATTGACCCTGAACTGCGAACGTTCTTTAACATTAACACACCACTGGATCTTAAGAAAGCCATTGCAATAAGCAAACCCAGAAAGACACCAAAACTCAAAGGGCCAAGGTAAAAGCGAAGTTGCAGCATTATTTTTCATGGCACTTCTTGAACGCTTCGTTATAAGCATTTAAAGCCCTCAAAAGTAAGCTAGGAAAGCAAACTGTTGCTCTGCCATAGACCCCCTCCCCCTATAAAAGGAGCGTGGTTTTTTCGCTCTTTATGTGGGTGTGGCGGTTTTATGGCTGCCACAAGACTGCAACCGGGGGCGGTTGCTTTTTGCCCCTGCATTGTTTCCCAGCGCCTGTTTCGGTGTGAGATATGCATTTTTCTCCACATGCCCTGCATGGCTCCATGTTGAGGGCGCCTTCTTGTGAATGTGAATGTGCATAGCGACTCCCAAAAAAACCCCACCGAGCACTCTCCAAAGAGAAAAGCAGACAAAGAAAACATTGAAAGATAGCGAACAAAGAGTTAAACAAATTTTTCTATCCCTTTAAGTAAAAATTAGCTTGTGACAAGCTTTTGCTTTTTCTTCGCACGCATGATTGCAATTATGATTGCTAGAAGAACCACCGCGGCAGTTAGCAACGCTAAGGTGGCAATTTCTATCCAGCCCAAGCCTAATTGCATTATGATTTGTGGACCTGACTGAGGGTGATTCTGTGGCGGAAATGACGTGTCAGAAGTTGGGGAGGCCGACGGTTCAGGCGAAGGCATGGTTGGTATTTGAGCGGTTGGGTCAGGCATGGCTTGTGTGTTTGGCTCTGTCAGGAATGGAGTGTAATTGACTTTGCCCAAGTCGAAATCGTCGTTAAAATCCCAAATCTTCTGGTCAATCACTGAGGTGTCAGTTGTACCCCACCAATTATACGTTAAATTAACATCGCTTGAGGCTTGAAAAGACAATCTGACGTTAAAGTTATTTTCGTATATGTTATTGTAAATTATTTTGGGTGGCGAATTCGTCTCTAAAAATGAACCTACCTCGTTATTGAAAATATTGTTGTTAGTTACGGTTGTTATGGTGGCTGGCGAATAAATGTGAATACCCATTTGATTGTCTACAACGTCGTTGTTTTGGATTTTCACTGTCCTTCCAAATGAATCACCGTAAGCCTCCTCGGACACCATTATTCCCCGAAAGCTGTTTTTAACGGTGTTCTTTTCAATTAATAAGACTCCTGGATGCCCGAGCTTGCCAATATAAATGCCATTTGGAAAACTACCTGTTAATTCATGATTTGAAATAAGGTTATTGCTAATAAGTGGGCTACTGACAGTTCCGCCGAAGTCGTCCCGTACAGAAATGCCTCCGCCGTTGATCGTGTTACTAGCGATTATAGGTGAACCTCCGACAGCTATAATGTTACCAGACACTTCGTTGTTAGCAATCAAAGGAGAACCATCAAAGACAATAATTTCAGCGCCGCTTACCCTGTTATTAGTAACCCGAATGGAATTCCAAATGGATATGTCGATTTTGTCAAGGCGATATTCTCGATTATGCAACCTGAACCCGTTTGCTCATTGCAAGCTGAACTAGAGCTTGTAAAGCGAATGCCCGAAACACCAGACGGCGCAAAAGAACTGCCCTTCCAGTAGTAAGTGGCGCCGTTTACGTGAATTGGGTTATCGCTTCTTCCCTTTGCCGAGAAAACGCCATTAACTACTATAGTGCCGGTGGTTATAGAAGTGCTTGTTTCCAGCGTTCCCATGTTTACAGTAGCACCAGGCTGAATTATCAGGCTGCCGTTCACCCTCAAATCGTAACCGTTTAGGTTAACAACTGCGCCTGACTGAACTGTAACGGTTACACCGCTGTCTATGAGAAGCTTTTCTATGAGGTTATATGGGCTGTTTGCTTTGCTCCACGTTGTGTCTTTGCTTATTATGCCAGCAACTTTTGTGGAAGTTTGCGCTATTCCAACTTGTAAAGAACCAAGTAGGCTAAATGCGGTCAGCAGAAGTGCTATCAAGAATACATCTATCGCTGTTTTCTTGGTTTTAATTCCCATCGTTTATATCACCCATACCAGCTTTTGTCAGCTTAGACCAAGGGTTGGTTTGTTGGCTTGTTAGAAAAAAGGGAAGATGGGTTCTTTTCTCACTGTTTCCTTTGGCGCAATCACATAGCCGCAGGGAAACGAGGATGCGTTGACTGCACCAGCCACGTAATTTTTCATCCGTAACGATGCATTTCTTACTTGGCGGAACTTGGGCAGAGGACTAATGTGATGCTCCGTTGCTAAAGACACCGAGGTCCACAACACCTCGTATTTTTCGTCTGTAGCTTTGTTTTTACGCTTTTGAGGGGGAAGCGTCGTCGGAATTGGAGCTTTGGATTCAGCGATTGCGGGAACGCAAGAACCCATCTTTTCTCTATGCAGCCACGCGCCTCAAAATTCTCTTTCTTTTTTGCTGGCTAAAAGCTTTCTTGTCAAACTTTCTTGACCAAGGTTAGTCAAACTTTCTTGACTAACTTTTTTACGGTTCCTCTATGGTTGGTTAACTGTTAGGGCAGCAATTGTTGTGATGTTGCATTGGCGTGTAGTCACAAACGCTTAAGATTATCCAAGAAATAAGTTGATTATAGTGTAGGTTATGAGCAAATCTAAATCAAAAACTCAAATACCAGGCAGAAAGAAAATTGTTCCTCCACGTGCGCCTCCTCAACCTCCCCAGCCAAAGGTGCCGCCTACACCTATGGGACCAATAAAGCAGGGCAGTCAAATTAGGTGTAGGTTTTGCGGTAAGGTTTTCCGTCTTAAGCCTGACCTCGATGAACATATCAAAGAGCAGCACAAAAAATAATGAAGCGGTTTAATTCAGTTTTAGCATGTAACTGGCATAACAAACGTCTCTTGGCAGTTGCCTTACCATAACCCTGTCGGAATTACCTCTTTAGGAGGATAATGTATCATTGTCCTGTGTGCTCGCAGTTCAGCTTCGCTCCTGAAGGTTTCCTGGCATTCAGGGCAGATGTAGACTATTTTTTGGTAAATTATTTTTTGCATAGCCATCACAGACATTAGACGCCTTTTTGCCTTAATATTTGAATGTGACTGTTCAAAGGATGCAACTTTATTTTGGTAAAAAGCCTTTCGCCTGACTGAAAACACCTTAAGACCTTAGGTTGAAAATGATTTGTGGTTGTATTGATACAGTCACATTATTTTTTATCACTCAAGATATACTATGGGTAATAATAACGCATAGGATGTGATAATCCAAAGCGTTTGGCAACAAACGGGTAGACTAAGGATGCAAGCGGCAAGTCGTGTTTCCTTCCCTCTCTCTTCCAACGTCTTTTTGTTTGCGTCCAAGGCAACCCGTAACTTGCCCTATTTATTAAAAAAATTAAGGGATGACAACTGATGGAGTTTTGTGCTGAATGCGGTTCTCGTCTTGAACCTAAAAAAGTAAATTCGGGAAAACAAGTTATGCTTATCTTAGCTTGCACAAAATGTGAATATAAAAAGCAAAAAGTGGAGCAGAAAAAGGTTAAGCTTAATGGCAAAATCATTGAGCATAGCCCCAAACAATTCGTCGCCGTCATAGGGAAAGAGGAGCAAAAACTAAGCACGTTGCCCACAGTGCGAATTGAGTGCGAGAAGTGTGGAAACAACACAGCTAATGTGTGGCAGGTTCAAACCAGAGGGCTTGATGAGTCTTCAACTCAGTTTCTGCGATGTCTCCGTTGCGGGTACACTTTTCGGGAATACACATAAAGGAAATAAGAAATCATTTTCTTTCTCATTTCCCACAATTCCTTTTTTGCCATGTTTTATGCCGTTGGTATGTAAGTGCAGTTTTGACATGTATTTTATAACGACTACTTTTCTGGTTAGCCAGTCATGGAGTTAATTTTTATCGTATATATCAATAAAAAATTTATCAACTAGAAGAACGGCTATTTTATCTTGCAAGAAGCATATACTCTTATAGGGGTTTATTCTACGAGGCCAATTAGGTTAGGCACAATTCCTGTTATTGCCTTAGCAGCCTCAATTGCTCTAATATACCTCTTTAGAATAACTGAACCTGCTTACAATCCGCCCTACGTGCTCTTCATCCTTAACTTTCTTTTAATAACCATATCTAACCTAGTTGTCGCCGCTGTCTCTGCCCAGAGCTTCCTAAAATATGGTGCCTTAAACACGCTTTTGTTAAGCAATGCTCTTATAATCAGCGGGCTGGTCTCTTTCATTTCTGGCTGGATATGGTCAGTCTCTGTAGCCCAGGCCATAAGTATTCAAGACATCGGCTTGTTAACGTCTGCAGGCTTACAAGTCATGAGTGCCATGGTAACTTTCGCTGCAACCAGCACCAGTGAATTCTCTAAACGTGCAATCACGCTAGCGGCTTCTTACATCCTCACCATGGGCTTCATTGTGTTTTTAACTCTGCTGGTTGTTTTGAATTTAACCCCTGTCTTTTTTACAGAAACGGCGGGCTCCACAGTAACCCGCGATGTGTTTTTAGGCATGTCCGTTTTCTTTTTAGCCCTAAGCAGCAGCTTGTTTCTATGGCAGTATAAGCAGTCAAGGTCTGAATCGCTCTACTGGTACTCCATGGCACTGATACTTTTTGCCCTGAGCTTTGTCAGCCTTTCCTTTCAAATGCAAAGCGGAGACATTTACAACTGGATAGGACGCATTGCGCAGTACCTTGCAGGCTTCTACTTCTTGGTAGCTCTGGTAAGACTTAGCGCAGGCATGAAACGTACCATGGGCATCTCAGAAAAGTGGGCGGAGGCTTTCACCGCGGACCGCAAACAATTAGCCGTTTTGTTTGCCAACATGCTCAATGGTTTTTGCTACAACAAAATAGTCACTGATGATGCGGGGAGAGCGGTTGATTTTGTGATGTTGGAAGTTAACGATGCTTTTGAAAGAATAACAGGCTTACCTAAAGACCAAGTTGTTGGCAAAACATTCACAGAAGCTTTTCCACGCGTGAAGGAGGAACACCCGGACTTCTTTGAAATGCTGGGCGATGTTGCCCTCTCGGAAAAACCCGTCATGTTAGAGACCTACTTTATTCCGCTGAAGAAGTGGCTTACCATCTCTGCGTACAGCCCAAGAAAAGGCTATTTTGTTTTACTCTTCGAAGACGTAACTGAGCGCCGGCACCTGCAGCAAAAACTTGAGGAATACACAAAAAACCTTGAGAGGCTGGTTGAGGAGCGGACAAGGCAGCTGAAAGACGCAGAACGTTTAGCCGCTATCGGACAGACCGCGGGCATGGTGGGACATGACATACGCAATCCCCTGCAAGCCATCACTAATGAGTTATACATCGCCAAGGAATCCGTTGCGGCTGCGCCTGAACATGAGGACACAAGGGAACTGTTTGAAAGCATCAGCCTGATTCAGGAGCAAACCGATTACATTAGCAAAATTGTGTCGGATTTGCAGGATTTCGCCCGCCCGTTAAACCCGCAGCATTCTGACGTTGACCTCTCTGAACTTATCACCCGAGTCATTTTAACCATTGATATACCCAATAAAATTGAGCTCTCCATAGACGTCAAAGGCACGCCTAAACTAAAAACCGACCCAACCTTCATCCGTCGAGTCCTCACCAACCTGGCAAACAACGCTATTCAAGCCATGCCAGACGGCGGCAAACTGGAATTAACCGCTTACCAAAAAGAAAACACAATAAACATAACCCTCTCTGACACGGGCAAAGGCATCCCTGAAGAGATTAAGCCCAAAATCTTCACTCCGCTGGTCACCACTAAAGCGAAGGGGCAGGGGTTGGGTTTGGCGGTTGTTAAGCGGCTGGTAGGCGCGCTTGGCGGCACCATCACTTTTGAGAGTGAATTAGGCAGGGGCACCAAGTTCTTCATTGAGCTGCCTTTGTCTGCGCCTGAGAAGCCTAAATTTGAATGAAGCCCGCCTTTGCAAGCCTAAACGACTTTTTAGAGCTCAACTGGGGGCTTGGCGATGCTTTTTCCAGTTAAGGTTTTCATCCAACGCTCAAACTCAATGGATGGCGGAAGCTCGGCATAAAGCTGCTTGCGCTTGGACTCCAAGAACACGTTGCTTTGACCAGCGAACTCTGCCGCCGACAAAATGGCATGCCCTACTTCCGTGGCTTTTGCGTAGACTTGACGTGTCCAGTTCTGCCAGTTTTCATCCCGTAGCGCATGATGCTCCAGAATCGTCACCGGCACCGCTTCAACAATGCGCTCAAGGTTGTTTAAGCCCTGCTTCAGCTGCGCCTCAGCCACCCTAAAACCACCCAGATAAAACGGGGGTCCACCCAGCATAAGCACAGTGGGTTTTGCTTCTAAGATGATGCTTTGGGTTTTTTGAGCCATCGGTCCCTGAACGTCAGGCGCAAACATGAACCGCTCCTCCCCAAACTCCACCAGCGCCATAACCACCCAGCCCAACACTGAATCCTCACTGCCATGCACAACCGCCTCAGAAAAACGCAAACACGACTCCCCAAAACAAAAAGTTCTGCCGTCCGCCGCTTCCAAGGTTTTGGCGTGTTTGCCGCCTGTTTTCTGGAACATCCAGGCGCGTTGTCTTTGGCTGGCGTTAATGTTTTCCTTTGGATGCTTCATGAGGACTGTTTTGCCCTGGTAGATTTGCCGTGCGGTTTCACGTTCCTGCGTCCAGTTGACGACCCAGTCTTCAAAGGATGGTGTGTGATGGTCAAAGTGGTAGTGGCTGATTGTGACGACTTGTGCCTTGTCAGCGGCTTGGGCTATGCGCGCTCGTAGTTTGTTGATGGTTTGGAATTCGATTGGGTGCGGAGGCAAGCTGAAGCGGTATGGAGCAAGCGAAACCCCAGCGTCCAACAGCACCGCCACGTCAGGCGTTTCCACTATCGTGCACATGGAGCGCACTCCAAAGCTTTCCGCAGCTAACGGCGTTACCTTAATCTTGTTTAGGGCTTGGCTGGGTTTTTCTTTGTCCATTTCAGCACTCACCGGGAAGTTCGCTGTTTAAAGCTAAGGTTTTTTGAGGGTAAAATTGTTTTGCTTCTGCTTCGTTGTTGTGCAGTGACAGCCACAAACCATTAAGTTCAAAGCTACCCAGCACTAGAGTGTAAAAAACATTTTTTAGGACGATGAAATGATGAGTCAACCTGTCGAAGGCAAAAATCTGGAGGTTGCAACGTTGGCGGGCGGCTGTTTTTGGTGCACTGAAGCCGCTTTTAGCATTATAAAAGGCGTGGAGCGTATTGAGCCTGGCTACACCGGCGGTGATGTGCCAAATCCCACTTATGAGCAGGTTTCCACAGGCACAACTGGCCACGCTGAGGCAGCGCAGATATTCTATGACCCCCAAGTCATCACCTACAAGGAGATTTTGGAGATTTTCTTTGCCATGCACGACCCCACTACGCTCAACCGTCAGGGTCCAGATATTGGCTCGCAGTACCGCTCAGCCATCTTTTATCACAACCAAGAGCAAAAAACAATTGCTGAGAGCCTAATTGATGAGCTTAACAAGGAAGGCATCTGGGACAATCCAATCGTCACCACCGTTGAACCCCTAAAAAAATTCTACAAAGCCGAAACATACCACAAAGACTACTACAAGAAGCACCCCAAAGACCCCTACTGCCGAGCGGTTATTGCACCGAAAATCGCCAAGTTGCAGCAGCGGTTTGTAACCAAAATCAAGGTACCCCTATGACCACAGAAAAGCCCGTCTTAAGCAGCGCTGACGAGGTTTTGCGTGAAATCGAGGAGGCATCGCGGAAGAGCTTTTTGCCAATCGTTGGACCAGGCAAAGGCAAGGTCTTGGCTGAGGAAGTTCGGAAGGCTAATCCTAAGCATGTTTTGGAGGTGGGCACGCTGATTGGTTACTCAGCGATTCTGATGGGCAAAGAGCTTGGGGAGGACGCGGAGATTGTGACCATTGAGATTCACCGTGACGAGGCTGAGTTGGCGGGTGAAAACGTGGTTAGGGCAACCGTGCCTCCGAAAATAACGATAATCGCTGGCGACGCAATTGACGTAATTCCAACGTTGAAGGGTTCTTTTGACTTTGCCTTCATTGATGCAGAGAAAAGCGAGTACCTGCAGTACCTTCAGCTTTCCGAGGAAAAACTGGTTGTGGGCGCGGTTGTTGTGGCGGATAACGCTGGAATCTTTGCTGACCAAATGAGGGACTACCTTGATTATGTGCGTAAGTCTGGGAGGTACCAGAGCCGTTTTGTGCAGGTCGGCGGGGACGGTTTAGAAATTAGTGTTAAGGTT
>QYYE01000190.1 GCA_003589585.1 Candidatus Bathyarchaeota archaeon
CGCCGCCCGGGCCCGCGACCTCGCCCGGCAGCCGGGCCACGCCGTCCCCGCCCCCCGCGAGCCCGTGCACGGTGACTTCCACCAGGGCCTTCAAGGGAACTCTTGGGCGACCTGCCTTGTCACCGGCAAGAGACATGGTGGGCACTTGGAAAACAGCTTTTGCCACGCGATTTAACATTCAAATTGACGGCGTTGATGTTGGCTATGAAAATCGAACCATGACATGGGTAATCACGCCAACCAGCCAAGAAAACAAGGTGAATGTAGAAATCACCTTCTCAATCACCAATCACCAACTCGAAAGCGGTTCAGGATACGTACCAGATGTTTCTCCAATGTTCTTGACAGGCACAGTCGAAGGTACCAGGCTAACACTTGAATCTACCGGAAGCTACTACAAGGAATCTATCGGCGAATTCAGTTTCTTAACTGACTACATTGAAGGAACATGGCATGACCACTGGGAAATGCTCTACGAACAAAACGTCTATACCTCAACAAACGGCTTAAAACTTAGCCGTCAATAAAATATTTTTATTTTTTTTACCGGAAATCAGTTCTATGTAAGTCAAATTTTGGGTTGCTTTGTTTTTTCTAGTGTTTGATGAAGGCAAGAGTCTCCTTACTCATCTTCTTCTTGGGGGTTTTGGGGATTGTTGCTTTTTGGCTTCTGCGTTTACTGCAGACTGCAGGCTGGTTGAGGCAGAATCCACAGCAGATTACCAAACTCGATAATCTACTGCTAATACTGCTCCAGCGTTAGCTTTTACCTAAGACCCGTTGAAGGGCAGCAACCACGTTTTGTTTTCCCATCGCCAGAACGTAAGGACCAAGGCGTGGACCCTGCGGTGCACCCATCAAAACTTGATACAGGATTTTGAAGAAGGCAGCGGGTTTTATGCCGTTGGTTTTTGCAGTGTTAAAGATGGCGTTTTGGATTTTGTCCGCGTCGTCTTCAACTTCCAGTTTGGCAATTAGCTCGGCGATTGCTTTCTTTTCCACATCAGAGAGTTCAACGGCGGACTCTTTGATTTCTTCAAAGTCCAAAGTCCAGTTCAAAGCGAACTCAATGCGCTGCTCTAAGTCAGCGTCTAAGGTCTGGTTCTTCTGCAAATAACCATAGCTCTGAAGTTTCTCAACCACATAATCGTTCACAGACTCTTTGGGCGCCATCTTTACTAGAAAAGCCATCAAGTTGTAGGGTACATGCACGCTTGGTTTAGCCGGGGGCTTAGTGACGTAGCAGTACTCAAACAAGCCGTGCAGCTTTACTTTTTCTTTTTCGCCGACGTGCTTTTTGCCAAAATAAACGTCCTCAAGATAGTCAAGCTCATTCATGTACGCTGGAATATCCGAAACATCCAACGTTCGCGTACCCACAAACCGTTTAAGCATAAGCAAAAGCAGCGACTGCGGCGAACCATAACGGAACCAAACCTGAGGCGTAAACACGTTACCTGCCGACTTGGAGATTTTTCTGCCGCCCTTGTCAAGGAACATCTCGTATCTTGCATGGGATGGCGGCTCAAAACAGAGCACTTCGCGGCATATGCGGTCGTTGATTTTCACTGAGTCAGCGATATCTTTGCCGTAAGCCTCAAACCGAATATCCAAAGCCTTCCAACGAGCGGCGAACTCTCCTTTCCAAGTTAGTTTGCCCTCGCCTTTGGTTATGTCAGCTTCGCCCTCGTGTCCACAGCCTTCGATTTTTCTGCCGCGGATTTCCAAGCCCTCGCACTTGTAATGTACTTTGTCGGTTTTGGAGTCGAATTTGTAGGCTCGGGTGGTGTAGATCCGTCCGCAGT
>QYYE01000191.1 GCA_003589585.1 Candidatus Bathyarchaeota archaeon
TCCCAAAACCCCAACTCCTTGCCGCGGGTAAACCTCAACCCCTCCACCCACAGCGCGCTCTTATACGCATACTTGTTTGGCACCACCAGACGCACAGGAAATCCAAGCCCTTTCTCAAGAGGCTCATCGTTGAGTTTGTGAGCCAAAAGCACATCGTCGCCAGCCAGTTCCTCTCGGAAAAGCGATGTCGAGTAATTGTCGGCGCAATAGAAAGTTACGGCTTTAGCTACGTTTTGGGGTTTGACGAGTTTTTCTATGTCGCGAATGCGTACGCCTTCCCATTTGCAGTCCAGAACGCTCCAGCCCTCCACACAGTGAAAATCACTAACTGAAACAGTTTGCGGGAGCCTTATGTAGTCGCTCCAGCTTAGCTTCACTGGGTTGGCAACTTCGCCGTCAACCGTCAGCGTCCACATTTGGAGTTTTAGTTCTGGGTTAGTGGAGGTTATGCCCGGGTGGTCAGTGCCCCAGCTTAAAATGTGGTCTGTAACATGCTGGTCAGGCGGCAACCGCTTCTTTAGTTGTTTAGAAGACAAACTTGACCCCATTAAAAGATGTTTTTGGATGGAGAAAAATCTTCCCTTTCTAGCCTATTTGGAAAAAGCTTGTCAGCTGCTTTTGTTGTGGCTCTTCTCTGCTGAAGCCTGCGACTTTTACGCCTACTCTGCGTATTTCAAGCTTGGATTCGCCTAAATACTTCTCGAAGAGGCTGCGGACATTGCGTTTGATTGTTTCTTTGTCTTTGGCTGGCTGCTCAAGCGTAACTGACCTGCTTTTACCACTCAAATCAGACATGACAGCATAAACTGCAACTTGCTTAAAGCTCAGGTTCTTTTCTGTTACTTCCTTGAAAATGTCTTCTATGAGTTCATCGGTTTTCTGCAGAATAAACTCTAAATCCCTTGTATTCTGCTTTAGGGTGCCGACTCTACCGATGGATTCAGCCTCCCCCTGCTCTTGGACTGGCTCATTATCGATTGCGTTGGCGGCGTTATGGAAGTAAATCCCAAGGGTTTTGCCGAAGATAGCGATGAGCTTTTGGATATCATATTTGGCGAGGTCACCGACTGTTTTTATGCCTAAAGAATCCATCTTCGACGAGGTCTTCTTGCCAACGCCTAAGAGGCAGTTAACAGGCAGCGGCGCAAGAAAACCTTGTGCCTCTTCTGGCTTAACTACGGTTAAGCCGTCGGGTTTTTGGCTGTCACACGCCACTTTAGCGACAAGCTTGTTGAGTCCAACACCCACCGAAACGGTGATCCCTGTCTCCTTTTTAGCGTGGGCTTTCATTTTTTGAGCATAAAGCCTTGCCTGCTCAAAGTCGCCCTGTACTTTTTGGGTAACGTCTAAGTAGGCTTCGTCCACGCTGACCTGCTCAAACGCATCAGCATAACCGCGCAGAATTTGCATTATTTTGTCGCTTACTTGGTCATAGTACTCATGGTCAACAGGCTTGAAAACCGCATCAGTGCCTTCAAGCTTGCGCTTTGCCAAAAACAGTGGCATGCCTGATTTGACGCCGTATTTGCGGGCGACGTAGTTGCTGGTGCTGACTGCTCCGCTCTCCTCGGTGCGCCCCGAATAAACGCCGACGACTACTGGCTTGTCTTTTATGGTGGGGTCTCGCAGTTCTTCGCATTGGGCAAAGAAGTAGTCAAAATCAACCAGCATAACCACACGGTTCTGCACCTGCATTAGCCTCCCTTTGTTTTAGGCATAAGCCATGACCCCTCACAGGGCGCCGTGTTGAGCTGGGTTAAGCCTTCTCTGCAGACGCCAAACTTC
>QYYE01000192.1 GCA_003589585.1 Candidatus Bathyarchaeota archaeon
ATTATGGTCGCATACCAACTCGTTTACTTCTGGATACATGTTTTCTGGTGAATCAAGTGATTGGAGCAGGACCCAAACAGTAACCATCGGTGAGAGCGGTTCCACAACAACCCCAAATACGTCGCCTACTCAGAGCCCAACAGCATCGCCAGACCAATCTGGCACTCAAGTTACTGTAACTCAACAAGGTTTTAGCTGGGCAGAGTTTGGCTGGTTTGCTGCGTTTGGGGTTGTTGGGTTACTGGTTGTTGGTATGGTGTTTTTGCGAAGAAAGAAGCGTGCTTCTGAAAGTGCGGGGTGTTGGCGATGAAGAAAATCTTCAGTGCATTCTTGCTGGCTCTAATGCTCGTTGGACTAATTCTTGCTCCAAATTTTGGCAAAGTGTCGGCTGAATCCGCTATTCCTAAGCCGTCGGCTCCCGAATTCACTTTGAAGCTTGTGGACCACTCTTATGATATGCCGTCAAATTACACCTATCAAATAGACCAGTACACGGGCAAGGAAGTGAGAACTGGCAGGGCTGGCTACCGTGTAGAGAACAAAACAGTAGAAATTACGATAAAAAACCAACCCTACACCTACTCTTCTAACGGTGTCGCTTACAACTTGTACTATAACGTTCGAGTCAAGGGTCACTTTGGAAATGATTGGAGTGAGCTCTATCCTATAGTTGACCGTTTATGCTCAGATTATAAGGATGAATATTCAAATTTTCTTTCAAGGACAAGTCCGCCGCAATCAACCTCCGAATACACCGTATTATCATTTTCAGCCGCCAATTATCCTGCAGATTCCCAAATAGATGTTCAAGTGCAAGCAATTATAGGGCATGATTCTAGATATTACGTTCTAGAATACGCTTTTCTTTATCCGACGGGTAGAGGAAACTGGGCGCCAGCTGTTGCTTATGACATAACAAGTGATTGGAGTAGCACTCAAACAATAACCCTAGACTGGAGTACATCCGCTTCCCAGAGCCAATCAGATGCTCAGTCTGTCATAATTCAATTTGGCTTAGACTGGAAAGATATTTGCTTGTTTGCCGCTTTAGGCGTCATTGCAGTTTTGCTTGCCATTATTGCGTTTATGCGCCGTAAATGTACAAAACCAAAAGCAGTTTTCCAGTGAAAGCGTTAAGTTGGGGATTTGAAGGCTCGGTTCACAGCAATCTCTGCAATGTTCACCGCAGACTCAGCAATCTTCCTAATATCATCACGTATAGAGCAAAGGGCGCAGACTAGCTCGGCTGTTTTTTGCTCTCCAGTGAAGGCTTTTGACGTGATTTCAATGTCTAGTTTCTCAATTCTTTTCTGCCGATTCATCAGCTCAACGGAGAAGGGAACGTCTTTTGACAGAAAAGCCGTAACTGCCTTACTGTATAGGTCCACAGCTTCTTTTCCCGCAACAACCATGAGCTCCAGCACGTCGTCAGGAATCCTCTGCTGCCTTCCATCCAGCATAATCATGTGACGGGTGATGTTTGCCGAGTAATCAGCAGCCCGCTCAATGCTGTAGACAAGGGTTTGGTAGTCTAAACAGTCCAAGGGGTCGATGCGTAGCTCATTTGCCAATATGGGGTCCTGAGCCGCATTCCGAAGCAAGCGGATGATGAAAAAGGAGAAGTGGTCCACATCATCGTCCAGAGAGAAAACCGTTTTAGCCAAAGCCAAATCACGGTTCTTTAAGGATTTTATGGCGTCTTCGCACATGGAAAACGAAATCAGATGCATTCTCTGTATAGCCTGCTCAAGCGATGCTTTAGATTCATCGGTGAG
>QYYE01000193.1 GCA_003589585.1 Candidatus Bathyarchaeota archaeon
ATGCTGTACGTCTACAAGCAGTTCCAACGACCAAGTGATGTCAACGGCGTAGAAGTTATCCTAACCGTGTTAGACCCCAACAACAACGTCTATGAAATCGGCAGAGCAACCAGCGATTCCAACGGAGACTTCAGCTTTATCTTCACACCAGAAATTCCAGGCAAATACACTGTGATCGCGACATTCCCAGGATCAAAAGCTTACTATGCATCTAACGCGCAAACAGCGATAGGCATTTTAGAAGCTGGTGCTTCGCCAACCCCAACTGCAGGAGAAATCACACTGCCCCCGCTAGAATGGTACATCATTGGAACAGGAATCGCCATAATCCTTGCAGTAGCCATAGTTGGAGCGCTTATCCTCAGAAGACGACCATAAGACAGCTAAGAAGAGGACTCATTTCACTTCCTCCCTTTTTTTATGTGGTTGAAAGAGGTTTTTGCGTAAGCGTTTACCTTGAGCTTGCCCACTTCATTATCGGCATTATCAATTTGCGGAGTTCCAAACCGTCTTTTGTTAGAGAATATTCTACTCTTGGAGGAATTTCGGCAAATACTTCTCGTTTAATCAAGCTTGCTGACTCTAACTCTTTTAATCTGTCTGCAAGCGCCTTTGGACTTACCGTGCCCAAAATTTTCATAAGCTCACTAAATCTTATTTTCTCATGATTTCCTATTTCAGCGATTATTTGGAGAGCCCATTTTCTACTTATAACTGCAATTATTCCTTCAAGTGGGCATAGGCAAATGTCTTCTTGAGTGTGGCATTTGTTAGTTTCTTTTGTCATAGTTGCTTTAACATCCTAAAGCCGCTTTAATACTTTAAACTTTATAGTTTAAATACTATATAAAGTATATTAACTTTACCATATAGCGAGGTGAATGAAAGCATGTGTCCAGAATGCGGTTGTGGATGCGGAGCAAAGACCAAAAAAGCCAAAGGGAAAGAAAGCAAAAAAACAAGCGAATAGCAAAAAAGTCCAAACTCCCCTTTCTTTTTTAGTTTTTGAAAGCGCTAATTTAGGTTAAACAAGTTTTTTGAGGGTCATGCAGTTTTTCACTGCGTTAGCGTTAAAGTCATTGTTAAAGTAACAAAAAACCCGTGCCGCCTGTGCCTCCTTGATTTTTTCTGCCCATTCCACAAGTTCATCTTCAGGGTAAAAATGCGCATACCAGCCATTTTTGCCGTGAAACCGAACATAAACATCAGACGTTGTTGTCACCAGCGTTTCAGGAAGCTCAGAGGCTGAGACAGTGCAGAAAACCAGCCCCTTCTTCTCCAAAAAATCATAAACCTCGCTGTCCCACCAGCTTTCATGCCTAAACTCCAAGACATTGGTAACTTTTGGGTCAACTTGGTTTGCAATTGTCTCAAGCAACTCCAAGTTTTTATGGACAAACGGTGGCAATTGGAACAGTACACAAACCAGCTTATCATGCAACCCAGCGACTGCCTTGTAGAAGCGTGCGGTAAGTTCTTCGGTATCATGGAACTTTCGCGTGTGAGTAATAGCCCGGTTTGCCTTTACGACAAACTTGAAGTTACCAGGGGTTCGCTCGTACCAGCCCTTAAGCATGCTTTCCCTAGGAAACCGATAGAACGTACTGTTAATTTCTACAGTGTTAAAATGTTGAGCGTAATACTGCAGCCACTTAGCCTTTCCC
>QYYE01000194.1 GCA_003589585.1 Candidatus Bathyarchaeota archaeon
GGCAAAGCAAAGGAAGCAGAGAAAGCATACAAGCAAAAAATCCAAACCTCCTTAGGATACACCGAGGACTCACCAATCCAGAATTTACGCGACCCCTCAAAATGGAAAAAGCAACAGAAAAAGACCTGACCTATTTGGGTCATATTAGAAACTCCTTGCAGAAACCTAAGAGGGGTAGGTCAGTATTGGCGTTTTCCGCAGCCATAAGCATGTTAAAATTTGGTGCTCAAAATAAAGCAAAATTCGACAATTTAATAATTTTCTTCTGGTATTTAGCCAATTTGATGGAAGAGAAACCTGTGTGACTGCTTGGATGCAACCACACAGCCTTAAGTCCCTATACGGTAAAGCTATTCTTGTGTTGTGAGCGGTTTGTCTGCTTCATTGGTTAGCGAGGATTGGAATTTCAGGGTCTTTGGTAAGAGACAAATCATTGTTAAAACCAAAAATGAGAATGTAGGCAAGGTTGCTGCTTTGGATGTTGTAACTAATTTGGCTATCGCCATTGAAGTCAGCGACAAAGTGGAAATCAAAAGTGTAGACGTAGGTAGGGAATACTTAGCCAACTTGGAGGTTTATACCTCAAAAAACCTTGCTGGAATCGACAAGGAGTTTGTGGATTTCTTTGAGGCGTTGGATGTTGACCAGAGTATGGATGACTTCATCAAGGCATACTGGGTCTATCCGGGCAAAATCCGCTTTGTGCTTGAAAGCCTAGAAGAGCCTTAGAAGACAGCTACATTACAGTTACAGTTCCAGTAACGTCAACCAAAGCACCAGCAACTAACTCGTGCACCATAACGTATTCATCAGGAATATTTAAAGCCCTAATCCCAAAGAGAACAGACCGCTTAAAACCGAACCTGCTGTAATATGCAGGGTCACCGACAACAAAAACCGCTCTGTACCCCAGCTTTTTTGCTAATTCAAAGCTGTGCTCTACAAGTTTTGAGCCGATTCCACGGTTACGATACTCTAATGCCACGCAAAGAGGCGCCAGCAATAGGGCTTCAACTTTTGAACTGCTGGCTGTGATGTAGTTTTTTGTTAGCATGATGTGTCCGACGAGTTTTCCATTTTCTTCTGCTACCAGTGCAAGTTCAGGGATATAGTTGTCGCTGGCACGCAGTTGGTTAACGAAGTCTTGTTCGTTTCCATCAGCAACTTTAGCGGTTTGAAAAGCAACCTTAACTAAATCGTAAATTTCGGCAAAGTCTTTAGGTTCTTCTTGTCGGATTATCAACCTTTCAGCCCTCTGCAAACAGGAAACGATGGATTGGTTTATCGCAGGACCATGTTAACGAATTTTTCTGGATTGAAAAGTTCGAGGTCCTTGTAGGTTTGCCCAACCCCAATGAACAGAATCGGTTTTTGAGTGACGTATGTTACGCTGAGTGCTGAGCCGCCTTTCACGTCAGCATCCACCTTTGTAAGGATGGTAGCGTCAATCTTGACGGCTTTATTGAACTCTTCAGCCTGCATCACTGCATCATTAC
>QYYE01000195.1 GCA_003589585.1 Candidatus Bathyarchaeota archaeon
ATTCCGCAAATGTTTCTCCTTGCTCCTCCAATCAAGCACAAATTTTGCGCTTATTTACTTAGGAGGTGATCCGGCCGCAGGTTCCCCTACGGCCACCTTGTTACGACTTTTCCCCCCTCACGAAACTTAGATTCGACACAGCCAAGAAGACCATGCCTCACCCAAGAGTCGCTCGGGTGGAACGACGGGCGGTGTGTGCAAGGAGCAGGGACGTATTCACCGCGCGCTAGTGACACGCGATTACTAGGGATTCCATGTTCACGAGGGTGGGTTTCAACCCTCGATCCCAACTACGGCAGGCTTTCGAGATTGCCTCCCCCTTTCGAGGTCGGAACCCATTGTACCTGCCATTGCAGCTCGCGTGTGGCCCGGGAGATTCGGGGCATACTGACCTGCCGTGGCCCGCTCCTTCCTCCGCTTTATCAGCGGCGGTCTCCTCAGTGTGCCCAGCACAAAGCTAGTAGCAACAGAGGACGCGGGTCTCGATCGTTGCCTGACTTAACAGGACACCTCACGGCACGAACTGGCGACGGCCATGCACCTCCTCTCAGCTCGTCTGGCAAGACCTTTAATCTGGCCTTCAACCTGCTGTCGCTCCCGGTGAGATTTCCGGCGTTGACTCCAATTAAACCGCAAGCTTCACCCCTTGTGGTGCTCCCCCGCCAATTCCTTTAAGTTTCAATCTTGCGATCGTACTCCCCAGGCGGCAGGCTTAACAGCTTCCCTGCGGCACTAGAACGGCACGTGGCCGTCCAAACACCTAGCCTGCATCGTTTACAGCTGGGACTACCCGGGTATCTAATCCGGTTCGCTCCCCCAGCTTTCATCCCTCACCGTCGGGCGCGTTCTAGCAGACAGCCTTCGCCACTGGTGGTCTTCCCGGGATTATAGGATTTCACCCCTACCCCGAAAATACCGTCTGCCTCTCTCGTCCCCTAGCCAAGCAGTATCCCCCGCAATCCAACGATTAATTCGGTGGATTTAACAGGGGACTAACCTAGCCAGCTACGGATGCTTTAGGCCCAATAAACATCCACACCACTCGGAGAGCTGGTATTACCGCGGCGGCTGACACCAGACTTGCCCTCTCCTTATTCCCCCAGCTTTCTAAACTGGGTAAAAGCCTTCCTCAGCGGATGGCACTCGGGATAGCCCTGTCACACTTTCGTGTATTGCAAAGTTTTCGCGACTGCTGCGCCCCGTAGGGCCTGGGCCCTTGTCTCAGTGCCCATCTCCGGGCTCCCGCTCCCACGGCCCGCACCGGTAAAAGGCTTGGTGAGCCATTACCTCGCCAACAACCTGATCGGTCGCGGCCCCATCCTTGGGCGGGGCTAAAGAGCATAACTTTAACACCTTTTGGGAGAAGACTCATTCCAGAGTTCTT
>QYYE01000196.1 GCA_003589585.1 Candidatus Bathyarchaeota archaeon
TGCTTGTAGACGTACAGCATCCAATCGCTCATGTCATCGTCAGCTACTGCAGGAACACCGTTGGGGAAACGCGAAGCCAAAGCAGGGTCCTTTGTGCCTGCTGATATGTCAGTTACTCGTCCTTCAATCAGAAGACTGCTTCCCAGCGTTGAAATCTTGGTTTCAGCTGTCAATGTGGTAGCGGTTGGACCTTTCCCTATTGTGTATATCCGCTGATCATAAGTATCCAGGGTCGCTATTATGCTATCTGCGATGATTGCTCTGCCTCCCCAGTGGTTCTGGCGGAAAGCTCCATCGATGCTCCAGATTACCTCACCTGTGGTTGCATTGAGGCAGAAGAAGGGTGCACCGCGCGGTTTAGGATCAACCGGAGAGTGTTCTTCGTGTCCGATGTAGAGTTTGCCGTCGGTAATGAAGAGAATTCTCATTGGCCAGTTATTGCTCCACAAGATTTCCGAGAACTGGTCAACGGCTTCATGCTGCCATATCCGCTGCCCAGTTTGAACGTCATAAGCGTAGGTCACTCCGCCTTGACCAGTAGAGTAAAGGTTTCCATAAGCAATAGCAGCGACAACATCGAATATGTCAAGTTGCACTTGTCTTTCGGTTGGACCCCATATTTGCTGTCCGGTGTCGAGGCTAAAGCCCCAGAACTGCCTTGTATCTTTTGCCCGCAGAACAAAAACTCCGTCCTCCATGCTTGAAGCTGCAAGCGACATTGTTAAGTTGCCTGGCGGTAGCGGCCAAGTTGTGTTAAACAGCAGTTGTCCTCGAGTTCCCGGCGCCGTGCTTATACCCCATATCCTGAGTGGGTCAGGGGTAAGTGCCACCAGTGTGCCAAGGTTCATACCGATAACTCTGTCAGGCAAAACTATCGAAACTGCGCCAGGTAGGCCTGTGGGGATTGTAACGTTCCATGAGTACGAGCGAGGATCAGCTCCGTTGATGGTGCGGCCGAAAGGTATCCAGCTGCCGTGTGCGAATTCTGCTCTTGCTCTGTCTGTTGCCATGGGGCGAATCTCTGCCATGATTTGTTCTATAGTCCAGCCTTCAAGTGAGCCTGCTTTAGTGGTGTTGAATAGCGCCATCCAGCCTTGAGCGGTGTTAACGGTGTATCGGAGGATTTCGCCTTTTGGACCATAGAATGATAGGCCTGGAGGAACATTAGCTAATGTATACACGTATTCTCCAGTATAGGCATCGAAGGCTTGCCAAGT
>QYYE01000197.1 GCA_003589585.1 Candidatus Bathyarchaeota archaeon
GAAGCTTTCCTTATGCAGTATTTCGCTAACGCCCCTTCTTCTCCGCTCTGCAGGCGCCTCGTTTGGGAAGCCTATAGGAACCAAAGCAACAGGGCGCTACTCCTCGGGAGCGTTAATTACCTCCTTGACAGCTTCCTCTCTGAACGCGCCGACCCAGCAGGAGCCCAAACCAAGAGAGCAAGCGGTTAACAGTATGTTTTGGATTGCTGCGGCGGTGTCTTGGATGCAGTAGAGGTTTTTGCCGCGGTCGCCGTAAGCTTGCTGGGCACGCTTTTCATCTGCGCAAACTACGATAACGACTGGTGCTTCTTTGATGTAGGTTTGGTTGAAAGCTGCGTTGGCAAGCCTTTGGCGGGTTGCTTCTTGCCTAGCAACTAAGAATTCCCATGGCTGCACGTTTCCCGCTGAAGGCGCACGTCTTGCAGAATCGATGATTTTTTCAACAAGCTCTTCTGGGAGGTCTTGTTTTTTGAAGACTCTTACGCTTCTTCGCTCCATTATGGCTTCTAAAAGCTCCATCCTTAACTCCACTAAAAAGAGAAGGGATTGGAAGATTAAAACCGTTTCCTAATGAGCCTACCGCTACTCCGATACGGCTATTTGGAGAAAGCTCAGGGTACAGGTAGAACAGTCAGATATTTGCATCCTAATATCCAAATTATGCAGAAAACCCGTAGAGGGGGTCTAACGTGAGCCTATTTGGCTTATATTAGTGGTTATATTTTAAAACCATGAGGGATAGAGTGCGTGGTTATATTTGGGGCATATTAGAAACTCTATGCAGAAACTATAGAGGGTAGGCTGGTATTGGCGATTTCTGCGTTCATAAGCATTTTGAAAAACTGTATAATGCGTTGCTTTTTAAAGGGATAGGGGCTCTGTCAGAGCAAAAAAATCTTTCCGTAAACAAAGCAAACAACCGTTGTTTGCATTATCAAAATGCCTGCTGCTTAAATGATTCAATCACTTTCCAATTCAGGCGCAATCAGCATAAACATGTCAAATCGTTTTAATAAGGCGTTTTTCACTATTAACGAACGCTCTTTAAACGAGGCAAAGAACCAAAACATGCTAATCC
>QYYE01000198.1 GCA_003589585.1 Candidatus Bathyarchaeota archaeon
ATACCCCAAAGAATGCTTTGTCACCGTTGACCCCATTGACGGAACAACCAATTTGATGCGCGGCTTACCCTTCTATGCTTCCTCAATTGCCGTTTCCAGAAAACCAGAAATCTCCGAGGTTTACGCTGGGATGGTTGCCGACCTCTATCATGACGTCGTGTACATGGCGTTTGAGGATAAAGGCGCTTACTGTAACGGTCGCAAAATTGAAACCTCAAAAACCACCTCATTAGAGGATGCGGTGGTAGGCTTAGACATCAACACCAGCAAAGTCAAAGCGTTAGCCTCGCAGCTCACCAACCTCATTCAAAACACCAAGCACATCCGACATTTCGGGGCTAACGCGCTTGAACTCTGCTATGTGGCTGACGGCTCCACAGACGCTTTCGTGGATATCCGCGGAAAACTCCGCACAACCGACGTGGCAGCGGGCTTTCTCATCGTTAAAGAAGCAGGCGGAACAGTAACAACTCTTGATAACCAAGCCATAAACGTCAAGTTAGACCCTAAGCAAACGGTGAGTTTTGTGGCTTCAGCCAACTTGCAAATCCACAAAAACATTCTCAGTCTGGTAAGAGCCCATGTTTAGTCTGCTTTTGCCATATCCTGCTGCCCTCATAAAAGCCGAAAACCAAAGAACCTTACTTATCGCTGACCCGCACATCGGCTGGGAGATGGCTCTCCAAGAAAAAGGCATTCATGTTCCAAGCCAAACACCCAAAATCCTAAACAAGCTAACTGCAATTCTCGCGAAGTACCATCCAGACCGGTTGGTTATTTTGGGCGACGTAAAATACACTGTGGTCTCTCATGAACTTGGTGAGTGGCAGGATGTCCCCGACTTCTTCGCCAAACTGCAAGGAACTATCGGAGAGATAGCTGTTGTGCGCGGGAACCATGATGCTAACCTTGAACCGCTCTTGCCAGAGGGCGTCAAGCTTCTCCCCGCAACAGGCGCAGTAATTGGTGATGTGGGTGTTTTTCATGGGCACAAGTGGCCCTCTACAACACTGCTGAAATGCAAAACCCTTGTCATGGGGCATCTTCACCCAG
>QYYE01000199.1 GCA_003589585.1 Candidatus Bathyarchaeota archaeon
GTTTTGTTTGTCAACTCGAAACTTAACCATAGGAGCGTCTTTACGAGGAGGAGCAAACCTGTCCTGAAACGACTTAAACCAAAATAAGCCACTAAGAAACAGTAAGAGGGCAACAAGGAAGATCGGGACGACTATACCAGCCTTATTTTTCATCTTTATTGTCATATTTTGATATGGTTGGCTATGTTAACTTCGCTTGGGGGAGATTGTCAAATCAAACAAAAAGCTCCCCGCCAGCGATAGCCTTTCGGCTACCCATACCCCTTTCGGGATATGACCCATCACAGGTGCTCTGACGAGGAGCTTACCGCCTGTGATGGGTTTTCTTAGCCATGCCCTTGCGGGTTTAGGCTTTATACTTATATTGTATCAATTTGGAGATAATCTTACTACATTTTTAATCTTGACAAGAGGTTCAGGACTATATACACTTATAATATAAGAAAAGTCTTGAAAAGACTTAGGATTGAAACGATAGCACGACAGCCACACCTCCGACTTTATTCGAAAGCAACACCCCTGATTGATTTTCCAGAAAAGATAGCATGATGTAACTGCGACTTCTGCGGTTACGGCGTGTTCCCAGCAAGATAGGGACTCAAGACAGAGTCCCTTTTTTTATGACTCAAAGGAGAATCAATATGGAAAAACGCAATAAAGATAAACAATGGAAATGTGGCAGCTTCTATACTGTTGCCTTTTTAATCCTCAAAGGCTTTGACCTTATAGGCGTTGAACCATCTTCTAATCCCAAGCGGTCTGTTTTTATCTTAAAAGATTCTCCAGAACGAAAAGAACTTCTCCAGTCCTTCAATTTTGCGCCAGAAAATTCACCCAGTTGCCTCGTTGATTTCAGACGAGCGGTAACAGTGATTCGAGATTTAAAGCAAAAATTGTATCAGGAAAAATAACTATGGAAGAACAGGATAAAAATAGGACTAGAAACATAA
>QYYE01000002.1 GCA_003589585.1 Candidatus Bathyarchaeota archaeon
AACTGTGCATCTACGGTTTGGATGGGAAGGTTGTGGTTGATGCCTCGCTCTCTGATTTGGAGCGCAGTTGGAAGAGGACCTTGAGCACGGAGGAGCAGCCACAATGAAGCGACAAGACATCAAGGTTTGCGTTATGCGTGTGGGCGGAACTAACTGTGACGCGGAAACAAAGCGTGCTTTCCAAGAGTTAGGCGTTGCCGCTGAAACGTTGCATGTGAACGAGTTGGTTAAGCGCAGAAACCTCTTGGATTTTCAGGTGCTGGTTTTTCCGGGCGGGTTCTCGTTTGGCGATTATGTGCGTTCTGGGGTGATTTTTGCGCGGTCGCTGAGTGTTAAGTTGGGCAGGGAGATTGAGGCGTTTGTGGATGAGGGCAGGCCGATTCTGGGCATTTGCAACGGCTTCCAAATCCTTGTTGAGTACGGTTTGCTTCCAGGCTTTGAAGGCGTCAGCACATATCCCGAAGCCACGCTTACCACTAATGAGCCAGCGGGTTTTAAGTGCCAATGGATTTACCTCAAAGCCGAGAATAAGGGCAAATGCGCCTTCACCACGAAAGTCACACAGGGCAAGGTTCTCAGAATGCCAATTGCGCATGGAGAAGGCAGGTTGCTGTTTCCAATAGAGAAGGAGCAGCAAGCCCTTGAGAAACTTGTTGATAATGACATGTTGGTCTTCCGCTACTGCGACAGGAATGGTGAAGCTGCCGACGGCAAGTACCCCGTTAACCCGAACGGGTCATTTTATGACATTGCTGGCATATGCAACAGGGAAGGCAACATCTTTGGCTTAATGCCGCATCCTGAGCGGGCAATGTACGGGTGGCAGCAACCCGACTGGACACGGCAAACGCAGCTGCAACGGTTCGGCGATGGAAAACTAATCTTTGAAAGCATAATCGACAAACTAACCAAAAAACGCTGAACCTTTTTTTCTCTCTTTATGTGGGTGTGGCGATTTTAGAATTTCCACAAGACAGCTGATGGGGGCGGTTGCTTTTTGGGTCTGCAACGTTTTTTGGCGCCTGTTTCGGTGTGGGAGTTGCTTTTTTCTGCACATGCCCAACATTGCTCTATGTTGAAGCCAACTTCTTGTGCTTGTGAAGGCATGTATCGACTGCTTTTTTTCTCCACAAGAATCAGAGGATTGCATGAAAGCATTGACAGCACTGAACGGCGAAATACAGGTGGGCACTAGCATGACCCATCAGGAAACCCCAAACCATATCCCACCTCACAAGAAACCTATCAACGAGACAACCGCTGCCTTTAAACAATTTTAGCAATACAAAACCCATAAAAAAACAGCCATATCCACACACACAACCAAACGCTATTGCTTTGCCACTACCCCCCTCCCCTTATTTAAAGGCACAAAGCCTGGGAACCTACCCCTCTATCGTTTCTGCAATGAGTTTCTAATAGACGGCAAATATGACCACGCTAACCCTATCCCCTATATAGTTTTAACATAGAACCACTAATAGACGCCCGCCGTAGACCCTCTATCGGTTTTCTGCATAGGTTGACTATTAGACTGCAAATATGACAGGGAAAACCGCACCACATAAACCGCTTTCCGTGGGCACCCCTTTGCAATTCCAGCACTTTTTCCAGTAAATCGGGCTTACATAAACTACCCAGACGAGCAAAGAACACCACCAACAACCCCCAACCAAAAACAATTTCCCATAAAAAAACAGCTTTTCCAAGCAAACAATCAAACGCAACTCTTTCTCGCGGATTCTAAAATTCTAACAAACCACTTGCTTACTAGAAATACACAAGGGCTTTAAGCACCAAAACAAAAAGAAAATACCATGACTGCTGCTGGTGAAGTTGCCAAAGGCATACTAATCTTTTGCTGCGGTTACTTCCTGTTAACAGCAATAGTTCAAGCGATAAGCGGACAATTAGCCTTAGCCACATTTATGCTGGCTGGATTTTCAATACCCCTAACATATGTTATTTATGGCTACGTTAAAGAAAAAACAAGAAAACTCAAAACCCAACACTAAAAAAGGGTGCTCACTCAATTTTTAACCGCTAATTTATTTATTCTAAAAATCACTAGACGGTTTAAAAACCGTTTTCTTGGTTTTCTTTTTCTTCCAAGTATTCTTTTTCGGCCATTTCTAAGCTAACGCAATAACGGTCTGAGCACCCGTAAATTTTTACTTTCTCCATTCTAGCGTTTGTGTCTCTTCCACCATAGAGGTTCATGGGTTTTGGGTCATACATCCCTTGAGGTTGCCAATCATCTACTTCTCTATCTTCTATTCTTTTTAGTACAACCTTTTTACCGCAAACTCTACACTTAACCATACTGAAACCTTAGCTACCTATTCTCTACATTGAGGTTTTAAGTTTTTGCATAAGGTTACTAAACAGTTTTTAGGTTTTATCTCGCTTTTTCTCAAAAATCGCCTTTTCAACCGTTCTTACGTCAAAGCCATATTGATTAGCCATTTTCCTCAATTCTGGTAAAACTTTAACATAATTCTCAGTTGTCCAGAGATATTCCCTTCTTGATTCTTTACCAGAAAGTTCTCTCCAAACATGCCTATCAAAAACTCCATATTCTTTTGGATTATAGAATGTCAATATTACGCTTATAGTACCCGCGCCAATACCATAAAATTTTAGGGCATTAATCCTCTCTGAATCGGTTTCTGCTTGAGTAAAGGCAATGTTTGATTGCTTTCTTAATTCATTGTCATCGATATTTTCTACATCATTCAACCTGTCGTTTTTCCATGGCAACCCCATAAATTTCCATTCAACAACTCTCCGCAAGTCATCCTTTGTAACTTGCTTTGTCGTTCGGAACTTTTGCCCTAACTCTTGTTCGGGTTATACCCAATTCTCGTAATAGTCTCCCTGTAATAACTGTTTGAGTATTGGAGTATTTCTTTTCTGTTCATCCGCTAAGTCGCCAAGACGATAGTCCGTCCTTTTAGCTTTTAGTTTTTGCGCTTACTCCCATACTGTTGACGGCTAATGCAAGCTTTTGCATGTGATAGAAAAACTAAAGAATACTTGCATTAAATATAGGGTTGATTTAATGAACCAGCCTGAGGATACCACTAAGAGAGACTTCGATATTGGTTGCAGCGAAGAGGATGAGTATCTCTGGGCTTTTAGCTACTTTCAAGCGCAGATTGGAATCATTAAGAAATGCAATGAAGAATTCTCTAAATACCTAAAAGTTGAAGACAAGCGTTTAGATGACGAATTATGGAAAGACAAAGGAATCGGTTTTAAAAACTGGCTTGAAGATATTAAAGAAATAAATAAAGTCCGAAGAATTAGCACTTACAAAAACCCTCTTATGCAGGTTAGTATAAAAAACCCTTTTTTTAAAGCCTGAGCGAGAGCATTGATTTGATGCAAAGTCGAGACCTTGTGAGGTTTATGAGTTTGGTTTTTCTTGTTACGATTTTTGAAGAATTCTTGCAAAAAACTCTGACAATCAGTTTTAGGAAAAGACCTGAAGCCCTAAAAAGCTGTCAAAAGAACCTAAGCTACGAAGAATTAGTTAAATTCAAAGATATTTCGGAAGTAAGAGAGGGAATAATTGAGAAAGAAAAAGCAATAGTGAACGAAGACATTGAAGCTATACGAGAATATGTTCAAAAAAAGTTTGGCTTGGACATATCTATTATGTCCCCTGAAGACGGTAAAAAAATCAACAAGTGGGCTTTGGCTTTGTTTAATACTGACAAGCCCTTTAGTTGGGTTGATTTTAAAGAGCGTTTTTATAGACGAAATTTGATATTCCATAATTCAGGGATTCCCAATAAAATTTATCGGCAAAAGACTGGATATCAAGGAAATAATGAAGTATTAAAAGTGTCAAAAGAGTACTTAGATGAGTCCTTAGCCCTTTTTTGGGAGCTTGCCTTTAACATTGGTTTAGCCTTCGAAGAGAAATGAAAGAACCAAATAAACAGAAGGATTAACATCTTTTTTATCTTGCTAACTTTTATAGGGAAAAAACCATCACTCCCTCCTCTTAGCAAGGTTGTAGCCACTAACTGGTTTATTTTATACATCCATCGATGTATGTATGATAATATAGCATCCACTGACAATTGTTGCCTTAGTTTTGCCAACAGTTTTATCTCTAACAGGTGTCAGTTCATCTTTAACCAGAGATAGAGGCTGCTATTACCATGTTATGTTGGGGCAAAAGAACGCTGCTTTTAATTAAGAGTTAAATTAGCGCCAAGTCTTTCTCGTAGGGTAATCCGTCGCGTGCACCCATCTTCATCGCGCATCTGGAAGCCACAAAATTCCCCAACCGACCACATTCTGCTAGGGGTTTTTCGTGGAGTAAGCCGTAGAGGAAGCCTGCGTTGAAGGCGTCGCCTGCGCCTGTTGTGTCTACTGTTTTGACTTTGTAGGGTGGTATGGTGCGTTTTTCTTTTCCGTTGGTTACGTAGCAGCCTTTGGCTCCGAGTTTGACGGCGACGATTTGGACGCCTTGCTGGATTAGGATGGCTGCGCCTTTGGGGATTTCCCGCTCGCCAGTTAGCAATTGAAGCTCCATTGCGTTTGGCATCATAACTGTGGAGTTTTGGATTATGGGTTCGATGGCTGAGAAACCCTTTTGTGCGTAGAGGGAGCCCGGGTCGAAGCTGACCTTGACGCTGTCAGGCAGAAAACTGAGCAGTTTTTTTTGTGTGCGGAACGATTTTTCGCCAACAAAGGAAGACAAGTGCAGGAACTGGGTTTGGGTAACGTATGCAGGGTTTAGTTCTCGGAATTCGATGGTATCGTTGACGCCTGAGTTAATGTAGAGTGCACGAGCGCCCTTCTTGTCTACGAATCCGAGGCAGACGCCGCTTTTGCCCTTTGGCGAGTGGATTATGCCGTCGGTGTCTACGCCTTCGGTTCTAAAGCAGTCGATTTGAAGTTTGCCCTCGTAGTCGTCTGCAACTTTACCGATGAAGCCCACTTTGCAGCCGAGCCTTGCCAACCCCACCACGGTGTTAGCCGCTGAGCCCCCGCAAGCTTGCGTGTAGTCATGGATGAAGCTTTCCTCTTCAGCCCCCGCTATCCTGTCAACTTTAAGGAGAGTGTCAACGTTTAGAGCGCCAAAACCTACAACGTCAAAGCGAGTCATGGAAACAGCTCCCGCAACCATATTTTGTGCTCACCCAGCTTGCCGCCGTAGTTGCCAGCAGAAACCCCCGTGACACCGTCAACGTCCAAGATTGCTTGGATTCCCGCTTTCATGGCTTCCCTGACAGAATCCAAAGAGACACCGTTGAGGACTATCTCGGCAATGTACCCGACGCCTTCAGGAACACGGGATTCCTTGCCTAAGCGTTCCTTAAGCGAGGGGCAGTACAGGTGGTTGGTGGTTGGTCCTATCTTTGGAAAATGCGTTTCGGGCTTGGAGCCGGCAGAGCAGACGTCAAAGGGCGTAACAACACCATGCACTTCATGGACTGCTGCTAGGGCTTTTTCGCCTGCTTCTTTCATTGCCTCTTTTGATGTGCACATTACCCAAAAATTCGCGCCCATAACACCACGGGCAAAACCCAGATAATGCTCGATAACAAAGTCGGGAACCATCAAGGGAACAACTATGACTTCTCTGCCAAACCGCTCCTCAACCCACTCAAACCCGTCGCCGCAGTGCCCCACCCGCTCCATCATATCCAGTTTGCCCTCAGCGTCTGGCAGGGCATCGAAGACTGCTGTGAAGGGCTTAACGAGGATATCTTGGCGGATCCTGTAGGAAAGTTCTGTTTCGAATTTTTTTAGGGATTCAGCGAAGGGTTTGTTGGGGTTTATTTCAGCCCAAAACTGCAGGATTATGCCTTTGCGTTTGTCAGGAGTTTCCTCTTCGGTGAGGAATTTTTCTATTCCGCCCTCAGTTCTGCCAACCACAACCGCTGGCGTCGCGGTGGAGTCCTCTGCAGCCTTACGCAACGTCTCCTCATCGTCGGCAGTCACGATTACTCGACAGTAAATCCCAGAGAAAGCCTCAGCAAAAGTATCCTCAATTTCCGCCCTGCCCATTTTAACCGAGTCTCCCGATGGCTACTCCTCGCACCTTTTTCCTAAATTCACTGCTTTCCTTTACCAACGTTTCCATATTTTGGGGTGTTACTATTTGAACTTTAGGCAACACCTCAGGGTACAACTCAAAAAGCTGCTTTAATAACGACAGGTTCACTCCGTTGTCCTCCACGGCTGATTTGCGCCAAAACCAAAGCACTTTTAGCGTCTGCTCCCTGCCCAACCTGCAGAACATGTCAACAATTACAGCCGTCACAAGATTACTCTCCGACAGCACGGCAACATCAGCATTCCTCACCGCGTAGCTATTGCCGTTGAAAGAGACAGCTAAACCGCCGCTGGCACGGACAAGCCTGAAGGCTTCCACATCGGTTATGCTGTCGCCAACATACATCACATCAGCCAACCTTACACCCAAACGTTTCGCAGCGTCACGGATAGCTTCAGCTTTTTGTTCCCCGCCAACCGTCACCACCTCACTGAACAGTTTGCCAACGCCCATTTTCGATATTTCGCTCCAGAAAATCTCATCCAACCGCTGCAGCGATGCCTGGTCAATGGGCGAGAAATCCGCTGTTGCCTTGGCGTTTTGGGGAATGGTGATTAGCTGAATTTGAGCAATTTCCGCTGCCAGCTCTTTTAGGCGTTTTTGCTCTTGCGCGGTTATGGCGTAGTTGTCGAGGCGTAGCTTGGTGCAGTAGGTGTTTTCGAAGGGGAAATCGAGGGCTTTGCAGAGGGCTTTGATGTAGTGTTCGTAGCTGGTGCTGACGATAAACGCGCTGGTTACGGCTTGAATATGCTGCAAGGTACCTTTGCTATCGGCGATTAAAACGATATTTTGAGCTGAAAACTCATCCATCTGCCTATCAGATACATCGTAAGCTTTGAAGAACGGCAAAATCAACTTCAACGTGCTGCCTGCAGAATAACCCGGCTTATGCAGAACATCCGCCAACACGTCATCGTACTTACTGATGTTGGCGAAGAACTTGTCGCCGTCTGGGATAAACTGGGATGCTAACTCGTAGGCGTTGTCGTTTTTGGAGATTGGTCCTTCGCAGTCAGAGACGAAAATGTGCTTCACGCTTTACGCCTCAACCGCTCCATATGGCTCACGCTTTTGGCGATATGCTGCTTTGAGGCTACATCGGTTCGATTCCACATTGCCCCGCCAGATATGGCTCTGGCGCCTTCCAAACTGATTTGCCGTGCTTCCTCAATGCTGCCGCCGACACCTAAAATGCCAACGGCTCGGGACTTGAGCGCGAAGCTTTGTCCATCTCTTACTTCCATTGAGCCAGGGTAAACACGAATTTTGTCTCCGTATTTTTGGGTTAGCTGGTAGGCTTTGGAGAGGTCAACTGGCGTGTCAACTGCCGATTGGTCCACTTGATTGGGGAAAACCTCTGCGAACCCTCCATAACCTGGCGGTACCTTGTAGGTTAAAACGGTAGCTTGCTTTTCCAACTCAAGACTGGTCAGGTTGCCCTCAATCATCCTAAAACAAACATCAACAAAATCATCCTTGATGATTGGTAAGATGTTGATTATTTCAGGGTCTCCCGGGCGACTGTTATTTTCTAGGACTTTTATGTCGTCTCCCGTGTGCATGAACGCAAGGTACAGGGGCACTCCGCGAAGAGCGGAATCATCGTTTATTTTGGCCTGCCACTTCTCAAAAATCTTTTTGCCAAGCGCAAGTTCACGCTCCCGTTCGGCAGCAGTTAAGAAGGGCAAGGCATCGCCAACATCCTTGTATGAGCCCATGCCACCTGTGTTTGGACCCTTATCATCATCAAAGGCACGCTTGTAATCCCGCACACCAGGCAACGCAATGAAGTGTTTGCCGTCACAGAAAGCCATGAAGCTGGTTTCTTCTCCGTCCACCTTCTCCTCAATGATAACTGAGCTGTGCTGGAAGTTTGAGAGAAAATGCTCAAAAAGCTCCTCCCGAGTGGTGAAGTGGTCGCCCCACACGCCCACGCCTTTTCCTGCCGCGGGCTTATCTGGCTTTACCACAGCTTGGTTATCCAACTCATCCAGCCAGCGGTAAACATCTTTCTTGACCTCGCTTGTGCCCTTGTAGTCTTGGGGGTTGAAGATTTTGAAGCGCGGGTTAGCTTCAGGCGCTATCTCTTGAAATAGCAGGCGCTGTTGAACCTTGCTCTCTTCTATGGCGTACTTTTGCTTGGGACAAATCACTGGCAAACCAGTGCGCTTTTCGATGAGATCGCGGATGCCCTCAATTATGGGTTTTTCTGAGCCGACCAAAATAAAGTCAAGCCGGTCTTTGTTTGCCTCTGCAAAACGGCAAATCCCTTCAATATTAAGGCTTGGAGTGACAACGTGTTTTACAGCCTTTTCGACGTTGAAGGGGTTTTTTTGTTTGTCAGCTATGTAGAGTTCTACTTGGTAGTTTGGGCTTCTGGAGAGAGCGTCAACCATAGCAACTTCTCTTGAACCATAAGAAACGACTAGTACACCTATCTTTTCCATCCGAGATACCACCATCTGCTACAGAGTAACAAAGATACGCTTAATTTGCTTTATCACTGCAACCTAAGGTGCAGGCTCATCCAACTCGTAAATCCTCGTTTTTTCTTCATAGCCATCGAGGAACTTCTTTTTCATCTCATCCGCCAACTTCTGAGCCATAGGCGTGGGGTACTTGCCTGTAATACAAGCAAGACACAGTTCATCTTTGGTTTGGCCTGTAGCTTTAACCAAGCCTTCTATGGATTGATAACACACCCCGTCTGCGCCGATGATTTTAGCGATTTCTGCAGCGTTGTTCTTTGAGCCGATTAGTTGGCGGTAAGTTGACATGTCAATGCCATAAAAGCATGGACCAATTATTCTTGGGAAAGTAACGAAAACATAAACTTTCTTAGCGCCAGCCTTGCGCAGTTTATCGATGATGACTGTGGTTGTGTCTCCGCGGACTATGCTATCCTCGGTTATTATCACGTTTTTACTTTTGACTTTGGAGTCTAAAATGTTAATTTTCTTGTCGATGGTTGAGTAGCGCTCCATGTTGAGGAGAATGAAGGCGCGTTCAGTTACATACCTGTGGCGTCTGGATGCGCGTTCCCACCGCAAACCGGATTCTTCATGCACTCCCATGGCTGGGTCATCGCCGGTTTCTGGCACTGAAAGAATGACATCGCACTCTTTGACGACTTCTGGGTATTCTTTGACGATGTTTCGTCCAAAGTCTTCTCGGATTTCGTAAACGTATTTGCCGTTGAACCTTGAGTCAGGTCTGGCAAAGTAAGCATATTCAAAAGCGCAAAATGCTTCACGCGGGTTTTTGATGACTTGTATACGTTTGAAACCGTCTTTTGAAACCGTAACCAGTTCGCCTGGTTCAAGTTCAAAGTCTCTTACAAAACTGTTCATGTCTAAACTTACGGTTTCAGAGGAAAAAGCAAAGGTTGCCTCATTTGGACTGTGCCCAGCGCACAATGGTTTTATTCCATGTGGGTCCTTGAAGGCAAAAAAGTCTCCGTCCCCAGTTATGCCAGTCACCGAGAATGCGCCATCCAAGCTTTCCATGACTGCTCGAGCAGCAGAGACCAAGTCTTTGCCCCTTTTAAGTTCCAGAAGCATTTTGTGGCATACTATGTCAGAATCGCATGTGTAGAGGAAGTCGGGGAAGTTTTGGCACATTTCTTTTTTCAGCGGCACAGTATTAACGATGTTGCCGTTGAAAGAGAGGGCGAGTTTTATCCCGTCTGCACACGCCGTTACTGGTTGGGTGCCCTGAATCAGCGAAGTGTCGTCGCATTTGCCTGAGGTTGTGTATCGGACGTTGCCTATGCCGATTGGACCTGGAAGCCTGCCGAACCATTCGTGTATGGCGTTGCTTTTTAGTTTTGGAACCAGATCCAGATTCTTGTAGATGTAGAATTGCTTGTTGTTGTATGTGAGGAAGCCGTGTGATTGGTGTCCTCGGTGGTTTTGGGCTCGAAGTCCCCAGTAAACATATGGGAAGACTGGTTGTTGTTCAAAGTTTATTGCGCCAAAGATACCGCAGCCTATTTTTTGTCCCTTCTAACTGTGAATGGTTGAGTAGTGAAAAAAGGGGTTTATCAGCTTTTAGTACATATTTAGCTAAAAAGCATGGGAGTTTTAACATGATAGGATTGAAAAACAATGGGAAAGAAGGGGCAGAGCGCACTGATGGAAAATCAAAAAAAGTAGCGTTACTGTTGAGGCATCGGCATAGGTTCGAATAAGCCGATTTGGTTGCCCTCTGGGTCTAACGCTAACGCAAACCAGCCTATCTGCGGAATCTCCATTTTTGGAACAATAATTTGTCCGCCTTGCTCGGTTACTTTTTTGCTGTACTCGTCTACGGATTCTACGCTGATGTAGTCGACGGGTTTTTGCTCTGGCTTTTCCTTTTTGTACATGCCTCCGTTTACTCCTGGGCGTATTAGGTTGCCTTTTTCATCTGTGGGGACTGTGGAAACGAGGAAGTATTCCATTTCCATGTTAGGTACTTTCTCAATTTTCCATCCGAAAACATTGCCATAAAACGCTTTTAGTTTCTCTACGTTGTTTGCTGGAATTTCAAAATGCACTATTGTATGGTCCAATAAAAATCACCATATTTCTAGATTCAAAATTAATTATAAAAAAGTTTACCTGTTGCTGTTTTCCCTCTCACACAAAACTGACCTATTCCTTCACATGCACATCATTGCCTAAACAGCGCTCACTCGCAAAAAAGGCATTAATTAATGGGAGCCGTTAAGGTTTGTTCTTCTTGTTAAAACGATGAAAGAGAGCCAGCTCATCCTCGGTTATGCCGGCTTGGCGCAGTTTAGCTATGCATTTTTGGTACTGCTTTTCCGTGAACCTTTCCGGTTCTTGGCTTGCGTCTGTGAAGTGATAGGTTTCTTTGCAGGCTCTGCCCTTTTTTAAGGCTGAGAGCTGTTTTTTGAACCTGTTGAGTGGTTGGCAGTCTTGGGTTTGCATGCCAAAAGGGGTGTTTGGGAACTGTCGGCAGCCTTCGGGCCGAATCGGGTAGATGGAGCAGACTTTGTCTTTTAGGAAAGGGCATGGAGTGTGCATGGTGTAATGGTCGTATTTGGCTTCTCCCTCTTCCAATAGTTTGCCCAGTTCGTCGTAGAGCGCCTTTAGTTTGGCGTGAATCTGAGGGTTTTCTTCTGGTTTAGCGTTGACCTCTCCAGCCATCAAGAAGTCCTCAAGCGTGCAGCAAACCCCGCATTTGGTGCAGAGAAACGGCAGGTTAACTGCCAATCCGCCGCTTTTGGATGCGAATTCTAAGTGAACGTAAAACGTTTCAACCATACTTGAATCTGATAGTTATTTCTTAAAGGATGTTTTCAACTTTTCTTTTTTTTATTCAGCATTCTCACGCTTGGTGTTGCACGAAAGGTCTTCTGAAGCTGTTTCAAAACTGTTTCACAATTGTTTCAGCCAACTATCAAATTATCCGAGTGCCATAATATCGGTAAAGGTCGGAGGTGACTGAATGAAAAAACTTGGAATAATCGCAATTGCGACATTATCAATCTTAGCAGCGGCGCTACTACTGACTTCCACAGCTTACGCCATGGGACCATGGGGCTTTGGCACTAACCAGTACGGAGGCTACGGCGGAATGATGGGTAGAGGCGGAATGATGGGAGGCGGCTATGGCTACGGCTATAATCCATACAATCCATTATATCCAGCGCAGCCCGGCTTGACCACGCCAACAACACCAAACCAGCAGTACCAGGCAGTTTATCCATTTCAGTTCGGAGGAGGATGCCACGGAAGATTCGGCTGGAATACTGGCTATGGCTACACTGCACCACCATACGCCTATAACGGTGCGCCTTTGAACATAACTACCGCGGTGACCATTGCTCAAAACTACGTCGCCTCAATCGGTAATCCTGACTTAACAGTTGCAGAAGTTGAAGAGTACGCAGTGAACTTTTATGTTCAAGTCAGCGAGAAAAGCACAGGCGTTGGAGCCTTTGAACTCTTAATCCACAAGTACACTGGCAGCATCTACCCCGAAATGGGTCCAAACATGATGTGGAACACCAAGTACGGCATGATGCGCGGAGGAATCCTCGGAGGAATCTGGGGAGCGCCCACCACAACCATGACAATAACTGAGGCCCAAGCAAAGGCAAATGCTCAGCAATTCCTCGATGCTTACTACCTAGGAACCACTGTTGGCGAAGTTACACCATTCTATGGATACTACCACGTGATGGTTGAAGAAGCAGGCAATCCTTATGGCATGCTAAGCGTTAACGGCTACACAGGGCAAGTATGGTATCACAACTGGCACGGAGCCTTCATACAAGAAATTGAACTGTAGCCATCTAGAGCTTGGTGAGGCAGCAACAGTCAATTCCCTTCCTATTTTTTGGAAAATAATAAAGCTCTATAAACTAAGAGTTGGATGTGATAGATAATGCTCAAAGTTAAAATTGGTGATATGGCACCCGACTTCACGCTCAAATCCAACATGGGAGAGTATGTAACCCTCTCGCAGTTTCGCAAAACAAGAAACGTCATCCTTTTCTTTTATCCAATGAACGAATCGCCCGTATGCACAAGAGAGGCATGTGCCTTCAAAGATAGCTATGAAGCGTTCAAAGAATTAGACGCAGAAGTCATTGGCGCAAGCTCGCAAGATGTCAAATCAAACAAGTCTTTTGCCGACCACCATAACTTGCCGTTTCTTTTGCTTAGCGACATGGCTAATAAAGTTCGCAGTCTGTACGGTGTACCTACTACCTTAGGCTTTATTCCTGGAAGAGCAACATACGTCATAGATAAAGAAGGATTAGTCAGGCAAGTATTCTCATCACAGTTTCAACCAGCAAGGCATGCAAAAGAAGCAATTTGTACATTAAAGCGCATGAAAAACTTGGGCTGAGGGATGATGGGAATGTTTCAGTCAACACATTTACCACTCAACGAGCAATTATTGCGTGATAGAGCGATGAAAAACCGAAGACAGAATCACAGCTGCGTAATTGGGGTTGAGTCGGTAAGGAGGTTATTTAGGCGTGTCAAAACTTAAACCCTTGACAACCATTATTGCAATAACTGTTTTGTTATCCCTTGCGCTTCCGGTTTTCGCTCAAGTTTACAACCCCGGCGTCACAGAAGGGCATTATGTGCGGTATGGGAATTTTGTGGGGATAGGTCCTGGTTTGAGTCCTTTAACGATTATGACTGGCTAAAACTTGAAGTCGTCGACGTATCGGGAAAGGAAGTAACGCTGCTTTCAACAGGGCAATTTAAGAATGGCAACGCTATTCCCGGCAATGGCACAACAACATTTTGGAATGTTGAGTTGGGAACGGAAGAGGGGGTGCCAAGCACACAAGGTCCAATAATCGCTGCCAACTTGGTTCAAGGCAACGCTATCCGCCGCCCAACACTTACTTCGTTAACAGAACCGAAGATAGAGTGTACTTGGGTGTTGGCAGAAGCGTCAACGTTCTCGAAGTGGCAATTTCCATGCCCGATTACGATACTACACTTACTTACATATATGACAGGACTTCAGGGATGCTGCTGGAATCAACTTCCAAAACAACTCAAACCCTGCCTGAACCAACCACATCCGAGTACTCCTACAGCATAACTGAAACCAATATATTCCAATCAACAACAATCCTGCCAATCCCCTTAGAGTACCTTGTTTTAGTTATTGCCATCATAGTTGTAGTCGCCGTTGTTTTGGTTTTGGCGCTTAGAAAACCAACAAGATAGGCATTGCCATGTTTAGGCTAGCCCATTAACGAGTTACAAAAAATTTGTTTAGATGGTCTGTAATTGATTGGAGGTCTTTTGCTATGTAGTTTGGTTCTTGCTTGCTGTTTGTTAAGTCTTCCAAACTGTTGAATTGTGAAGGTACAAAGATTGTTTCCAGCCCTACTTCTTTGGCGCCTTGTATGTCCTCGGTGGGGTTGTCGCCGATGAATATGGCGTTTTGCGGCTGAACCTGCAGCTTGTTTAGAGCCGCTTGAAAGATTTGTTTGTGGGGTTTTCGCCAGCCAATCTCGTCTGAAACCACCACCACATCAAAGAAATCAGCTATTCCCAACTGCCGAAGGCTTGCATAAATGACAGGTGCACATGTAAAGTTTGAAATTAAACCTACCTTGCACCTCTCCTTTGTATGCTTAACTAGCTTCTTGGCGCCTTCATTTAGCTCCAGTGTGTCTATGAAGTCTTTGAAGAAAACGCTCAGTGCAGCTTTAACTCGGTAATCATCCGCCGCCACCCTGTAGCCGAGACTGCAGAGCGCTTCTGAGACCCAGATGGCGTTGGTTACCTCTCTGTGCTCACCGTAGCGGATTTTGCGGTACTTCTCATGAGCAGCGTTGTACACGTTTAGAAACTGGTCTTGTGTGGTGTTAAAGCCCTCGGCCTGCAAGGCATGATAGAGCTTCTGCTTTGAGGCATCCATAGTGTAGTTTTGGGGGCTAACCAGAGTGCCTATGTAATCAAAAATCACCGCTCTACAAGACATCTTGGCTCTCTCTTCTCTGCTAAAACTACGCTGTCAACGATGAGTTGGATTTTTTTGCCGATGGCAGTGGCAAGCAGCTTTTCCACATCACCAATGGCATCCTCAACCCCTTCATCAAAAGCAACCTCGCCCAGAAACCGCAACCCCAACTTCTCCGTTGCAGCCTCAATGCCTTTTGCCTTGGTCATCTTCATGTTCTCCACAACCCCTATAATGGGCATTTTGAGCTCGCATAACAGTTCTACCTGCTTCTTGACGGTTTCAAAAGCCAGAAGCGAAGGCGTGGTCACAATCAAAAACTCTATACGCTTAACCAGTCGCACTAAGTCAAGCACGGCATCGCCGATTCCAGGCGGCATATCAATCACCAGAAAGTCAAGGCTGCCCCACTGAGTAACCGCCAAAAGCTCAATGAGCGCGTTTGAAACGTCTGCTCCCCGAAGCGGCGCTGGCTGGTCACCGACAAAGTAAATCAGCGACATGTACTCTAATCCGTGGACGGTGGGTGGGATGATGCCTTTTTCTTCTTTGGGCTGGATTTTTTCTGCCCCGAGAATTATGTGGGTTGAGGGGCTGGTGAAGTCTAGGTCAAACAAGCCGACACGGCAGCCCTTTTTGGCGAGAGTTAACGCCAGCGTTGTCGCCACCATGCTTTTGCCCACGCCGCCCTTGCCGCTGGAAACAGCCACAATTCGGCTTATCCTTGACAAACGTTCGTTAATCACGCTTACTCTGGGGTCAACCACACTTATTTGACTCCTTTTAGGGTTTCAAGCCAAACTCCACGCCCAACTACGATTTCAAAGTCAGGGCTGCCACAGTTTGGACATTTTATGAAGGTGTGCGCGGCTTCAGGCACAAAATGAATAGCCTCAGCCGTGTCCCTGTCAAGCTTTTCCTTTTTGAACTGCCAAGTGTTTCCGCAGACGCGGCACTTAAGCGTGGTTTTAGCCTTCAAAATCCGAAACTTGGCGTTCTTGAAAATTTCTGACTTTAGCTCGGAGATGGCAAAGCGCAAGATGCTGTGTTCAACTTGCTGGAGTTCGCCGACTTTTATAGTGACCTCTGTAACTTCCTTTAGCTTCTCTTTCTGTGCGATTTGTTTTGCTGTGGCAATGATCGCCTCTGCCAGTGCCCATTCATGCATATAACATATCCTAGGCAAAAAAGCACTTTAAAAGAATATTCCAACAAAACCGGCAACTTCAACCAAAAACCCTCCAAAAAAGACCTTTTCATCCGAGACTTGGGACAGAAAGGTTATTACTTGAAAGCGTTCTCAATCGTACATTAAGGAGAATATTACAGTTGCCTCTAGCATTTATCATTGGAACCGCAGGCTCAGGAAAATCCCTATTCACTGCAGCCTTTAGTGAATGGCTAAAAATGTCCAAACAAGACGTCGCCGTCGTCAACCTTGACCCTGGAGCACTAAAGCTCCCTTACTCACCTGATGTTGACGTGCGCAACTACGTGAACGTAGGCGACCTCATGGAAAAATACGCACTAGGTCCAAATGGCGCTTTGATTATGGCTGCGGATTTGATAGCTGACGAGGTGGAAAACCTCACCCGAGACATCGAGGAAGTCCATGCCGACATTGTTTTAGTTGATACGCCTGGTCAGATGGAGTTGTTTGCTTTCCGAGCAAGCGGACCATACATCGTAAGCGAACTCACCAAAGAACCCAAAGCATTAATCTACCTTTTCGACGCCGTTTTCTCCATTAACCCCCTCAACTATGTCTCAAACATGTTCCTGTCCGCCGCAGTCTACAACCGCTTCTTCCAGCCCCAGCTTCATGTGCTCTCCAAAACCGACCTAATCCCAAAAAAGGATGTTCAAGCAATTGCCACTTGGTCCGCTAACACTAGAGCACTCGAAGAAGCCATAGAGCAAAAGCTGGAGGGTACTAAGCGTCTGTTTAGCCGCAATATGATGCAAGCCATCAACAAGCTGGGCTTAAAATTCCTGTTAATGCCCATTTCCTCTAAAACAAACGAGGGCATGGTTAACCTAAACACCACTCTGGAACGCATCTTAAGTTACGGAGAAAAATACACGACTTAAGCGCTGATAAGCGACCAGCTTGCCGCAAACGCTCCGCGCTTAGCCTTCAGCATAGAATCCCCGCCCGCGATAATGACCACGTCGTTATCTTGGGGAGCTATTTGTTTTAGAATTAGGCTTGCAGCTTTAGGATAATCCTTCTCTAGGCTCTCACTCACGGATTCAATACGCAAGTGACCGCTCCGAGACACAATAACCAAAGCCTTACGGGCACCAGCAATAATAGCCGCATCACGCTGGTCAATCCCAGACTTAACCTTATGTCCGCTGTTCTTCACCAAGAAAGCCTGATTAAACGCTGACGTTGACAACTCGGTCTTGGGAATCTCCACCCGCTTGGGAAAGATTTCTTCAAATTGACGCCAAGTTTCCATGCCTTTTTCCGTTAGGCTGCAGCCTTCTTTTGAGATTTCAATTAACCCCGCCTCCCTAAGCCTGCCAATAATTGTTCGCACTGCACCATCCCCCACTTCCAGTTTCTCCGCCAGCTTGTTTCTTCCCAGAGGTTTTTGCGCCAAAAGTTCTAAGGCATAAAAGATATGGAACACTGTGAAGGTAGTAGATGGTCCGGGTGCTTTTTTTCCTGCGACTTCTTGTATGAATTTTTTTAGGGTTGGAGCCATAACTTGCACTGTCTTAATACTTAACACGGTTGGGTTTTTATAATTTGTTAATACGAGCCATCCCTTTGAAGGATTTGCTGGAGTGCTTTACTCTTTGTAGGCAACCACTGAAACCTCAAGCAGCGCATTACCCTTCAACTCCACACCCACCGTTGCCCGAGCAGGAAAATCACCCTCAAAAAACCTGGCGTACTCACGGTTGAACTCCTCAAACAACGCCATACTGGAAAGGTACACGTTAACCATAACCATATCCTTTAGGCTGTAACCTGCAGCTTCCAGAATCGCTTCTATGTTTTCCATAACTTGCCTTGTCTGCCCTGCCATGTCATCGGCGACGATTTTGCCTTCTTTCGGGTCAACTGCCAGCTGTCCTGACACAAACAGGAAATTTCCCGCTTGTGCTGCTTGACTGTAGGGTCCAGCTGGTTTGGGTGCTTTTGAGGTTTGTACTGGGTTTTTCAAGGGTTTTCACTGGTTGTTTGGTGTTTTTTGGGGTTAAAATGGTTTGTGCAAGTGTTGCAACGGGGGTTTCTTGTTGGTTAGTTGCTTGTTTTGTCGAAAGGCTTTTAAGAAAAGCGTCGGGTTATCTATGTTCTTACTGTAAGCTGAATGGAAAGATTCCTATGAGGATAAACGGAAAGTATTTGTTCACCTCTGAATCAGTTGGCGAAGGTCACCCCGACAAAGTTTCAGATCAAATTTCAGACAGCGTTTTAGACGCCATCTTATGCAATGACCCAAAAGCCAGAGTAGACTGTGAAACCCTTGTTATGCAGGGTACAGTGGTTGTTACGGGTCAAATAACCACATCCACCTACATTAACATCCCAAAGGTTGTGCGCCAAACTCTAAAAGAAATCGGATTAGACAACGCCAAAGATGGTTTGGACTGGGAAACATGCGGCATCTTGGTTTCTTTAACCGAGCAGTCGCCAGACATTTCCATAGGAGTTACCGAAACAAAAGACCGCGAGCAAGGTGCTGGCGACCAAGGAATGGTTTTTGGCTACGCAACCAATGAGACCAAGGAACTTATGCCCTTGCCGATTTTGCTTGCGCACAAGCTTGTTAAGCGTTTAGCAGAGGCTAGGAAAACAAAAATCATGCCTTACCTGCGCCCGGACTGCAAGTCACAGGTTACAATCGAGTATGACGGTGGCAAACCTGAATGTGTAAAAACCGTGGTTATTGCCGCTCAAAACAACGGTGACGTCAGCGATGACACCCTCAAAAGGGAGATTATCGAGAAAGTAATCAAACATGTCATCCCAGCCGACCTTCTAGATCCTGATGTGAAATACATCATCAACGGCACCGGACGATTCGTCGTCGGCGGAACCTTAGCTGACTCAGGCTTGACCGGCAGAAAAATCATCGTTGACACCTACGGCGGCGTTGGAAGCCACGGTGGAGGATGCTTCAGCGGCAAGGACCCCTCAAAGGTGGACCGTTCAGGCTGCTACATGGCAAGGTACATTGCCAAAAATATTGTTGCCGCTGGCTTAGCCGACCAATGTGAAGTACAAATTTCTTACGCTATAGGCATTGCTCAGCCTGTTTCTGTTCTTGTAAATACTTATGGAACTGGGAAGATTCCAGAGAGCGAGATTCTTGAGCTTGTTAAGAAGAATTTTGATATGCGACCTAAAGCCATCATTGATCACTTCCAGCTGCTAAGGCCGATTTACAAGAAGACTGCGGTTTTCGGTCATTTCGGCAGAGACGACATAGATGTTCCATGGGAAAAAACTGACAAAGCCGAAATACTAAGGCAAGCATTAAACAAGCAGTAGTTCTCTTTTTTCTTTTTTATTATCTTCTATTAGATTTCTTCGTTTTTATCCGAAGGCAGATTACCAGTTTGCTGTGTTTCCTGTAAGATGGCTTGCGAGGGGCTCTTGTTGGCGCTTTGACCTCAAAAACAAGACGGCGCTTATGCTTACGGCTATAGCTGACAGTGAACTGACTAGTGCTATTAAGACAAGTAGTGGCAGAACAATAAGACTAGCCTCTGTACTCATAGCGCCATTATACTGTCTGTCTCCTGACCAGCCTGCCTGAATAGTGACAAAACCGCCAGTTGTTGGCTTCCACAAATACTCAAACTGCCCGTCCGCCTGAGTTTCAGCGGTGCCAAGGGTAGTCCATGATTCACTGTTGATTTTTGCGTACAAGGTAACGTTTTGGTATGGTACTTCTTGAAGAATTTTCCCCCGGATCAGCAGTTCAGTGTTCTCCAGTAAGAGAGAGGTTGGGACTTCAAGTTCTAAAGTGCTAGGTTCCAATTCTTCCAGAGTTGCAGAAACTTGCCCTATTGAGATCTGCTCGGAATTTTGAAAAGTAATCACTTGAGAAGAGGCATTCCTGTAGTCAGTTGGGCATTCGCCGACTCTCCAGCCTTCTCTCCATTTTCCGCCTGTGGATTCAGCTATGTAGTATTTTGTGCCCTGGTATTCTACATAGTAAACGCCGTTTCTTGCACTCTCTGGCGAGTTAGCAAGCTGTACCCCAAGCTGCATATGCGACTGAGTCTTATAGTACAGTAGCACAGATTTTATGCCTCCTGCCTTTAGCAGTGAAGCTGCAATGAATGCGAAGAGGTCACAGTCGCCTTTGCCCTCGACCAACGTTTCAACTGGGTACTTTCCAGGGATAGTTTCTTCATAGGTTAATTGGTGCACAAGCATGAGCACGCCGTTAGTGAAGTCCTCCTCGTTATCGTAAATTTCCCAGAGCCTATCAGCGATAGGCCGTAGCGTATAGGGAGTGATGAATTTGGCAAAGTCGCTATCCCAAACCAATCGGTGGCTTTTAGCCGCATAATACTCGTAGAGCAGATGAGAAATTGTCACGTTAAGCTCGTAGGTTAAGTCGCCGTCTGGATGGTTCAGCAGCTGAAACGAAATCTTGTGCTCTTTCCCTTGCGCTTGGCTAAAGGGAATTAGGGCAAAAAGCATGATGACGACGATTGCGGTTGCCGTTGCTGCCTTGAGGTATGCTTTTTTCATGGTACGCTACACTATGCGAGAGCTATGTTTTTCAAAAATAGGCTCTGTGCCCTTAAATTGTTATTCCCAAATCCATACAAAATCAAGCCCTGCTAAACGATGACTTTTCCACCGTTTTCTTCAATTAAGCTAGCTAACTGTGCCTTAGTTTTCATTAGCTTTGCCACTGGACCCTCAGCAATGTCTGAGGTTATTGTCAAGTGGAGCTCTATCTGGGGCTTGGTTTCCGTACCTGTAGGATGTGACTTAATGTAAACACCCTTGTTGTCATTCATGGCTTTATCTATTAACGGCGCCAAAGAAGACTCAAACAAACCAAAAACAAACAGGCTGTCTTGATAAAAACACACGTCGCCTGATGCCTGCTTGAGCAGCGGCGCTATGGTCTTGGCAAATATCGCCTCCATCTCCGAGGGCACACCGGGCAAAGCAAACAATTTCATCCCTTCCAAGCGGGCATGAACGGCGGGAGCGGTTCCAACTGGATTGTGGATTGGCTCTGCGTTTTCGGGCAAGGTTGCCATTTTCAGTCTTGGCTTGGTTAGCTCGATTGTTCCAAGCTGGCGTGCTTTTGCGTGCTCTTGATACTTTTGCTTTATCATTTCTAGGGCTTTTTGGTTGACTTCTAGTTTTTGGTTCAGCGCGACGGCGAGTCCTTGGAGGGTTTTGTCGTCAAAGGTTGGTCCTAACCCGCCAGTTATGATTATGAATTGGGGCTTGCGTTCTGAGGCTTCTTGGATGGCTTTTGCAATTTCTCCTATTTCGTCTGGGATTACGGTTACTCTTTTTACTGTGGCTCCCAGGCTTGTCGCGTTTTGGCTTAGCCACTGAGCGTTGGTGTTCAAAATCTTACCTATCAGCAACTCGTTGCCTACGCAGATAATCTCCAAGTCTACTGCCATTCCCAGTGCCTTCTTTACTATTGTATTAAGACCTTGGGACTGTTTCTTCTTTTAAGCTGTTTGCCTGACATTGGCTCAAAACAAGCGCAATTCCCCCCACAGATTTGGATATATTTGGAGCATATTAGAAACTCCCCTTGCAGAAACTATAGAGGGGTAGGTCATTATTGACGGTTTTCAACTCGATTAGCATGTTAAAAATCAGCGCTTATATGGAAAGGGTTCCATGCAAGAAAAGATAGCTCTTATTTCTCAGGCATTTTAAGAAGCAGAGTCAAAGCTAACGAGAAAGGTCGTCAACCTTCCAGGGCAGCTTATTTTTTACTAAGCCACCATTTGAGGTATTCTTTACGGCGGGCTTGCTTAACGTCGTCGTCAGTTTCATAATCTGGTCGATTCTTATCATGCAGGTCATTTAGTTCCTGCCCAGTGCATGATAAACCGCAGCTTTTGCACACGTAATGCTTTGTCATTGATATGTAGTGCATTTCTCCGCCGCATTCAGGACAATAGTTCACCATTTTTACATGCCTTTTTTAGGGTTTCACATGTAAATCAATTTTACAGTAATATTAGTCTTCGCATAGGAATCTGCGATTTTTGCTCACAATCCACGTTTACACGTGAGCGTACATGTGGTCACTGCTATATTTGCCGGTTTCCATTTCCTGCTCGATTTCCCGCAAAAGCAAAATGCGCTTAAACGTTGGCGGATGAGTGGCAAACAAACTGTTCATCTGCACCCATGTATCACTGGCTTCCCGCTCCATGGCACGATTAAGTTCATGCTCGTCCAGAACGCCGTCTTTATCCAAGTCATACTCATGCGTTTTACTCATCACTCGTTGAATTTCCTGCTTTGCAGTTGCTGGGTCACCAATGTAAAACGCTCTGGCACCCTCTGGAGGTTTAGGAGAAATTGATAAGCCATAAGTAATCTTTGCAAGCCCGCTTTGCAAGCCACGGGGTGAACCTGTCAAGTAAGCTGAGAATGCATCAGCATAGTGCTCGCGCAGTCGGCTGAGCCTCATCACAACAAGGAAAGTTAAGATGTAAACTATAAAGGATATGACGCCGATGATAATGAGGATAGCACCAGCGTTTCCTTCTCTGTCACTTCTGCGTCCTCTTGTCATTGAACTAATCATGCCTGCGCGCAGTGCAAACTGAGCAATAAGATATGCAATTAAAGGCAAAGCTGAAAGAATAGTCATTACAATGTAATCCTTATGCTTAATATGCCCCAACTCATGGGCTATGACAGCTTCAATCTCTGCCTTGTTTAGGCTGCGCAAAAGCCCCTCATGCACAGCTAAAGTGGCGCTGCCTGTGGTTCTGCCAAATGTAAACGCGTTAGGCGTCCTGTCAGGCACAGTAGCTAACTTAGGCATGGGCAGCCCGCTTTTATTTGCCAGCTCTTTAACTGTGGATTCAAGCCAAGGATTCTCGCCTGGCTTAAGATAATGCAGTCGTGTGGTGGCGGCAACAATCACTGGTCCAATCAAATACTGAAATAGTATGAACAGGGCTGAGCCGCCTAAAGCTACAAGCAAACCAGCGAACAGGTCCAGCTCTAAAAAGTAGACAATTCCGAATACGAAAACGGCAAAGATAAAGGTTGATAGGAAAATGGAAAGTCCCATTGCAAACTTTAGTTCGGATAGTCTAGCCAAGCTTGTGCCCCTCTCAGTGCTCTCAAAAGACTACTAGATTAGGGAATTAAATCTTTCCAAAAACTAGCAAGGGAAACACAAGAAAATTAATGGAAAAAGAAAAAATTAGATGGGGTAAGCTCCGCAGATTTTGCAGAACTGAATTTTTGTGTTCATGCGGCTGTGGCATTTGGGGCATTCTACTGAGCCTGTAGTGAAAATGTCTTTGGGTCTACCGAATACTTTGCGGAAGTGCTCGTAGTAGAGGAGTTGTTCCTTGTCTTGGATTTCAACATCGTCTTCTTCTTTGATAGCCTTCCTTTTCTCAGCAAAAACGTCGTCGGCAATGTAATCTTCAAAGTGGGTTCTCAGTGTTTCGGTTCCTGTACCGGCTTCTAGGGGTGCTTTGGGTCGCCAAATGATGTCTTTGGGTATAACGTCTTCATAGGCTTTGCGCAGTATCCACTTGCTGTATTTTACACCGTTGTACATGTTAATCTTGAATTTGATGGGGAGCTTCTTTGCCCAATCCATAAACAACGGGTCCATGTAAGGAGCCTTAATGGTCATACCAAGAGAGGCAGCCATGGGGATTGAGGAGAAACCCATCTCTGCCCACATCTCCTCCTGCTTTACTGCAAACTCAGCCTCGGAGAGGTGGAACTGCCACGGGTAACCAAAAAGCTCGTCTAGCGCATCGCCTGTGAAAACGCTCTTTATTCCCTTGGGCTTAAGAAGTGTTAAGCCGATGTAAACGGGTAGGCTGTTTCGGATTTCCATGGGGTCAAATTTTTTGAGTGCTTCCACCACTTTAGGATAAAACTTTAGTACGTCTTGGCGGTCGAACTCGTGGGTTTCATGGTTGAGGTTTAAGAGTTCAACCATCTTCTTGACATATTCGGTGTCTTTGGGGGTGCCGTGCTTGAATGCCATGGTGAGGCAGGGTATGTCGGGTTTGTATTTGACTGCTTCATAAGCGATTATCTGTGTGTCGGTTCCAGCTGAAAACAGGAAGCCGTCCGCCATGTTTTGCTTAACAACCTTGTTAACTAAAGTTTTGACTTCTGGCAAGAGGTGGGCGTATTCTGACTGGTTAAGCGTCACTTTATTTACCTCGCAATACAGTGTTTGTCATCTGCGAGACATATAAAGTTAACTGTATGCATATAAAAGCAAGCAAATACTAAACATGTGTGCTGAAATAAGCCTTAACGCTAAACAATCGACAACCGAGCCCACCCAAATATTCACTTACATTGCAAATAAGCATGTTTAAATCTTCAAAACTAAACCAATACAACAACAATCCAAGAGGTCAAAGCATTGAAAGTAAGCCTAATCCACATGAAAATCCGCGTCTCCTTGCAAGGCAACATAGACGCCGCAGCAGTCGCCATTCAAAAAGCAGCCAAAAACAAACCAGCCCTAATCGCCTTGCCCGAATACTTTACCGTGCCAAACTGCATGGCCGACTTCACTGACGCCTCAGCAATCAGCAAAGAAACATGCGCCAAAACACTTGCCTTCCTCCAAGAAATCTCCAAAAAAATAGGCGACATCTACCTCTCAGGCGGTTCAGTGCTCGAAGAAGACAGCGTCAAATACTACAACACAAGCACCCTGTGGAAAAACGGCAAACTCCTCGCCAAATACAAAAAAATCAACCCCATACAAGCCGAAGTTAAAGCAGGCGTCGCCAAAGGCAGCACACCGCTTGTGGTTGACACGGAACTGGGCAAAATTGGGATGATTGTGTGCGCCGACACATTTGACCCCTCACTAGTTAAACAGGTCGCGGGTATGGGCGCTGAAATTGTTACGCTTCCGGTTGCAGCCATGGGCACGCATCCGACGGTTAAGGGTCACCCGTTGACTGAGGCGATTGCGCGGGATTATGGTTTGTTTGTGCTTAAAGTCGGCAACGTGTGCTCGAACATGAGGGGTGGGAGAAGTGCGGTTATTGCGCCTTGGGGCATACTTGGCGAGGTTTCGGATGAGCCAGAAGATTCGATTTTAACGGTTGATTTGGATATGCAGCGGCTAAGGGAGTATCGTCAAAAGCTCAGTAAATCTTAGCCCAACCCTCAACGATACGGTTCATTTCCTCAAAGCGGTATTTTTCAAGCCAACTGCGGTATTCAGAGTTGTGAACAGCAAACCTGCAAATCTGTCGCGCGTTCTCGGAGTCATGCACCAAAAACAGCACTGCTTGCGGGTTGTGCCGTGAAACGTAAGCGACCGCCTTTAGGAGTGCGTCAAGTTTGTCGTCGGTTGGCATTTCAGCGCTAAGCTCCAGCACCACTGGTTTTTTGAGGATTTTGATAAAGTCGCGGGTCAGCAAATCCACCCAGTAGTTAGTCAAGTAATCCCTTGATGAGAGCGGGACGTGGAAGTAGTCTACCAGTTCAGCGATAGCGTCAAAATCTATGCCGAACCGCTCCTTAGCCAACACGGGGTCAGGATACATCTCCACTGCGAAGGTGCCCTTAACCAGCGCTTTTGCTTTTTTGAGAAAAGCGGTTATGGTCTGCGCTCGCCACTCTACCCAGTTCAAGTTGCTTTGACGCCACAGTTCCACGCATCTTGGGCATGTGCAGAATTCTTGGTCTGGAAAATGGTAGAGATTGAGGGTTACGCCTTGAATGTTTTCTTTGCTTAGTCCCTCAATGTAATCTAAAACGTACGCTTGATACTGCGGGTGAGTTGGGCAAACGTAGTCAAAGGGCAGGTTTGCGGTTCGGTTCTTTCTCAGCGCTGGGCCGATGCTTGAGACTGCGACTTTGCTTGGATCGTCTCGTATGGCTTTGGCGTCGCAAAAGCAGGTGACGTCGTTTTGCATGCTCTTTGCTGCTGGGAAGATTTGTCCGTCTGCCCATTTTGAATAGTAAACATGAAGGTCAAAGCCTTCGACTTTTTCTGGGGTGTAGGTGACTAAGCCAGTTTTCATGTCAAATACCATGTGCGCGCAACAGATATATTCTTGGCGCTTATTTACTTGTTGATTCGCATGGACAAGCATAAATCCTTTATCATCATTGACCAAACCAAATGCACCTCTTGCCCAGGACTTATCTGTGTCGGCGTTTGTCCTCAAGGCGTTCTGGAAGCGGATGAAGCCAACAAGCCGCAGGTTGCTGATGAAGTGCAGTGCACTAGATGCGGGGTCTGCGTTAATTTGTGCCCAGCAAAAGCTATAACAGTGAATCCTAAACAATAAATTAGGAGTTTGGGCAGGCTTGAAAGAGTTTGACCTTGCAGAAAACGTTAAACTTATTGTAAAAGATAATGTGCTGGCAGTTTTATGTGACAAGGGCTTAGCAACGGTTAGTTCAGCAATTTTCAACGGTGGGTTCAAGCGGGTTAAGGCTGTGTTGAATATCGGTGTGCCTGAAGATTACAGCGACCTTTCCCTGCACCTAAACCCCATGCAACTCATCACTATGTCCTCTGCCAAGCTCGGCATAAATGAGGATTATCTTGCCATGATAACGGCTGCCCGAATCAAAAATTACAGTTTGGTTTCCAAGAAAGGTGAGGATTTTTCGGTCAGCGTCACCGCTACCGCTGGCTGTTCGCACGGTGAGGCTTCGGGCGAGGAGATGGATGTCCAGGAAATCACAGGCACCATAAACATCATCGTCTATATCGATGGCAATCCAAGTGACAGCTGCATGGTCGCCGCCTTAATCACCGCTACTGAGGCTAAGACGGCGGCGCTGAAAGATTTTGATGTTCGTAGCAGGTACACTGGCGACTGCGCAACAGGTTCGATAACTGACGCGGTTACTGTGGCATCGACAAAGCAGGGCAAAGAAGTCAGCTATGCAGGTCCAGCGTCAAAGCTTGGCAAGCTAATCGGGTACTGCACAAGACGGGCGGTTAGGGAAGCGTTGCTCAAGCAGGAGCCCGAGTGGGCACACCGCACGGTTCTGGACAGGCTCAAAGAGAGGCATTTGCCGCTTGAGAAGCTGGCATCTGAAGTGTCCAAAATTGAAGGCTTAGCCGTAACTGCCGAGGAATTGGCGAAAATTCTGAACGGTAACCCCTCAGCGCTGGCTGCTTTGTTGGCTGCGGCGAAGATGGATGACGACTACAAGAAAAACCTGCTCCCAACCGACCTGCCAGACTGGGAAACAGCAACCAGAAGTTTAGCCGACATCGATTACTCTAAGCTGACAAACTACAACGCTGTTGACCTGCCACCCTTCATAAAAGTGGTGCTAATCAAAATCCTCAAGCACGCCCAGATTGCAAGTAAGAGAAAGTCGGATATAATCAAACTTGCGGGCATTATGAAGGACGAAAAGGAAAAGCTTGATGAACTTAAAAAGGAGATTGCTGCTGAAAGAGAAGCCAACTATGGTCGAAAATTTGACAAAAATTCTTTGAAGTAGCCGTTTCCCTTCGATTTAGTCACCGCTAAAGAAGCCGTCGTGCTTTTTGAAGAACTCCAAGATACTGGAAGAATGATTAACGAGAGCGATTTGCTTATTGCAGGCATTTGCCTTGCCAACGACGAGGTTTTACTAACAAGAGACCAAAAATCAGCAAACTCGGAAAAGAGAAAATAAGAATCGTCTAATTGCCAAGCACTCCATGGTTGGGACTGGTGTGTTGGTTGTAACCCACCGTTGGGATGGGTAATTTTTTACCATCCTGTAGCTCCTACGGGTGGTTGGGTTTTTTGGCGGACGTTAACCTGTTTAATGAGCCATGCTAATGCCCGACCTGCATTGTGCTGTTCATCGCTGCTCGATACCACTTGTGGAGAAAAAAGCAAACGATACATGCTTTCACATGCACACTATGGCAGCTTCAACATGGAGCCATGTACCGCGTGTGAAGAAAAACGCATATCCCACACCCAAACAGACGTAGAAAAACAACGCGAACCAAAAAAGCAATCCAAAGCACAAGCAGACATGTGGCAGTCGTAAAACGCCAACACCCACAAAAAAACCAAAACCTCAAAAAAGCAAATTAACCCAAAGAGGGAGCTAGCACAAATTATTCAAACTGACAACCTAAACCTCGAAAAACAGAGAAATAGGCGCTCCCTGCGAAGACTTAATAAGGTTGCAAAGTCATGTTTTGGTAAAATTACAAAATGGTGTATTAGACTTGAAATTCGGCGTGTTTCTTTATCAACCCGAGCCTGTAAAAGGCGTCGATTATAACTTTTACCGACAAAAATCTGAATCAGGAATAGTGGGCAAAGTAAATCCCCAAATGTACACAAATATCGCTGTCTTCGGCGACAACAACATGGCAGCAAAACGCCCCGACTGGGTCTCCACAAGCAGCTTCGGGCCAGCCCTGCGCACCAACAAACGCTTCAACCTGCGCTGGGACGTCGTGTGCATGACCAACCCAGAAGCCCGCGAATACAACCTCAAAATCATCGCAGAGTCCGCCAAACAAACCCCAGGCATAAGCATCAGCAGCCAACACTTCGCCGACCAACACTTCTGCACATGCCCCAGATGCATAGAGCAACAACGCAAGAGCGGCTTGAAATGGGTTGATTGGCGAGCAAAAACAGTAACCGACTTCCTCGCTGAAGTCAAAGAAATAGTCAGCGGCAAACCCCTCTTCGTAAACACCCTTCCCGACCCATTGATGGGCAGAGAACGCTTCGGCTACGACTTCGAAGACATGGCACAATACGCCGACTACTTCGTAGTCCCAATGTTCAGCAAGGCGTACCCGACCCCGTGGTACTGGGAAACCATCGCAAGAGGCTTCAAAAAAGTCCTAAAGAAACCCTTCTTCGTAAACTTCTACGTCCGCGGTCCAAACGAAACCTGGGACACCGTTGCACCAACTAAACAAATCATGACCGTAGCCACCCGTGTTGCACGCCAAGGTGTAGACGGCATAATCTTCCTAGCAGAAAAGGCTGAGTACATCGAAAAGTTCCAAAAAGAAGCTGCTGCTGACAAGGAAACCCGCGAGTTCCTAAAAGACCACGGCGGCGACGACGTGCTGGAACTCTTTAACCGCTGGGAACAACTCTACAAATAGTCTCAACAGATCATCTGCCTACTTTCTTTTATCCATCTTTATCTTTGCCTTTTGTCGCGAAAGCCTTTTTGCAATTCCTCGTCGATTTTTAAGACTTCGGCCAAGTGACAGGGACAACGGTTGAATTAGTCAGCTAGTTTCTATTTTAGCAACCATTTCACTTTTCTGCTCTAAAGCAAGCAATTAGTCTTCTTTTACTGGGAATGTTCTGTTTAAGGACAAAAGTTGTTTTAAGTCATTTCTCATGAGGTCTACCCAGCCGTGTTCAAAGTGGAAAGAGGAGTTATCGCTAAGCGCTCTTACTTTGCAAGGTTTACCTTCAAGCGCTCCTTTACAGTCAGACTTCTTCTCAGGGACTCTCCCACAGTTAGCTTTGCACTGGTTGTCTACACAATTAGTTATCGTCAGGTACAGTTTTTCTGTGTCGAAATGGGGCATGTACTCGTCTGAAACTAACTCGATTTTTTCCTGTGACATTTCTTGAGTTGCGGAAGTGGTGAATCTTTTGCTGATAAGGATGCCGCTATCATAATTTTCGCTTTTCATCAGTTTAATCATGTTTTTCACTATATCTACTCCAACATATCCAGCTTTGCCTTCTGGCTCTATTGAGCGCAAAAGTATTTTTTTGTTTGACGCATCTTGGGCTGTTATGTCAATAAAATCAGGTCTTCTTTCCTTTTTTGAATATTTATAGTTGCGAATAGCCATTATAAATTCAGTTTTTTCTTCAACATTCATTTTTTATCACTTTCAAGAATGAAGAAGGTAAGCGAGTTTATCTCAAAAGCCATCAGACCAACGGTCTAAAAACTTCTATCATTCATATAATAATATATGTCTATGCTTAATATATCATTCTACGATATAAAGGAAATCTGCCATTAAAGTGATTCTAAGTCTTCGTTTTCATAGACAAAATCTTTTAAGACAACTTTCCCGCCTTCAACCGACGCCTTATAACCAGCATCACAAATTGGGCAAGACAATATCTCGCCCTCTTTTAGACCGTCCCGTTGGAATGTGTTTCCACATTCTGTGCATTTTAGGATAACTGTCTTAAGCCTCCTCTACTACATTTTGAGGTAGTTATGGCTTCGAAGCCAATCAGACTGGTTCTTACGGTAACGCCAGAAAATGTCTCCTCTTGTATCGGCTTGAAAATCCCAAGGTGACACCAAAACGATGTCGCCCTCTCTTATCCACACACGCCTCTTTAGTTTGCCTCGGACTCGGCATAAGCGTTCTTTGCCATCTTGACACTTAACCATTATTCTTTCTGCTCCAAGCATCTTAACAGCCATACCTAACACGTCGTTTGAGGAAGGTAAGACCATACTTTCGAGGTTGCCCTCGTTTGTAATTTTTCTTTTTCCCATTTTTTTTACACCTTTGTTGGCATGAGCCAACCTAAATCAGAATCGTCTTGAGAAAAACAAAACGTTATTAGCGGTTCTGTCTGTTCCCTAAAGAACTCTAACCTTACAACATTAGACACTATATGTATATTAGTATAGCCTAAACTTTTGAGGCGTTTTCCTGATTTTACGGACGGCCCATCGTTTTTACGCCTTTATTTTTTAAGCAAGGGCAAAATTTTTTGCTTTTTTTCAAAAAGAGGCGTTTTTTGGCATGCATTTATAAGCCTGCAAGCGCATTCGTAGTTGAAGAGTTTCTTTTATCCTCTAGGATGCGCCTATCTGAGTAACTGATTCTTTTCAAAAGAAAAGAGGTAAATGGATTTGTGTATGTCACGGGCAGGTCTAGTTCAGAATTGTCGAAGATGTAAATCTTCTGTACGAACAAATTGCACCTTGAAAAAAGAAGGCAAGGCAGAAGGTCTTTGTTTGGTGACAAGAAGAGAGGAGAAATACTTAATTTCAATTAAAATGGGAACTCGTTACTCTTTTTTAGATTGAAGAGGTGAAAAAAATACAAAGAATAATTCATGAAGTAAAATGCACAACATGTAATCAAACGACAACTGTACCCTTCAAACCTACCGCAGGCAAGCCAGTTTACTGCAAAACATGCTTTGCCAAACGCTTAACCAGTCAATCCATAAGGACAAATACGAGCCGTCTTTTTGAGCCTAAACAGGCGTGGGCACGTCGAAGAAAGTAGCTGGATGAACACCCTCTTTAGTATCATCTGTCTGTGGAATATGAACAATGAAGCTGACTAAAGACTGAAAAAGATAAGCAATCAAAGCAATAAGAAAAAAGGAAGCATTGATTATTTTCAAAATGACTCAGTTTAATTACTCATTTGAGCTTTGCCAGATGTTAAAGGGACACTGGTTCCACCAATGGGGACCTGATTTGTACATGCAATTTTTGCATTCCGTTCTTTCAAAAGCGCCTTTGTCTGGGTCTACTCAAAAAATCCATCAACCTAAAAAGTGCTGTTTGTTTCAATGCTGTTTTTGTTTTCTTGCATTATTTTTTGCCTTTTGCTTTGTTTGAAAAGGCTCTGTTACACAGTTGGCTTTTAGCCAAAGAACAAGAGAAACTCTTCACTTAGTTGTGTGCTGGCCATGTATAAACGCATATTAAATAAAACCGATAAGCATTTGATTATTAGAAAAAAATTAGGCGTTAGCCAAAGCACTTAATTTTCTTTGCCGTTGCTTGAGCAGCATTTGTTTGCTTCGCTTAGGGCGTGGTCTTACTCTATAAATTTTTCCATGAGTGTTTTTGTAGAATTTTTTCCCTTTAGCTTTTAGCTTTGATTTTTTCCTCAAGAGCAAGTTCTCCTTGGTTTTTCCTACAGTTCGGTGCTTTATACAATGCTTTCTGGCTATTTGAGTATGCCTATACTCTTCAACCACTTGAAAAAACTCTGCAAGTAGTTCCCAAAAAAATTTTCTTTCTTTTCGTGACCTAAATTTCTTTCCAACAGAACAGAATTTCCTAGAAACGTTGGCTTCGGTTTTTTGGCATTTATTTAGAAAACAATATATGATTATTCAACGTCTAACCACTCACTAAAAAAGGGCGAAACAGCATTGAAAGTTACTCTGGTTAATCCCCCTTACCCGCCAAATGCACATTCACACCCACCCTTCATACCGTTGGGCTTGGCGTATCTTGGTGCAGTCGCCGAAAAAGCAGGTCACCAAGTCACTGTTATCGACTGTCAAGGTGAAAGATTAAACTACGACAGTTTCCGCCAAAGAATCGCCAATGTCCCCTCTGATGTTATCGGCGTAACCTCAACCACGCTTCTCTACAACTCAGCCAAAACCATCCTCCAAACTGCCAAAGAACAGCACCCAAACGCCACAACCATGATTGGCGGAAGCCACGTTAGCTTCTGGGATGAAAACGCCCTAAACGAATCACCAAGCATAGACGTAATCGTGCGCCGAGAAGGCGAACTCACATTTCTTGAACTCCTGCAGCGCATGGAAGAAAACAAGGGCTTTGAAGAAGTCCAAGGCACAACCATCCGCACAAAAGACGGAAAAATCACCCGCAACCCAGACAGACCCTTCCTCCACGACTTAGACTCACTGCCTTCTCCAGCATACCACCTTCTCCCATTGGACTCATACCGCCGTATGGGCAAAACCATCTTCCCCATCGTGACAAGCCGTGGATGTGTTCAATGGTGTGACTTCTGTAGCACCGTGCGCATGTTCGGCAGAGGATACCGCGTGCGAAGCCCCAAAAAAGTCGTCGACGACATGGAAATGCTCCACAACAAGTATGGCGAAAGCCAATTCACATTCTACGACGACGCATTCACAATCAACCGCAACCACACCCTTGAAATGTGCGCCGACATCAAAGCCCGCAAACTAAACGTTGAATGGGACTGCGAAACCCGCGTTGACGCAGTGGACAGGGAACTGCTTGAGAAAATGCGCGATGCTGGCTGCATAACAATCTGGTTTGGTGTTGAGTCAGGCTCAGAGAAGATTTTGGGAAAAATGCATAAGAAAATCAACCGGGACCAAGTGCGGGAAGCCTTCAAGATGGCGCAGAAGGCTGGAATGATGACTATTGCCAGCGCAGTTATCGGCTTCCCAGGTGAAACTGAGGAAACAGCTTGGGAAACAATCAACTTCATCAACTCACTAAACCCCGACGACATCGGCTGCTACGTTGCCACACCATACCCAGGCACACCCATGTACGAGGAAGTGGTCCAAAACGGCTGGCTAAGAGTTACCGACTTCAACAAATACGACACCGCCACACCAACCTTCGAAACCCCGTATTTGAGTATGGAGAAAATCAGCGAAATCAAATACAAGGCGCACCAAAAATTCTACCTGCGCCCAAGCTACGTGCTAAAGATGATTCGCAAAGGCGGAACATACGGCAGGTCAGGACTGAAAACCTCTGCCGCTTACGCTCTTAGGGCTATGCACATTAAACTCTCCTAACCCCCTTCACTTGAAACCGCTGATTTTACAAAATTTAAGAAAGCAATATATTCAATCCAACACAAGAAAATCTCCCAAGCAAAAAAGGGCGTCTTCAAATGAAAATTACCCTAGTTAACCCTCCCTATCCGCAAAGCGTCCACTCGCACCCGCCGTTTATTCCACTGGGCATAGCATACCTGGGCGCGGTTGCAGAAAAAGAGGGATACCACGTCACCGTTATCGACTGCCAAGCAGAAAGACTAACCTATGAAGCCTTCAAAGAACGCATCGCGCAAACACCATCCGATATCATCGGAGTAACAGCAACAACACTACTCTACAAGTCAGCGATGAAGATAATCACCATAGCTAAACAGGAGCAACCGCAAGCAGTCACGGTGCTCGGTGGGTCGCATGGAACTTTCTGGGATGAAAACGCCCTCAACGAGTACCCAAGCCTAGACATAGTCGTACGGAGAGAAGGTGAACAAACCTTCATTGAACTGCTCGACAAACTCCAAACCCAATCCAGCCTTGGCAGCGTGCTAGGCATCACATACCGAAAACAAGGCAAAATCGTCCGCAACCCAGACCGCCCTTTCCTGCATGATTTAGATTCGCTGCCTTTCCCAGCGCATCACCTGCTACCGCTTGAAAAACTAAAGCATAACGGCAAAATCCTCTTCCCCCTAGTTACCAGCCGTGGATGCGTTTACTGGTGTGACTTTTGCAGTACTGTGCGCATGTTCGGCAGAGGATACCGTATGCGTAGCCCAAAAAACGTTGTGGACGAGATGCAGCTGGTCCATGACAAGTACGGGGTTGACCAAGTCACGTTTTATGATGACGCTTTTACGGTTGACCGCGACCGAGTGATGAAAATCTGCCAAGAACTGCATGATAGAAAATTGCGTATGACTTGGGATTGTGGCACACGGGTTGATATGGTGGACCGTGAACTTCTCAAAACCATGCACGGTGCAGGATGCTTTGCAGTTTGGCTGGGAGTAGAATCAGGTTCCGAAACCATCTTAGGCGCTATGAACAAAAAAATAAAGCTAGAGCAAACACGCCAGGCCTACAAAACAGCCCACCAGGTTGGGTTAATGACCATCGCAAACACTGTGCTGGGCTTCCCAGGCGAAACCGAACAAACCGCTAAAGAAACAATCCGTTTAATCAAGGAACTAAACCCAGATGACGTGGGCTTCTACATTGCCACACCGTATCCTGGGACACCCATGTATGAAGAAGTTAAGAAGAACGGTTGGCTACGAGTTACGGATTTTGACAAGTACGATACTGCTGGTCCAACTTTTGAGACGCCTTGGTTGAGTATGGAGAAGCTTGCGGAACTTCGCTCCAAAGCATACCAAGACTTCTACCTGCGACCAAGTTACGTGTTTAAGATGATGCGTAGAGGTGGAGTCTACGGAATTGCTGCGGTTAAGACTTCAGGCGCTTACCTGTTGCGGGCTCTCCACTTGAAGACTTGGTAGCGTTCTGCTTTTTCTTATGAAAGCAACTGTAGCTAAAACAAACACTATGACGCTAAGTGAAACTGTTATTGATGTAAAGTTAATTCCTATAGGTGATAAGCCTAAGAACAAGCCGATAAGCCCAGCTATGCCAAAGCTAAGTGCAACCGACAACACAATCTCTTCAACTATATCTATCTTGTTTTTACCCAAGAACAGTATGTTAACTAGGCAGTAGCCTGGCAGAAACGTGACAAAAGTAAATGCTAAAATTATCCTCAAAACAACAAGCGGAGAATCGCTTGGAACAACATTAACTATTGCTAAAGTTAAAAGCGTGTAGGCAACAATTATTTCAAACCATCTCAGAGGCTTCAACCCGTAATCCTTCAAAAAACAAAAAATAAAAAATAAAGGAAAGTTTACATGAAGGCTTTGAAGATCGGGTGAGATTCTTCTAGCGGTCGTGTTCCAAGGTCAGCTGCGGCAGAAGCAACATAAGTATCTACGACTGCAACGGCTGGGAAGACCCATTCCGCTTGCTCTGCTGGCCCAATCATAAGCCAGTTTGCACCCATCGTTTGCATAATCGCGTTAGTAGCGGTTACGCATCCCTTGCGGAATTCCTTAGCAAAGTTTGCTTTGACCCAACCCATGGTTGTGACCACGTTTCCGCTGCCAAGACCCACTGGATGACCATATTTCTCTTTCATTACAGGTATGGTTCTCACAGCAGTACCCATGTCTGGAGCAAACGCTGGAATGGCAGTGTCAATCAGTGGCTTGGTAATTCCACCTTTATCCGCCAACGCTAAAGCTTCCTCGATGACCTTCATTTTTCCTTCTAGGCTGTTGTCTTTGGGGTCGTCAGCAAGCACAATGGACATTTGGATGCCGCTTTCTTTCAGCACTGCTAATTCAGCGTCAGTTACGCCTTTGTAGACTGAGTTGTAGAAGCATCGGTCGGCAAGACCCATGTTCTTAGCCAAGTTTGCAGCTGCCATACGAGTCTTAGGGCTCATTGCATCCAACATTATTGGAGCTTCACTGTGTTTAGCAACGAAGTCAATGTACTTCTCAAAAGCCAGCTCGGTTGTTCCCACAACGTCAAAAGCAAAGGGAACCCCGGTAATGTCGCTTTGAACCTGACACTTGTTGATTATATCTTCAGCTACGGCTGCGTCAAAAACACCTTTGTTTGCGTCTGAAACCATCTTCTGGCCAAGCCAAAAGATAGAACCAATCAGAAAAGTTGGCAGTTCTCCTGGTTGACCGCCTACTTTTACTCTCCCTATCTCGTATACTTTTTGGTCTGTATTGAATCTGAGCATTTTACATCAACTGATGGATTATTTCTTGATTGCCTTTTTAGCTAACTCAGGGGCCTCTTCTTTGTTTTTGCCAAAGAGTGCGCCGATTGCATCTGCATCTTCTTTTTTGACTGCTGCACCGCCCATGATTATGCCGATTTGACCTTTCAAACCTGCAGCTTTTAGCGCTTCATCAAGTTTTGGTATGTTGTTTTTTGCAGGAACTGTATTTACTGAAATTGCAATCAGGTTTGCGTTGTTTTCTTTTGCTTTGTCAACGAAAACTTGTGGTGCTACGCTTTTGCCAACGTCAATTGTTTTGAATCCTGCGCGTTTTAGTGAGCGGCGGACTGCTTCTTTTGCTGTGTCGTGCATGTCGGGTTCGATGTTGCCGATAACGACTACGCCGATTGGATTCTCTGGTTCTGGAGGCTCTTTTTCCATCATAGATTTAAGCCAAGACATTTAAACACCTTTTTTTCCTTTTAGTTACTCTGGGCTTTTTATACTCGAATTCCATATTTAAGCTTTGACTAACAAATTCAATCAAGCATAGCATAAAACATCAAACGGGAAAGCGGATGGTCAAAGCAAACAAAAAGCATCTACTGCTGATGTTGGTTTTCATTTTTGCGTTTATTTACCGTTTGGTTTTGATGCTTTGGGAAACTTTTCCGCCAGGCGCAGATATCGGTTTACACAACAGCGTTATTTACTCTATTACTGGGTCAGGAAATGTTGATTTTCTCTATAACTTTTATCACATTGGCGGTGGTGTTTCGCTGACTTTTCCAGGTTACCACATTTTCACGGCAGGCATAATGATGCTGACTGGAATGCCTGAGTATCTTGCGCATGCTACAGTTGTGTCCTTGTTTTCATCGCTTATGGTTTTGTGTGCTTTTTTGATAACTCGGAAGGTTTGGTCGGTTTCTGCAGCGTATATTGCGGCTGTTTTGGTGGCGATTTCACGCTTTGACATTGAAATGTTGCTGTGGGCGGGTTACCCCAACGTTATAACCCTGCTCTTGATTCCCTTAACCTTCTACTTGTATCTACAAAAAGACCGATTCTCCATCACACCATTCTTGGTTTCAACTTCTATCTTGGCAGGCTCATTATTCCTTACGCATTCCCTTAGCGCAACCATTTTTGTAGCAATAACGTTTGCTGTTGTCCTCTTCAGTCTGGTTTCGCCTAAGAGGTTTGGCGCTTCCAGAAAAACTACATTATACTGGTTGTTACCCATAATTATTGGCGCTATTCTTGTTTCGCTTTTTCTGGTGCAAGCAGCGCCAGCTTATCTGTCTGATAGCGCATACCTTAGCGGTTCAAGTTCAAACGACATTGAGAGTGCAACTCTCTCAGCACGGGTTCTACCGCTCTGGATGGTTTTGCCGCTCTTTGCTGTTATCCCAGCCTTTCTGCTTTTCTCTAAGAAGGTTTACAAGAGATTTTTGGCTCTTCCAGTGTTCCTGTTCTGTATGTGGGTGCTTGTCTCCTTGATTCCAACTCAAGGCTATTTGCTTGGGCTTCCCTTTGATTACAACCGTTTCCTCTACTTCGCAATTTTGCCAGTACTAATATTCATGGCTGTGCTTATCGACCATGGCTCAGGCTTCTTTGCAAAAATCATAGATACCTACCGAACTTTAACACGTCAAACACAGGCAATAAAACCGACCACTCATAAGCGAGTGGCGAGGATTTCGGCAGCTCTTACACGAAAAAAAATCTACTGCATCTTTGCCACGTTCTTCCTGTTGTTTTCTTTTTTAGTTCTTCCTATTTTTATGGGACCAACCTATAATTTTGGGACAAGCATACAGGGTTTCTACCAAACAATGAACCAACCGCTCTGGGATGCGATACAATGGATTAAACAGAATACACCTGCCAACTCGGTGTTTGTTTCAGACGCGTTATATGGCTGGTGGCTCGGCGGCTTTGCTCATCGGCCAACTTTGAGTGCTGTTGACCCCCAGTATTTATCGCTAAACCGCGAGGTTGACAATGCAACGTTTGCCAGAAACATCCTTGACACCAACTACATAATCAATAATAATTCAACTTTGATTCCACAGGTCCGCGATGACGGCGGATACATTGCAAGGCACAACCCCCAGATTTTAGTCAATCAAAATTGGACGTACTATCCATCATCATTCTTCAATTTCAACAGTAACGCCACGAGCATTATGTACCGTGTTGATGACAATCCTCAGCAATTCGTAATGTTAAACGAGCTTGCAGTAAAAGAAACACGGATTGAAAATAATTTACAACATGCCACAATTATAGTCACTAGAGGAAATGATGACTTTAATCATACAGTATCAACAACAGTTACTCAGGGAATACGATTCGTTAACATAACTGTAATATTAACCAGTTTACGTTCGGGTGTATTTTTTGACTGGGTAGACATTCAAGTAGAGACTAAGCCAGAACAGATAAGATACAACAACGACAATGTCACCATGGGCTTTGTGGATGTGGGAACAAAAGCGTTCGGCCAGCTAATCTTTAGTACAACACCACTCCGCGCCGATTACTCGCCTTCAACGGTTAGGTTAAAGTATTCTCTCCAAGGACAATCACAGGCACAAATCCAGATGCTCGCAACCGCATATTCCGAGAGTAACAATGAACAGTTTTACAGCAGCCAAGAAGCTATGAACGAATATTTCATTCCCATAATGACTGAGAACTTAAAGACAGCGCTGAAACCAATCGAACAAGCCAGTCACTTGGAGGTCTTCGATTACCGCTCAGAAATACAGGCACGGAGCATTTCATACATCGCCCGTCGAGACTCTGAAATAGATCCCAAGTTCCGCAATGATCCCTTGTTTAGCCTTGTGTTTATTAACGATAAAGTTGCAATTTACAAGGTAGATGGGAACCTCACTTAAGGGTGAAGATAGTCGCTTGATAAGCCTCCTTAAAAATGAGAGAAAACTTGAACTTGGCTTCTTCGCTGTTTTCTCAGTGCTCATCTTTGCCATCTTCTATGTTCTTGTATCGATGAATGGGGTGGTTTTGGGCAATGACCCTGCGGTTCACCTAGAGAAAGCCCAAATTTTCCTCAGCACTGGTGAGATATCTTTAGCTAATTTAGGTTGGACTCCTCCGCTGTATCAGATTGTGCTTGCTATGCTGATTTCTCTTGGCGGCGCAGTTGATATTGGGCAGTATATTTTTCTGATTAAGGCTTTGGCGGCGATGGTTAATTGGTTTTTGTT
>QYYE01000020.1 GCA_003589585.1 Candidatus Bathyarchaeota archaeon
TTATAAAGAGATGAGCATTTGGCAAAGCAAAAGGCAAAAATAACCAGCAACCCACATTTCACCAATGAGAGAAAAGCCATGATAAACGACTTTAACCTTTTAGCAACCACCGCACGGGGAACCGAACGCCAAATGCTAAATGAACTGCTGTATCTGCTTAAAGAAGAACTAGGCGATATGGAAGCGCAGGTTAGCAAAACAAAAGTCCGAGGAGTAGTTGTCGCCAAAACCACACTTGACCCCTGCACAGCCATAGAAAAACTCCGCGCCATACTGCATGAGCGCCCATACGAGTTCAGGTATGCCATGTGGATTTTGCCCATAGAAAAAGTCGTGCCAACAGATTTAGAAGAAATTAAGCGCGTAACTTCAGAACTCGCCGCTGACATTGGCGAGGATGAGACTTTTCGGGTAACCGTTGAAAAACGCTTCACCGCCCTCCACTCAAAAGACTTCATCGAAGCCGCCGCATCAGACATCAATCGGAAGGCAAACATGGAAAATCCTGACCGCATCCTGCTCATCGAGGTTCTGGGCGGCTTCACAGGCTTGTCATTGCTAAAGCCAAGCGACATATTGGCTGTTGCAAAAGAAAAAATGCTCTAAAGCTGAGTTGAAAGCAGAGCCACCTGCTCAACTACCAAATCAACCAACGCTCCTTGCAAGTCACCGCCCTTCTGAACAGCCCGAAGCTCTTCAGCCCCTATTCCGAAGGCTTCTTGAATGCTCTTTTGCTTATCTTCTGATAGTTCCAGAACAGTCTCGTCTGGTTCGGTTCCAACATGCGCCGAGATTTCTTTGAGCACGCTGTCGATTTCTTTAGGTTTTTCGCCGATAATTACCACCGCCATGTCCACGCAATCCTGCTTAATGCCTAAACGCAAAATAGCTCTTTGGATTTGGCGTTGGGCTGAAGCGTAAAGCATGGTTTCCATGGCTAGGCTTTTTGAGATGTTGGTTTTGTTTTTGAAGGCTTGCAGGGCATTTAAAACTGCAAAATACAGGTGTTGCTGGGTGGCAATCAGGTTGGCGTTGAAGAATTGCACCCAGACAGCTTGCTGGGTTTGTTGGCGTTTTTCTTTTAGGAAATGTTCGGCTTGCTGGAAACTGATGTTTCGGTAACCCGTAATCTCCACGTATTTTTCGTATTCTTCAAAATAGAATAGCAACGTCAAGTCTCCTGTATGTCTGCTATGAATCTTTGGGCAAGCTCAACTGAAAAACCGGCATTCAAGAGCTTAGCAATCTCTGCATTTACTGCTTGTTCACCACGGTTTTTCTGCACTATTTTCCGAACAGTTTCTTTTGCATCCCAAGGAAAAACAATCCAGCTGTCGGTTAATTTCTCACAGTAATCAGGCATGGTCTCGGTTGCTTTATTGGCATAAAGAGTGGCTATCCTGATTTCTGCTGCACCTTGCGTTTGCAGATGCGTTTTGGCTAGTTTTAAGCTTCGGCCCGTGTCTGAGATATCATCTACCAAGAGAGCTTTTTTGCCCAATATCGGGGTTTGCAAGGCTTGTTTTAGTGTGGGCTCTTGTTTTGTCTTGGCAATATCAACGTAAAATTTTATTTGGATAACGGCAAGCTCAGGACCCTCCAGTAAGTCAGTGAGAACACGAGTTGGTACCAATCCTCCCCTTGCAATGCCCACGATTATGTCTGGCTTGTAGTTGTCGCTTTGGATCTTTTGCGCTATGTTAAGCAGCATGGTGTAGATTTGGTTCCATGTTGGAACTTCATACTCTATCTTGGTGATCAATGTTTTGCCTCTGTACGGTTTAGTAAGCTTAGTAGAAGTAAGTTTTTGGTTATGTTAAGGCTTTTGATAAAAAACTGAATGCGGCAGCTACGACTTAATCTTTACCTGTTAGCCCCCACCGACAGGAGGAAGAATTGCTAAAACATCCCCATCTTTGAGCTCTGTTTCTAACCCGTTCAGTGTTGACGTGCTGGTTCCGTTAACGAGGAACTGCAGAAAATTCTTAGGCTGCCCTGTTTCGGCATTGTAAACGTATTGTGTGAAGGGTTCGTATTTTTGTGAGAGAGTTTTAAGAAGCAAGTCAACAGTAACCTTTTCGCCTTCTGGGAAGATCAGGGTTTCTTCTCGTTTGTTTACGATTTCTCGAAGATTCGTGAAGAAGCGAACTTTGATTTGCACTGTCCTGGCACCGTTGAACATGTATTTAATGAGGAAATTAACTATTGCGCAAAAAAAGAATTCGTTTCTATGTGAGAACAGTGCGATGCCACAAAATCTTATTTCTAAACATCAAGCTCTATTTTTACTGGAGATTAGAATGAGTTCTCAAAACAAAGATAACGCTAGGAAGAGAAGTTTTAGACCGCCCATGAACGAAGCCAGCGACCCAAGCCATAACCGACATGTTAGAAAGATTCGTGAGCAAGGAAAAAGCTAAGGGTTTGCTGAGGCTCTGGAACTTATTCTTTTAGGAGAAAAGAATGCAAATGCAATCACGATGACTATGGCAACCACCGTGAACTTTCTCCAGAGCCCACTCAGCCCATTTTTTCCTATGCAGGGACTAAAAAAGGGGAAAGACAGACTGGTTTGCAGTTTTATTATGGACGCTTCCTAAGCATCAGCATAGTTAAAGCGCCAACCACCACTATTGCAACAAGCAAGCCAGCAATGGCAGGAATAAAGTACATGTCAGCAACAGATGCAGGAGGCTGCGTTGGTGCAGCGGTAGCCTCAGGTACAGGGTCAACTGCAAACGAGGTAACAGCATGCGAAGGATAGTAAGATTCAGAGCCAGCAAAGCTAGCGTAAACAGTGTATTGACCTTCAATGTCAGGTGTCCAGTTCAAGGTAAAGAAGCCGTCAGCATCACTAGTAGTTTCGCCAATGTCTCTATAGTTACCGTTTGAGTCAACAACACTCAACGTCACCGAAACACCAGTAACATCCATCGGACGAGGCTTTTGCATATACACGTACTCCATCCACTTACTCATACTCTCATCAGAAACAGCAGCAACACCATTAGGAAAACGCAGAGCCTGCTCATGCTGCTTAGTACCAGCAGAAACATCAGTGACTGTGCCGCGAATCACAAGACTAGACCCTCTAGTAATAGCAGCCATCGGCGCCTCAACAGTCATAGCGCTAGGACCTTTACCTACAGCATACACTTGATGATCATAGTTATTCCAGTAAATCAACGTACCATCCGCAACAGCAAGCGTGTAAGGATGAGCCCAACCATACATGCTCCAAACTTCCTCACCGGTTTCAATGTCAATAGCGCGAACCTTATTGCCTTTGAATAGGGGTGTATCAGCCGAGTGCTCATGCGTACCGACAAAGATTTTACCGTCAGCCACAGGACCAAGCATCAAAGTGAAGTACGGAAACACAGTTCTACCAGTGTAATCCTCATAGCGCCAAAGCAATTTACCAGTCCTCAAATCATAGCAGTGAACAGCGCCAGTATAGCCACCGGTGAACAACTTGCCCTCGGCGATGGTGACGGATTCAGTGTGTATCAAGCTTGGGAAGCTGTAGTAGCCAAACGGGTTAAAGTCAGCCTCTGGAGGAGTCTGCCAAAGCTTATTTCCAGTGCGGATGTCATAGCCAATCCAGCTTCTTTCAAAGAGCTTAACGAACACTGCGACGCCCTCAGCGACGCGTTCCATCATGATTTCACCGCCATCCGGAGGATTCGGAATAGTGTCAATGTTCTTCATGTACAGCAATTGACCTTCCTGCCCAGGCTTTAGACTGCACGCCCAAATAGTAACTGGACTTGGATAATCAAAGCGCGGACCACTAGTGCCTATGGGGTGACTACCGTTTCTGCCAAACAAAATGTCGCCGTACTCAGCTGTCTGAATGCTTATGCTTGACATTCCAACGCTCCATGGAGTTGAAACGTTCCAGTCGAACGCTGGTAATGTTACTGATGCATAGCCTTGTTGTTGTCTTACAGTGTTTGATACCCAATGTGAACCGTTCCAGTAGCTACTTGTGTTTGGTCGTGCTGGAGTTATTGGACTGTTTCCTGGCACTATTCCGTTCTCAGAATCGTCGAAAACTTTGCTTGAGTTCCATTGAGTCAAGAAGCCACGGCTGTCAAGGTTATAACGTAAATGCTCGCCTTTAGGACCAAGAATCTCATAGCCGCCAGTGGGAACATTAGTCAAATTAAGTTGACCAATTATTCCGTACCGCGGGTGAATCGAAGCCCCGAAGTTGTTTGAGAATAGCCAGCCAGGAGTTACAATACCGTGATTGTTCATGTTGTCTAAGTCATAGTAGTAGCCAAAAGCAGGCTCAGGGACACCGCTAACGCCCATGCGCATATCTTGCCAGATTGTTTCGCCGGTGCGCAAGTCAACGCAAACCCAACCGCCATTACCGCCAGCCCAAGTGATGGGAATTTCATAGTAGAGTCTTCCCCACATGATGATTGGGTTGATGAAACGGGTTTGGTATTGGTGACCTGCATTGAAAGTATCGCCAGGAACTGAAAAGTTACCGCCGCCGACTAGGCCGCCGTCCTCAGTTACCTTTGTCCACAAAATGTGGCCGCTGTTAGGAGCAATACCAGCTTGTTGGTATTGGTTCCCAGAGCCGCCATTGTTAGTGGTGCCAGGACCGCTTAGCCAGTTGGAAGCAACTTCCCACCATCCAGTGTTAGTGCCTTCAATGGGTCGCGCCCAGTACTCTGTCGGCAAGGGAACATCAGTCCACCCAGTAGGCAAAACAGGCTCCTCTTGCACAACAAGAGTCTTAGTATACGACGCACCGTCGTAAGTAACACCGTAATAGTTGCGTTCAGTGGCAGTGCTGCTCCATCTGTAGAGCAGTGGAAGGAAATTCACGGTAACCGTGTAATTCCCAACCATGTCAGGCGCATACAACGTGTAAGCAGTACCAGTAGAGTCAGACGTTATTGGTCCAATTGTCGTCTTCTTGCCATTGGGATCTACAACGTCAACAGTGTACTGATACCGGATGTCGTTAGTGGCGGAGGCTGCGTTAGGCTGCTGGGGCATAAACAGTACGAATGATACTTGTTGACCTACACCAACTGGGTTAGGCGACATGACCATAAACACTTGAGTAGGGATATGGTCTTTGTACCTTTCCCAGAGCAGAAGCCTAGTGGCTGATGGAGCTTGGGTTAGGTCCCAGTTCATGCCGGTAGGAATTGTTTGAGCGAATGCAGATGGTAAAATAACCTGTGTAACAATAGTTGACACCAGAATTAGTGCAATAGTCATAGCAATAGCTTTGTGTTTTAGCATTTGGTTTATTCATTCTCCTATATTTTAATACATCTTCTTTAATGTATAGCAGCTTAGTGATTTATTATCATATTTAACGCTTTCTAGAATCAAGGTATTATAAGTTTAATTAACTAGCAAAAACAACCGTTATTTAGAACATTAGTCTTATTAGTTTTCTGACAAAAAAGCTGTTGTAAGCTTTAAAGGGATTCCAAGCATGCATTAAAAGCCTCCGAGAAAAAAGGTAAAATAGCCAAATAATGGAGCTTAAAAAAAATTGAAGCTAAGCTTGTCTAACGGCATTTTTAGCAAACAAAGCCTATCTCAGAATTTCGCCACTATCAAAACGCTTGGTTTTGAGAACATTGAATTCAACATGAAATCGGTAAGGACAGAAGACGACACTGCCATATATGACGCAGAAAAGCTTATCCAACTTTACAGGTTAAAATGTTTAACTGTTCACGCAGCAACTTTGCATGTTAAAGATAAAATCGAAGTGCACCGCGCAATCTATTACGGAAAAATCTCGGTAGAGTTCGCCCGTAGACTTAAAGCTCCAATCCTAACTGTGCACTCCAACATCTCAAAAAAGCTTCCTCAACAAATAAGAGAAATGTGCTTAGCCGAAATCTTTAGCGAACTCAACCAGTACGCAAGACGCTTTGGTGTCAAGTTGGCGCTGGAGAATTTATCTTATACATCAAGTGGTTTTGGCAAAAATGTTGACCAACTTGAAGAAGTCCTAAAAATCATTAATGATGGCGATGTTGGGATCACTTTTGATTTTTGCCATGCCCTGGAAACAAAACAAACCGAGAGGCTCTTAGAAAAATATGGCAAACGAATCTGCAACGTCCACATGGCCAACAAAAGCCACAAACCCTTCACTGAACAAACCCAAGAACTAACATGGTTCCTTACTAAACTGTCCGAGTACGGTTATGATGGTCCAGTAACACTGGAGATAAAACAGAAAACGCCCACAGAAGAGATACTAAAAACTAAAGCACTGTTTGAAAGGCTTCTGATAAAAAAGCCATGAATGTTTGGTGCTCCGGCCGGGATTCGGACCCGGGTCCACGGCTCGAGAGGCCGTTATACTTGACCGGACTATACTACCGGAGCGATGGGTTTAGCGTACATACTGTTTTCGCCTTTATTAATTTACTTTCCCTTTGAGCCGAAAAACATCCTAAAAGCACAGGCAACCAAAAACAACAGAAAACAATAAACAGCAATAAACAAGCGCAAAAAAAAAACCTGAATTCCATTTCCAATAGAGCAAAAAATAAAGAAAAAATTAGGGGGTTTTACTCTTCCATTCCAGGACCGCCAGGCATTCCGCCAGGACCGCCCGGACCACCTTTTGGCGCTTTTGCCGTGATAACGTCGTCGATACGCAGTATCATAGAGGCTCATTCGGCTGCGGATTTGATGGCTTGTTCTTTGACGACAATTGGTTCAATGACGCCGCTTTCGATGCTGTTTTGCAGTTTGCCTGTGAAGACGTTGATGCCTTTGTATTTGCCCTCTTCTTTGTCATGTGAGGAGCGCAAGTCTACCAAGATGTCTATGGGTTCTAAGCCTGCGTTCTCAGAGAGCGTACGGGGAATTACTTCAACCGCGTCTGCGAATGCTTCCACTGCGAGTTGTTCTCTGCCACCCACTTTGGTTGCGTACTTGCGCAGTTCCTTGGCGATTTCGATTTCGACTGCTCCTCCACCAGCAACGATTTTGCTGTTTTCAATCACGTCTGAGACCACTGAAAGCGAATCTGTCAGGGCGCGTTCGGCTTCGTCAACCATGCGTTCGAGTCCTGCACGGATGAGTATGGCGACGCTATGTGGGTCTTTGCATTTTTCGACAAAAATCATTTTGTCGTCGCCGATTTTGCGTTCCTCCACTAAGCCTGCGTTGCCAAGGTCCTCTTTTTTGAGGTCGTCTAGGTCGCTGACTATTCTTCCGCCTGTGGCTCTTGCGAGTTTCTCCATGTCAGACTCTTTTACTCTGCGTGCTGCAATTATGCCTTCTTTGGCAAGGAAATGCTGGACCATGTCGTCGATGCCTTTTTGGCAGAAGATAACGTCTGCTCCTGAGGCTTTGACTTTTGTAACCATGTCTCTCATCATGTCAGTTTCTTGGTCCAAGAACGCCTTCATTTGTGTGGGGTCGCGTATGCGGATTTCAGCGCTGATTTCGGTTTTCTCGATTTCTAGGGCTGAGTCCAAAAGGGCGATTTTCGCGTTTTCTTTCTTTTTAGGCATTCCTGGGTTAACAACTTCTTTGTCTATGATTATGCCTCTGATGAGCTGGGTTTCCATGAGGCTTTTGCCAGTTTTCTTGATCAATTGAATATTATCTATGTCTGCTATGGTTTTGTCTCCACGCTGCTCAGCAATTTGCTTTACTGCATCTATGGAGATTTCAGCCAAGTGTTCTCTTGCGGCGCCAACGGCTTTGCTGCTGGTCGAGGTTAATGCGACTTTGAGGAGTGTTTGACGGTCGTTTATGTCAAGGGGCTGGGCGATTTTATTTATGACTTCGATGGCTTTTTGGGCTGCTTTTCGGTAACCGCTTACTAGAACGGTTGGGTGAATATTTTGGTCAAGAAGCTCTTCAGCTTTCTTAAGCAGTTCACTTGCAAGAACCACTGCGCTGGTTGTTCCGTCCCCGACCATGTCATCTTGTGTTTTGGCGATTTCCACCATCATTTTTGCCGCTGGATGCTCAACGTCAATTTCTTTGAGGATTGCTGCTCCGTCATTGGTTATGGTGATGTCTCCGAGGCTGTCAATGAGCATTTTATCCATGCCTCGTGGACCAAGAGTTGTTTTTAGGACCTCGCCGATTACTCGTGCTGCCATGATGTTGTTTCTTTGGGCTTCTTTGCCTCTGCTTCTGGTTGTTCCTTCTTTGAGGATGAGTACTGGCTGTCCTGTACCTGTTGTTGTTAAATACGCCATTTTGTTATCCCTACTTGTCTAGAACTTTATTTATTTCGGAAATATGCAAAAACTCAACGGAAATATAAACTTTTACCCTTGCAGAGGGCTTGTTTTGTTGGTTTGTTAGGAAAGGTTTAATGGTATGACACATGTCATAATTTAGGGTTGATAAGCACCTAAAGGGAATAAATACGAAAAAGAAAAAAACAATCCTACCCCTTCTAGTAATCTTTGGATTATTGCTACTTCAATACTCAAGCATCGCCTCAGCAGACACCCAATGGAACCTAAACATCAGCAACCTGGACGGAAATAGTGTTAACTTGTCTTATCAAGAGCTTTTATCAATGCCCAAAACCACAGTGTATGCTGAACTTTACTGTTACGGCAACCTAGTTGCCAAAGGAGATTGGACAGGAATAAAACTTGAACTCTTACTCAACCAAGCAGAAGCACAACCACAAGCCAAATCCATAGAGCTTACAGCCACAGACGGGTACCGAGTTAGCATCTCAGTCGCGTTGGCACAGCAACCAGACGTGATTGTCGCCTACGAAATAGACGGTTCAGCTTTGCCTGAGACACTGCGTTTGGTGGTTCCTCAAGCAAACGGCGACATCTGGATAGCCATGATTAAGTCAATAAGCCTCAGCATATCCGAGCCGCTTAATGCTGGTCAATCTGCAAACACAGGAGCACCAGTGAATACAGGGCAAGGGCCAAGTTTGCTGCCTAAGCAGTCTTTAACTCCAAAGCAAAATCAGCCTGTTGAACCAGAGCCTGAGCAGCCAAAGAACGAAACAGTCAGTGGGCCAACCCCGGCGCCAGAGAATACTCCTCAGCCTACGTCGGACACACCCAAGCAACAAGACACTACTCAAACCGATGTTTCAGGCTCCTTAGCAGAAATCCAGTATGGAAGTTTGATTGCTGCAACAGCGACGGCAGTTTCAATAGCTGGCTACATGGCTTACAGAAGAAAAACCAATAAAACCTAAAAAACAGGTATGCTTAGGCTTGCCTTGCTCGCCTAGCTTCTTTTTCTTGCCGCATAATCGTGGTTGCCAGGGTGCTTAGGAATACTATGCCGAACACTAAGGCTCCAACGCTTATTTTGTAAGTTATATCCATTTCAACGTAGAATAGCGCAAAAATAGAAACTAGCATCAAAGCCAACACTAGTGCTTGCTGGACACCGCCAAAATTTTTAGACAATGAACCAAAACTCATGCTTTTCACCTTCACCTGCTGACTTCACATGGAGAGATATTAAATTTTCTAGCTCCAAGAGCACATTTTCTTGCCTTTAGCTATTGAGTTGAATAGTCAATTTTTACATCATAAAGAATGGGTGTAACCAAACTGTTGCTAGTTTTAAAGGTAACTTCGTACTGTATCCACCGATTCTGCGGACTAGTAATAGCTGAACCGCTCACAGTATAGTTCTCTGACCATGGTGCCGAAGTCAAACCTGCCTGGGTTGCCGCGGTTTTTGTCCTAAACTGCAGGGTTGTTCCAGCTGGAGTGGATGCTGTCCATGAAATGGTTTGCCAATTGGTGTTGCTGCTGCCAGAGTCGAGGGCTGAAGAAACCAGTGTGCCAGAGGAGTAGTATAAAGAGCTTGAGGATAGGGAGGTAACGTTAATCCAATCATAAGCTGCCGTGCTTACGTCATACGACTCAAAACTTACCCTGCCGCTTGTATAGCTGTTATCGTTAACGTTGAAAACTAAGCCGCCGTCATAGAAGCATTTAATGTTATTGCCGTTTAACTCCATGCGCAAAATATGCCAATTCGTGTCTGTTGGAACTGAGGCTTCACCTAGCAATGTACCAGTGAGGTCTTGCCAGGAAGAAAACTTGAGCAGCATGGCCACGTTAGGACCAGCCCAATTTGGAAAAATCAAAAACGAGTAACGGGAACCAACACTGGGATTTACTCGAGCGCCAAGTTCACCACTATAATAGCCGCTGACGTATCGGACTCTGGTCTCGACTGCAAAGTTGCTCCAAGAGCTTCCGGCATAAGTTGCTGCCAACTGGTCGGGGTAACTAATCATGTTATAGTAGCCGTTGCTAACAGTCCAAGAGCCCGAGCGCACACTCCATTGGCTGCTTGTCCATGAGGCGTTGCTGAAATCGTCAAAGAAAAGCGTTGTGGTTTGGCTGGGTTGAAGTGCAAGCGTCAATTGACCGGGAACACTCGTGGAATCTATCCTTGTAAGGGTTCCTGATTGAAAGTCTGCTTGGCTAGTTTGTATCCAACTGCTCACTGTACTGTAGCTATAAGTTATTGTCACATCATACAATACAGGTGTCACAAGGTTATTGACGGTCGTTAACTTGGCTTCATATTGAATCCACCGGTTGGGTGGACTTGCCACAGCCGAGCCGCTAACGGTGTAGTAGTCTGACCAGGCGGCGGAGGCCAAGCCAGCCTGTGTTGCTGATGTTCTTGTTCTAAACTGCAGGGTTGTTCCCGTTGGAGTGGAGCCTGTCCATGAAATGGTGTCCCAATTCGCGGTTCCGCCAGAATCAAAGGCTGAAGAGACCAGTGTGCCCGAAGGGTAGTATGAGGAGCCTGTAGCAAACGATGTAACGTTAACCCAATCATAAGCTGCCGTGCTAGTATCATACGATTCTAAACTAATTCTGCCGCTTGCATAGCTGCCGTCAACAACATCAAACACAACGTTTCCATCGTAATAGCATTTTATTCTGTTTCCCGTAAATTCCATTCGCAAATTATGCCAATTGGTATCCGTGGAAACAGAGGCCTGTCCAAGTAAAGTCCCAGATATGTCCTGCCAGGAAGAAAACTTGAACAACAACGCCACGTTAGGACCACCCCAGTTTGGAAGCACCAAAAAACAATACCGAGAACCCACGCCAGGATTAACCCGACCGTCCAGCCCACCACTATAATAACCACTAACATAACGCACCCTAGCCTCAACCGCGTAATCCGTCCAAGAAGAATCACCAGCATGAACTGCCGCTAACGTGTCTGAGTAACTAATCATGTTGTAATAGCCGTTGCTAACAGACCAAGAACCTGAGCGCACAGTCCACTGACTGCCTGTCCACGAGGCGTTGCTGAAATCATCTGAAAAAAGCACGGTTTCTTGTCCGCCTGCTTGAAGTGCCAAAGTTAGTTGTCCAGGAACCGTGTTGGCGTCAAGGTTAGTCAGGGTTCCTGATAGGAAGTCGGATTGGCTTGTCTGGGTCCAACTGTCCTCGGTGGATGTGGCTGTTGAGTAGAGCACTGTAATTGTGGTGGACATGCCTGCTTGCACTTTAAGCAGGTTGTTGTTTACCAGCCTGTAGTTGGCTGTCGGTATGCCGTTTAAGAGAACCTGCAGGTTACTAACTTCAGTAACAGCTAATGGGAGCCTCACATCAAACGCCGTATTGGGCGAGGAAGAACCGCTCATGACTAAAGTCAGGTTGTTTAAGCCATCTGCGGTTGACTTGAAACTTTGTGTTAGACCTATCTGTTGCCTGTTAAGCGACCAATCACGAAGCAGAGAGGGCGTTGCTTTCCACATATAGGATTTCGATAGAGTGTACGTTAGGTATGTGTAGTATAGCCCGCTGCTTGATGAGGAGTGGCTGTATGGGCTTACCAGAGCGCCCATATTATAGTAGAAGTCTACAAGCTTTGTTATGTCATTGGGGCCGTAGGCAGCCAATTCCTCCATGCTTTGGCAAACTGTGCCTGAATTGGTAATCCATCTGGAAAAAGGAACCATCAATGTATCATAGCGTTTTCCTTGAGTAACTACTGAGAAAGCAAACTGTGGATAAGGCGCTGTTGTCATTTCTCCTGAAGTCTTGATGCCTAAGCTTTCCATTATCTGGTAGCTTTCATCCCAGCAGGATTGACCAGCTGGACTGACCCAAATGTTTGGTCTTTGCCCAAGCCAACTCTGCAGGTCATCAAATGATAGCTTTATTGAGTTATTAGCGTATGCCATGCCAGCGGCAACTCCAGAAGGATGAACACTCATACCGTAGTCGGGTCCCCAATGATAGTATTCATAATCACCGTAACGCAGAGAAGGGTTCCATGGAGTTGCATTTAATCCGCCATTGTGTGAGCCGATTTGGGCACCTAACGCTTGAGCTTGCTGCAGTTGACTTACCAAGTAAGCCCTGTTGCTGGCGTCCCTAACATCCCCCGTAACAATGTAGTATTGTCCCGTGATGCCTAGGTTCTTTTCCGTTGTTGCGGAAGATACAATCCACGGAACGCGTTCATAGGAAATGTCCATGTCATGTCTAACCACGAAGGCTGAATTGTACTGGTAAGGCCAAGAGCTTAATCTTGCAAGAGGAATCTGGTGGCTCTCAAATGCCCACTGAACCGCCTCTCTGAAAAACTGGTACTCATACGCAATTGGGCTGTAGATGCTATAGGCTGCTAAGGGCGCAACTTCAGAGTGGTAGATGAACATGCCGTTGGAATAGGGTTTTATGGCTAGCATGACTCTTCCGCTAATGGTCATCAAAACCTGAGCAGGATTGCTGGTTGTTGTTCTAGCTTTCCAAGCATAATGAGGCGCACTGACCTGCAAGTAAAGAGAAGGAACTGAATGGTCAGTTAAAGGCAAACGCCAATTAATCGCCACATTGGTGGGGACATGATTAACAAGCCTATTGCTTGACGTTCTCATGGCAGTTTCAACTTGTCCCCAATTGTTTGGAGGCAAACTATCACAGCTCAAACCCATCTGAGACGACAAAGCAAAATTAGACCGCGCAGCCCCATTAGCGTATCTTGTCCAAGAAGAAGCACCCACATAAACGAAACCTCCAGCGCTAACGTAGCTGCTTATCTGAGAGGCAGCCAAATCAGAGATGCACTCGCTTGCCAGGCTGAAAAGTATGGGGTACTTTGGCGCTCCAGAAACCAAAAGCCCGCCTGACTCGATGCTTGCATCTGAGATTTCAACGAAGGGTGTGCCGTCGGATTTGAAGGCTTCTTCAAGCATCTGGTAGATGGCAAAGTATTTCCATGCGGGATTGTTCCAGTTTGCTTGGGTGTTCTCGGAAACATGAATTGCCACTACAGGCAGGGTTTCAGAGGAAACTTGGGCAGCGGCTGGTTGAAACAATACTGTGCTGGAGAGAAGGATAATTAGAAGAAGCAAAGCTAGAAAGGATAGAACTCTCTTGCTCATAAAAAAATCGCCTAAAAGCTTACCTGATAATTAAGTTCGGTCTCTCTTAAAAAGTTAGAGGTTAACAAGAATACGCTTGGTAAACTGGACAGTTAGAGAATGCAAAAATGCAGAGGCATAACTGGTATAAGCTTTTATACGTATGTTGACGATGTTAAAACAAAAACATGCTTCCAAGCGAGGAAAGACTGAATGCCCTACATAAAAAAAATTGAACTAAAAGGCTTCAAGTCTTTTGGGCCACAAACCATCAAAGTGTCCCTTGACAGAGGCTTCACTGCCATAACAGGTCCCAACGGAAGCGGAAAAACCAACATCATGGACGCCGTGCTCTTCTCTCTTGGCGAACTTAGCACAAGAAGAATGCGAGCAGAAAATGCCTCCAAACTAATTTTTCACGGCTCAGAGAAAGCTGGTCAAGACAAAGCGAAAATGGCTAAGGTTGTGCTTCAATTTGACAATTCAGACGGCGTAATGCCTATCGACACAACAACCGTTACCATTTCCCGCGAGGTCTTCAGGAACGGCCAGAGCGTCTATAGGCTAAACGGGCGAAGAATGTCCCGCTCCCACATTATAGAGACCCTCTCTATGGCTGCGATTAGCAGCATGAGCCAAAACATTATTCCACAGGGCACCATAACGCGGTTAACCGACATCAACCCCATGGAAAGACGTAAAATAATTGAGGACTTGGTTGGCATAGCGCAGTATGACGCGGAGAAAACCGAGGCAGAGGAGAAGCTGCGGGCCGCCGACATCTCCATCCGCACAGCCATGGGCAGAATTGACGAGGTGCAAAAACGCTTGGATGACCTTGAGCGCGAAAGAAACCAGCTGCAACGCTATAACTTCATCCAAGCGGAAACCAAAAAGTTCCAGGCTGTCAAAATCTCAAACGACATAACCCAACTGAACAACAAAATCAATGAGAACCTTGCCCAGGCTGAAAAAGTCAAAGCCCGTGTGGACAAGCTCAAAGTGCAGCGGGATTTGCGTAGAAGCAAACGGCATGAAATCGAGGGCGAATGGCGAAAACTCAGCGGTGAAGGGCTTGAGCAGGGCGGCTCTGAGGTTCTTAAGGTTCAGATCAAGATTGGAGAATTAAAGTCCAAGCTAACCGAGCTGTCGACCAAGATTAATTCTAGTCAAGCAACCCTTGACAGCCTCAAACGCATAAGAGAAAACAACACCGCCCAACATGAGAATTTGCAGAAGGAAATTAGGGAAAACCGCTTAAAAATCCGTTCCCTTCGAGCCGAACACGAAAAAATAAGGGTCCAAATGGAGGATAAAGCAGTCGAGCACGAGGCGCTGGCAAAGGAAACGGCTCAGCTTTGGGAGGGACTGGATGGCAACAACCAGGAAATCCGCACACTAGAAGCTCAAATCGAAAGCCACGTTAAGCGGCTTGCGTTTTTACGCTCAGAATACAAGCAGGTTAAAGCAGCTCTTCGGCTATGCACTGGAAGAATCAAGAACATGAGCGTGCGAAAAGAAAAGTTCCAAGCAAGCCAAGTGGAAATCGAAAGATCCCTTGCTGAACTTGAGCAGGTGCAAAGAGACCAGAAAGCCCAGCTCAAAAACCTTGAACATACAATTGAGCGCAAGATAGCTCAAAAAGAAACTGTGGAAAAAGAGATAACTGAGGCGGAAAGAATCGCTGGTTCCGCCAAAGAAGCTGTGATAGAGTTTGCTACTCAAAGGGACCTCGCGGCAACCATAGCAGCTGAGGAAAAGGCACTGCGAAGAATCGAGGAAATGGGTGATGCCGGAGCAATCACTGGAATCCACGGCAGACTTCGCAACCTCATAAAAATCGATAAGAGCTTTAAGAAAGCAATTGAGGCAGCGGCAACTGGTTGGCTTGACGCCTTGGTTGTAAAAGACATTGATGTAGCATTCACATGCACGGAAACGCTTCGGAAGATGAAGTTGGGCAGAGTAAAAATCATCCCGCTTCAAGGCGCAATTACTCTCAAACGCAAAGAAGCACCCAGACGCGAGGGCGTGGTTGGTTCGCTTTCAAGCTTTATGAAGTATGAGAGCGACTTTGAACTTGCCGTCAACTATGTGTTCGGAGACACCGCCGTAGTCTCAAACGATAAAACTGGTTTTGCCCTCTCCAACGAGGGGTACCGTGCAGTCACAGTTAACGGTGACCTGTATGAGCCGGGCGCGTTTGAAAGCGGCTACTACCGTGCACCAATCGACTTCTCCACAATAATCCCAAGCGAAAACGCCCTAAAAAGCCTCGACGAAGCCGTAAAAGCGCTCCAGCAGCATCTTACGCAGCGGGGCAGCGACATTTCAGGCATTGAGGAAGAGATTGAACACACCAAAATTGAAATTACCAGACTAACCGAGTCCGTCACTACTTTGGACAGGGAAATTGTCAGAATAAAACGCGGCGTCAAAAGAACCCAGTTCAACATAAGGCACATAGACAAGTACGGTGGAAAACTTGAGCGTGAAGCGGCAGCCTACAAAGGCCGCATGAGCATATACCGCAACGAACGAAACGCCATACAGGGTAACCTTAAAAAAATCAATGCTCAAATTGCTGAACTGCGATTGAAAACCGATGTTACACACATCCAAGAGCTTGAAGTTCGACGAGAAAAAATCGGCGAAGAAGTCAACACGTTACGTCAACGTTTAGGCTCTGTGGAAAGTGAAATTCTAACTCTCCAGTCACAATTCGACCGTGTGCTACGGGTCGGGTACAAAAACACCAAGATTCAGCTTTCAAAGTTTGACCAACAACAACATAAGCTCGAAAAAGAAGTTGCCGAGGCTCTTGCAGAACGTGAATTAATCAAGAAAGAAGCTGAAGAGCAAGAGAAGAGCCGTGTTGAGCTTTCAAAAGTTTTGCTTTCAGCCAAAGAAGAGTCCAAAAAGTTCACTTCGCAAATTGACGCTATCGACGCGGAGTTGCGGTTGCTTGATTTTGAGTACGAGCAGGCAGAAAGGCTTCATAATCAGCTTCAACTCAGCCAGCAAACCAGCAGCATACGCCTCCAGCAATACCAAGCCCAGCTTAGGCAGTTTGGTTATGAACAGCCTTTGGAGACCACTCAAAAGCAGGTTGAAGAAGCAGAAACCACCATTCGCATGATGCAGTTTGAACTGGAGCGAATTGGCGCCATAAACCAGCTTGCCCTCACTCACTATGCGGACCAGATTTCAAGATATCGGGAACTCTCCGTGCGCTTAAACGAGTTGGAGCGGGAAAAACAAGCCATTGTAGCATTTATGGATGAGATTGAAGCGAAAAAGCGCAAGGTCTTCATGGACGCGTTTGAAAAAATCAACGCCAGCCTAAAAGTTTACTTCTCAAAACTCACTGGCGGCGGAGAAGCATCGCTTAGGCTGGAGAACCCAGATGAGCCGTTTTCTGGCGGCATAGACATGATTGTGCAGTTCCCCAACAAGCCCTCCATAGTTGTCAGCGGTGCAAGTGGTGGAGAGCGTTCGGTTTCGGCAGTCAGCTTCATATTTTCGCTCAAAGAATTTACGCCAGCCTCATTCTACATTCTTGACGAGGTTGATGCGCACTTGGATGCTTTCCACACCACCAAACTAGCCGAAGTGCTTTTAGAGGAGGCGGGCAAAATCCAGTTCGTAGTCATCACGCTAAGACCTGAGATGGTTAACAAGGCGCAGAGAGTCTACGGTGTCTACGAACGCAATGGAGTTTCAAACGTTGTAACGGCAAAGTTCCCGGAGGCACACAACTAACATGTCAACTACGAGTGCGCCAACCAGAAGACCCTTCTACCTCAGACCGCCCTGGAACATCCTGTTTGAAATTAGCAAGCTGGAAAAGCTTACGCCGTGGAACGTTAACATAGCTTACCTGCTCAGGTCATTTCTCACTGAAATGGAGCGCAACGGTAAAGTTGATTTTAGGGCTTCAGGCGTCGCATTGGATTCTTCAGCGCTGATTTACCTTATGAAGTCTAAGCTGCTGCTGACCCTACAAGAACCTCCTGCAGCGTCGCCTAATAGAGTGCAGGATTTTGTTCCTCCGCCCCTGTTTTTGCCGTTGAGGCATGAGTTAACTTCGACTACGATTCAGCATTTGCTTGAAGTCTTAGATGACGTGTTGAAGGGTGAAAAGCTTCTTCGCTTAGACCGCGCGGTTGTTCAGCAGCCTGTTTTGCCATCCGTTACGGATTTACTGCCTAAATTTGACCAATTTATTGCCGAACTCGAGTTGCAGATGGATAAGCTGTATGCAGACTTGTGCGAGCGGGTGAAGGGGCAGGGGATAATCGAGTTTTCCACCTTAACCAAGGGCTTGTCCAGAATTGAGGCGGTGCGCATTTTTATTTACCTCTTGTTCCTTGCGCAGGATGGACTTGTGAGTCTGTGGCAAAATGAGGAAACAGAGGAATTATACATTGCTGTGGGGAAATTAAACGTTGGAAAAGCCGAAAAACCAAGCAGGTAACAGAAACGAAGACGCCGACCAAACGCATGATGCTGAGAAGAAAGCTCATCGTTTAGCTTTGTTAGAGGCTGCCCTGTATGTGGCTGGTCGCCCCTTAGACATCAACGAGCTCTGTCAGGTTGTGGGCAGCAGGTCAAAAAAGAACGTCAAAAAGTACGCTGACACGCTCGTTCAGGAGTACTCAGCTAGGAATTCGGCGCTTGAAATCTTGCCGCTAAAAGACGAGCGTTACGTTTTGCAGGTGAAGGCAGAGTTCACGCCTCTGATTAAGAAATTGGTTAACCGACCTCTGCTGTCTTCTGGTCCACTCAAAACGCTCTCATACATTGCATACCGCCAGCCCATAACCCAAAAAAGAGTCATTGAAGTTCGTGGACAACACGCTTACGGACATGTCAAAATGCTCAAAGACATGGGGTTAATTATGTCTGAGAGAAGCGGACGCTCACTGGCACTGAAAACTACTGATTACTTCTCGGATTATTTTGGTTTGACACAGGATACTTCGTCGATGAAACGAGAGCTAAAACGTATCTTCGGCAATGCGCTGAAAGATGAGCAAGAACAAGCAAATAAACAACAAGAAAGTAAGGACTTTCCCAAGTAATCACAGATATCTTTGGTATAATCTAACCTTTACATCTTAAGGGAACAAGAAAAGCCTATCTATAGGTAAACGAGAAGGGACAGCCCTGGAGGTACCTTGTACGATATTGTTTTTGGCACAGCTTGTGGCACAATTCACAACCAGCACAAAGCCCAAACCACAACCTAACACAAAAAAAGCAACCGTTCCCAAAACCCCCAAGAAGAAGATGAATAAGGGGACCTCTGCCATCATCTTAAATAGAAAAAAACAAAACAACCCAAAAACTGAATATTAAAAAACAAGAACTCATTAGACATAGGTAGGTTACGATTACAATGAACCAAGCAAAACCAATCATCCTAAAAATCGGCGGCTCCGCCATCACCGACAAAACCGGAGAGCTAGCCGCAAACACACAAATCATAAACCGCATAGCCGAAGAAATCAAACGAGCAGACCTAGACAACTTGATAGTAGTACACGGCGGAGGCAGCTTTGGGCACCCGACCGCAGCAAAATACGGCATAAAAGACGGTTACAAAGATGACCCAACCCAAAAACTTGGCTTTGCCGAAACCCACCACGTCATGACAGTGCTCAACGGCTTAGTTATGGACTCGCTTATCTGGCATGAAATCCCCGCTGTAAGCGTTGCCCCCTCATCATGCATGGTTACAGAGAACGGCAAAGTCAAATTCTTTGACGAAACCGTTTTCCAGGCTATGGCAAAAATGATTTTTACACCCGTCCTCTACGGCGACGCGGTTTTGGATGAAAAGTTAGGCTTCACAGTGCTCTCAGGCGACCAAATTGTAGCTTACCTAGCCCTAAAATACAACGCCGAGAAAATTGTGGTTGGCGTTGATACCGACGGTTTATTTGACTCAGACCCAAAAACTAACCCAAACGCTAAACCCTACAAGCATCTAACACTAGCAGAGCTAAAACTGATACAACCCAAACTCGGCAAAGCAGAAGGCACCGACGTCACGGGCGGCATGGCAGGCAAAATCGCCGAATTAATCCCGGCTATCGAGCAGGGAATCCCAGTAACCATCACAGGAGCCACAAAAGCCTTATCTATTTACAGAGCACTAACAGACCAAAGTGTCTTAGGCACTGTAATAGAGAAGACGTAAAATGGCACAAGAAATCGGCAAGCGAAAAGCAGAACACATAAGAATTTGCTTGGAACAAAAAGCCCAAGCTAAAAAAGCCACTGCAGGCTTTGAAGACATCCAGTTCATCCACCGCACCTTACCAGAAATCGATAAAGAAAAAATCGATATAACAACCACCTTCTTAGGCAAAAAACTTCAAGCGCCCCTAATTGTAGGCGCCATGACAGGTGGAACAGACCAAGCCATACAAATAAACGCTACCATAGCTGAAGCTGTCGAGAAGCTTGGGTTAGGAATGGGAGTTGGAAGCCAAAGAGCCGCCATCGAAGACCCAAACCTCGCAAAAACGTACGCAGTAGCCCGCCAAAAAGCACCAAACGCCTTCTTAATCGCTAATATCGGCGCAGTACAGCTAACACATGGTTACGACTTGAAGGAAGTAAAACGCATCGTTGAGATGATTGATGCCGACGCCGTAGCTATACACCTGAACGCGCTGCAGGAGGCGGTTCAGCCCGAAGGACAAACCAACTTCAAGGGAGTTTTAGCAAAAATCCGAGAAATCGCTGGCAAACTAGACAAGCCCGTCATAGTTAAAGAGACAGGGGCAGGCATTTCAGCGGAGGATGCAAAGGCACTTGAGGCTGCAGGCATAAAAGCCATTGATGTCGGCGGTGTTGGCGGGACAAGTTTTGCCGCAGTTGAATATTACCGCTCAACAGGGGAGGCTAACTCGTTGGGTGAGGTTTTCTGGGACTGGGGTATACCCACTGCAATCAGCCTTGTGGAAACCGCGAACTCGGTTAAGTTACCTGTGATTGCTTCAGGCGGAGTGCGAACTGGTTTAGATATGGCTAAATCTTTAGCGTTAGACGCTAGTTTGGCTAGTGTTTCTCAGCCGGTACTTCAAGCAGCCGCCAAAAACTGCAAAGAAACTGAAGTATTGCTTTCTTGCCTCATTGAAGAGTTGCGTACTGCTATGTTTTTGGTGGGCGCTGAAAAACTTGCTGATTTATCTAAAATCCCCATTGTGATTACTGGGAAAACAGCTGAGTGGCTAATAACCCGTGGATTTAATGTAGAAAAGTATGCGAAGAGAGGAGCACGTTAACGCTTGGACATCGAAAAGTTTCTTGAACAAACAGCGCCCAAAATAGACAAAGCCATCGAAAAATACATCCCTAAAAAATTCTCCAAAGACTCCGTACTCTTCCAAGTCACTCCTCCCATGTACAGCTACAACCTTGAAACCCTAAACAAGGCAATCTCCGAACCCATCTGGGAGATGCTGGAGAGGGGCGGAAAACGGTGGAGGCCAGCGCTCTTCTTGCTAATTTGCGAAGCGTTAGGCAAAGACGCAGATTACTGTTTAGACTTCGCCATAATACCCGAGGTTATCCATAACGGCACCCTGATTGTAGATGACATCGAAGACTGCTCAGAGATGCGAAGAGGCAAACCCTGCACCTACAAAATTTACGGTTTAGACATCGCCGTTAACGCTGGAAACGCCATGTACTATCTCCCACTCCTACCGTTGATGGCGCAGTCCGCAAAACTTTCTCCAGAAATGCAACGGGACGTTTACGAGGTTTACGTGCAGGAAATGATTAACCTAAGCATGGGACAAGCCATGGACATTGCATGGCACAGGGGCATAGCCAACGCAGACCAACTAGATGAAGGGGACTACTTGCAGATGTGTGCCTACAAAACAGGTACATTGGCACGTATGGCAGCAAAGATGGCGGCGGTTCTTGCAGGCGCAAACAAACCGTTGGTTGAGAAGCTGGGAAGTTTTGCCGAAAGCATCGGGGTTGCCTTCCAAATGCAGGATGATGTTTTGGATTTGACGGGACAAGAGTTTGCCAAGAAAAAGGGCGGGGTCGGCCAAGACATAACGGAAGGCAAACGGTCGTTAATGGTTATTTATACCCTCAAAAAAGCTGACAGCGCCGATAGAAAGCGGCTTATTGAAATTCTCAACATGCACACCTCAGACCAGACGCTGCGAGATGAAGCCATTGCTCTTATGCAAAAATATTGTGCCATTGAGCATGTTAAGCGTACTGCGGCGCAGTTGGTTGAGGAAAGCTGGAGTGAAGTTGATAAGCTTTTGCCGACGCCTTTGGCTAAGGAAAAATTAAAAGCGTTCGCCGAATTCTTGATTAAAAGAAGCATGTAAACTTTCAGCGAGCGTAACCACCTTGGCACTTGAAAACGACCATGAACTCAGAAAGCTTATTCGGAAAGCTGCCTTGTTAAACGCAGTTTCGCACGATGGCAAAGCTCAAGCAGGAGCCATAATGGGCAAAATCCTCGGCGAAAAACAGGAGCTACGCACAAGGGTAAAAGAACTCTCCAGCCTAATCAACACAATAGTCAACGAAGTAAACAGCCTGCCGCTTTTGGAGCAGAAAGCCATTGTTGAGAAGAACTGGCCAGAAACCCAAAAGAAGGAAAAAGCTGAAGAAAAACGCCTCCCACCCCTGCCAAACGCCGACAAG
>QYYE01000200.1 GCA_003589585.1 Candidatus Bathyarchaeota archaeon
GGATTATGCAGGGGATTGCTTTTTGGCGTCAGATTGAGGCATGGGTTGCGCTCTGGTTGTGCAAGTTGCCACAAGCAATAGCAAAATAAAAGATTGGTCTACTGCTGCATAAAGCAGTCAACGTCAATCTTGCTGTCGGTCGCCGTTTTGACTATTCCTTATGGTTAAAATCGGTGACAGCCGTCAATGGATTAACGCTTTTATTTACAAGGTTCCCAAATAGTTCTCAGGGCGAACTCTGATGGATGAAATAGTCAGGTGGCTTTTGGAAGGGGAACCTTGGGTTCAATACAGAACACGCACCGATTTGCTAGGGCAGCCTGAAAGTGCAGCGGAAGTGCAAAAGGCAAGAGAGCAAATGATAAACGACACCAAAATTCGGTCACTGCTGGAAGAGTTGAAGGGTTGGCCGTGCACAGTTTTAAGCAGCCATAAGAGCGCAAGCCAGCCCTTTCACAAACTCTCGTTTGTTGCAGATTTAGGTTTAAGAAAAGACGACCCCTGCATCAGCGAAATCGTCGACAAGATTTACGAGCACAAGTCTGATGAGGGACCATTCCAGTTGCCCATGAATATACCTAAGCATTTCGGCGGCTCAGGGAGCGATGAGTGGGCTTGGGCGCTGTGTGACTCGCCAGTAATCGTCTATGCCTTGGTTAAGTTCGGTTTCGGGCAAGATGCGCAAGTGCAAAAAGCGGTGAATTACCTAGTCAGTCTTGTTCGAGAGAACGGGTGGCCCTGCGCTGTCTCCAAGGAACTGGGCAAGTTTAGAGGACCAGGCAGAAAAGGCGACCCGTGCCCCTACGCAACTCTTGCCATGCTAAAGGTACTATCCCAAATAGAAGAGTGGAAAGACAGCAAGCC
>QYYE01000201.1 GCA_003589585.1 Candidatus Bathyarchaeota archaeon
AGTGATTCGCGAAGAACAATGGGGAAGTTGCCAACTACCGTGTAGGTGGGGTTAACATCAATCTCTAGTTGTTCGCCTGCTGGGATTTTGCCGATCGAATCCACGGCTGACTCATAGCGCCTATCCATGGCTAACAATTCCACGTCATTGTTTATGATTGAGCTAAAGTAACTGGGGTAAACGTTCACGCCCAAGGCGTACTCTTGCAAGTGAACCTTGTCTAAATCATCGTTTGTAAGCAAGCCCCGCTCGACCATCTCTCTGAATTTTTTGTGGAAAGCCTTAGGCGAATTAGCAAGGAAATAGCCCCGTCCGCCTTTGGCTCCCGGCAGTTTAGCGATGATTAAGCGGTCAATATCCTCGGGACTTTTGAAGACAGCGGGTAAACGAAGTCCTGCTTGTCTTAGCCATTCTTCTTGGGATTTGCGGTTTGCTTCCCAATGGAGCAGTTGGCGGTTGCCGAACATGGGCACTTTGAGGCTGTTGGTTAGCTCTTCGGTGCTAAGGTAAGCTGTGAAGGAGCCATGTGGAATCAGCACAACGTTTAGTTTTCTAAGCCTCTCCTGTAGCGCCTCGTTTAGAAGCTCAGTGAAGTCTTTCACAACGATTAATTCGTCGACCAGCGGGTACTTCTGGTACATTATAACGTCTTTTTCTTTACAGACGCAAACCGTTCGGAAGCCTTCCTCTTTGGCACCCTTGAAAATGTTCAGCGAGCTGTGAGAGCCCAACGTGCCAATCGCAAGCTTGTCAGTATCATACTTTTCCAAAACTGTCTCAATGTCCTCAGCGGTTATCAAGTTACCACTTCCCCAAGC
>QYYE01000202.1 GCA_003589585.1 Candidatus Bathyarchaeota archaeon
CGAGAAGAGTCTTGGCAGAAGGTCATCGTTTATGCCTGTGCCCGTGTCTGCAAAGGAAATATCCAACCGCCCCTTCACTTGTTTAGCGTCAATTGTTAGTTTACCACCGTTCGGCATGGCGTCGATGGCATTTTTTATTAGGTTAACAAATATGCGTTCAATCTTGTCACCGTCCACACTAATAAGGGGCTTATGTGGCAGACAATTTACAATTTGGATATTTTGAGGCGCTGAGACCATTGTTAGGGATTCAAGAAGCAGCATTCTCGGCGAAAGTTCTTTCCTCTTTAACTTTATCTCTTTTGAGTATTCCAGAAGATCATTTATGATCTGGTTTGAATGGTCAATACACCTATCGATCGTGTCTAGCATTTCTTTGGCATGTGTTTTAGAAATTTTGTCACCCTTCTTTCTTAGGAAGTAAGCGGAGTTTTTAATGCCTGTTAATGGATTACGTAAGTCATGTCCGACCATGCCGGCTAACTCACCAATAGCAGCAAGACGCTCAGACTTTACCAGTTCCTCTTGGGTTTTCTTAAGCTGTTCGGTTCTTTTCTGCACGATTTCTTCAAGTTTTTGAGAGTAATCAGCCAGTTTTTTCTGTAGTCTTTTTCTTTCGGTTATGTTCACCGCAAGTTCCAATGCAGCAACGACGTTTCCATCCTTATCTTTCACAGGAGTAACGATAAGCTCAACCCATTCCTCGCGACCGTTAGATGAAAAGTGGTAGTCATGGCGATCAACGGCAACACCATTTTCAAAGACTTTCTTTACACCGCAGTCGTGGCAAAT
>QYYE01000203.1 GCA_003589585.1 Candidatus Bathyarchaeota archaeon
GGTCCACTTTTACGCCCGCTCGCCCCCTTTTTGAGTCACCTCTAACATTAGAGGTTATTTTAGACCTGAAAAAACAAGGGCAAGCAGAAGAGACCATAAATGGCTACAGCAGAAGGTTAAGACACCTTGCAAAAAATACCGACATAAATGACCCAGAAACCGTTAAAGCATACATTTCTAACAAACAATCCAGCAATGCAAACAAAGAAGCTTATGCAAACGCCTATGACCATTTCGTCAAATTTTATGGTTTTAATTGGAAAAAGCCATTTTTCATAAGAGAAGAAAGACTGCCCAATGTACCGACAACTGAACAAGTGAACATAATAATCCCAACTTTTACCAGAAAATACACAACAATATTTAGCATACTCAGAGACACAGGACTAAGACCCGTAGAGCTTCACAGACTACGACTAAAAAATATTAATCTAGAAAACGGAACCATAACGCCAAAAACAGCCAAAAACGGTGCAGCAAGAATCCTAAAACTACCAAACCCAACTTTAGCAATGCTCAAAGACTACCTTACAAAAAATAACTTTAAGCAAACAGACGTTTTATTTCCTCCAACAAAGAAGCAATGCCACATATGGGTTCTTAGAAGGAATCAATTAGCCAAGAAACTTAACCAACCCGAACTTACCAAATATAGATTAT
>QYYE01000204.1 GCA_003589585.1 Candidatus Bathyarchaeota archaeon
GCTCCTGCTTAGCCGTCAAAACCCCGGTTTTAGCTTCAAACTTGCCCAGCTTAACCACGTTAACTCTGTGCCCGCTCTTCTCCAAATCTGCAATGATGCCCTTGTAGGCCTCAAACGTGGGCACCATGAAACTGTACATTATCATGGAGTCTTCGAGGCTTTTGCCTGAAACCAAAAACGCGTCACGCGACAGAATCGTGTTGCAGACTTCACAGCCTTCGCTTTCAAACCACATCGAAGACCCCTCAGCCTTGCCTTTAAGTTTAGCTCCGCCCAAAGACAGCCCTTCAGCCTGCTCCTTGCCCAGCTCCATGAGGTGCTTTACTGAGCCGCTGCTTGAGCTTCGAACGTCAACAACTTTGAGGTGCTTAAACCCTATGGAGGCAAGCTTTTTGACCATCTTGCACTGCTTGTTTTCCACTTCGATTACGACATGGTAGGGTTCACGCCAAGAATCAGACATCCAAAATCACCAAAAAGATAGGACGTGCTAGGCAGGTTGAGGCCTTGTCCCCAAAACCACCGTAACATCAGTCGCCGAGTCTCCCCTAATAACCGTTAAGACTAGTCTGTCGCCTGGCATCGTGTGCTCTTCCAAGTAGCTGGCTAAG
>QYYE01000205.1 GCA_003589585.1 Candidatus Bathyarchaeota archaeon
CATAATGATTTTAGCGATTTAAACTTCCCAGACGTTATTCCTTCCTACTCCTTTGTCAGTGATTTCTTGATAAACTATGGCTTAGGAATCTTTTTTGTCACCGCAACAATCTTTTCCTTTACCCTTGGGCTGTGGTTATGGAAACGGTTTCCAAAGCCAACAGTTATTTTTGACTTAGTTTGTTTGGTAACAATTCTGTCCATTTTGGGTTTGGTTATGTATTTGGCTGTGAATCTTAATCTTAAAGCGCCCTACACTAGCGCTGTCAAATATATTTATCACTCCTTGCCGTTCTTCAGTTTGGCAGCGGCTTCATTAGCCAACAAAAGCGGTATTCTGCTTAAATCGGCGAAGGATTCTGGCAGACTGAAAAGAGTTCTCTTGATTTCTCTGGGCATCACCGGATTGTTACTTTTGGCGGCGCCGATAATTGCCAACTTCTACACAGCGAGACAGCTGACCACAACATCATTTC
>QYYE01000206.1 GCA_003589585.1 Candidatus Bathyarchaeota archaeon
AAAGGACTGGAATGACAAGAAAATTGGCGCAGGGAAATATGCCAAATACGAACATGAGAAGGATAATGCCACCTAACATCAGCTTTATTTATGCGGATAAACCAGAGAGTGCCGAGCGCTTAAAACTAGTTTATGACCGCCTTTTTACATTGGCAAGACAGAATATTATAGAAAGACAAAAGATGGATAAAGGAGCATTAACGATCACACTTGACTTACAGAGAACCTCTGGGTAGTGTGTAAGTATATCAAACAATATCAATTAGCCTTATGGAAAACCAGGAATATCTAACCATAAACGAAGCAGCTGAAAAGCTCAAACTTGCCAAGATAACCATTTATCGGATGGCAAGACGAGGGCAATTGCCAGCTATTAAGTTGGGCAAAGCCTGGAGAATCAGCAATGTCAAGCTGGCAGAGTTATTTGAGAAGCCTATGACGAAAACTTGATTATAAAAAATTAGGGGTCTTT
>QYYE01000207.1 GCA_003589585.1 Candidatus Bathyarchaeota archaeon
GATCATGCGTGAACATCAAACTTATTTGTGGATCATAATATCAGTTTTGTGATCCACAAATAAGTTTGATGTTGATCTATGACCCACAATGATAAAAATAAAATGCATAGAAATCGTTTTTAATAGCATCTCAATGATTTGAGATAGCTTATACCAAGAGATAGAATGATCACGGAAGAAGCCGGCACATTTGTAAGGCTTAAAACCGCCCAGTTCTGAACTTATCCTTTTTACTGCTTATTACAAAAATTCTTTCGATAGATTATATATGTTTAAAATTAATTTAATAAATAATCAAAAGCATTCTTTAAGTTATGTTTTATAGAGGATATTTTCAGCGGTGTAACGATCAACGCTGACTATGCTGAATTTTGTTTCGTTGAAGCACAACAACTTTAAATGTAAAGGGCATCACGAAACTTGTCCATGCAGCTCT
>QYYE01000208.1 GCA_003589585.1 Candidatus Bathyarchaeota archaeon
TATTGACGAAATTAAGGAAGAAACTGCTCTATCAAGGAGTGAACAGGAAGGTGCGATTAAAAAGATAAAGAGATTGAATTTAATGAAAGTCGAACTCAAAGGAGTTCCTCCCAAAAGGCACTTTAAGCTCAATTTGCAGAAAATCAGCAATTTAATTTGTAGAGATTCAGCAAATCTATTTGCAGAAAATCAGCAATATAATTCAGATAATACTTCAGAGATTTCTTCAGATACTGAAAGAGAAATAAACACAAGTAAAGAGAAAGACTTAATCTCCCTTAAAGGAAAGTATTCCGATATTAGCAGTCTTGGTGAAGATGAATTTCAGCAAGTAGCCCAGGATTATCAAGTTTCCCTGGCGTTTGTGAGGAGTTGCTATGACAGCCTGGTTA
>QYYE01000209.1 GCA_003589585.1 Candidatus Bathyarchaeota archaeon
GGATTGTCTTGTACATTTCTATCATGTAGTTGTAGTATGGTTGCTTTGCGTTCTCTGGCTCATTCCACATTTCAAAGATAACGTTCGGGTACTTGCCAAGTCTTTCTACCACGCTTGTCCACCACATGCGCCATGCCTGCATCTCATCGCTGTTTATACTGCGCATAAAGTTCGCACTTGTTGATCCAAGACTGCCGGGAGTTCCGTCCCATCCGCCTTGCAATCCATCATAGTAGCTTAGTGTGTTGTAGGGGACAAAGTCCACATAGATTCCGACTGCTTGGGCGCGTTGCACGACAAGTTCGATGTAGTTTCGGTAGCTCATGACCTGGTTTGGTCCTTCACCGTATCGTTGCGCTGGGTTGACATTGTCTTGCC
>QYYE01000021.1 GCA_003589585.1 Candidatus Bathyarchaeota archaeon
ATTACGTAAGCGCACAGTTCAAGGGAAGCTATGCCCATGGCAATCCACACGTCTTTACCTTTCCCCGACAGCCCTGTGACATCAAGCCCCTTTTTCTTTAGCCCTTTCAGCACCAGGTTTACTTGGGGCTTGTTGCACCAGATGATATCGTGAGGAATCTTTATGCCCTCAAAGGATTTGACTGCTTTCCCATATCCTTCCTGGTTGCTGGCTGAGAGAGCAATAAACACTTTTTTTAGGTAGTCGCAATGGTTTATTTCGGCGACCATCTGCCCCAGCATGGGGTTTTTGAGGTCGCCTTCGATTATCGGTATAATCAGGCCTGAAGGGTAACTTTCAGATAACGCTCTTAGGCGAGCACTCATGTCCTCAAAATCGATGTTTAAGTTATGTATCTTGGTGATTCGGCTCTGATAGAAATCCATGGGCAAGCGACCTTTCTCTAAGAGGACTAGAATGAAAACGCATAAAAGATTTTTTGACAAGCCAATTTTACTAAAAAGCGAAGTCTAATTTTCCGTAGCGAAGGCATGTCAGCGAAATTTTAGCCCTAATTCGTTATAACTCGTCAGAGAAGGCTTCAGAACTCCTCTACCAGAGGATATATGAACTAGAATTTGTGAATCCAAGACATCAACCGAGTTGCATCATCGATTTCTTCTGAAAGCGGCAACTGCAGATATGCTCCAAATCTGTTAAAATACGGCGAGCCCTTTCTGGAAAACAAAGTTAAAACCTTACCTTCATGGTTAATCCTGAAGCCATCCGACGCCGACTCATGTCCTCTAATCAAAATTTTAGCATTCAACTCCCGCAGAACATCCTCGGTTACTCTTCTGCCAAAAAGCTTGCCCGCGCCCCTCGGCGAAGAAGACATGCCCCACTCGCTCTCGTCTGGGTCGCTCCAAAGCAGGTCCTCTAGCAGAGCCTCGTTTTGGTTTTCTTGGGCTTGAGCGATATCTTGGAGACTGCTGATTTGGGGAGATATGCCGCCGTGAACCATCAAGTACCGCTCTTTAACGTAGAGGGCGTTGTATAGACAAGCAAACAAAAGATGCATCCGCTCATAAGCCATACGCCCGCCTTCACCAAAACGGCGTTGAAACTGGATTGGCAAATCATGCGGGTAAGCCATCAAGTCCCTTGTGCCCTCATGGTTTCCACGCAAAAGAACAACCTGCAGGGGAAAAGCAAGCTTAAGCCTCAAAATAACATAGTAGACTTCTGCTGACCGCTCGCCTCTATCGCCGTAGTCTCCCAGAAAAATCAGCGTCGTCTCTTTTGTTTTTTCCATTTTTTCTATAAATGCGCTTTTTTGTAGGATGGTGGTGAGGCTTGTTAGGTCGCCGTGCAAGTCGCCAACTACTAAGGCTTCACCTGTAGGCTGGAGTTCAACTAGACGATTGGTAACAGAAAAATTTCCAAGGCGACCTTTTTCTTTGCGCAGCAAACTTACGGCGCTATCTACCGTTTTGATGAAGTCATATCCCTGAATGTTTAATGAATCCTCAACAAGTAAAGATAAATCCATACAAAATAAAACAGAACGTTAGGAGATTTGAACCTTTATTCCTGTGGAACTATGAATGTTTCTCTCGATTGCCCGCTTAAGATTACTGATTTTATCCACTGTCTCTTTGTATGCGTTTGCCTTTACGACTTCGTGGATTTCAACGCTTGATTTCCGTGCTTTGAGTTGCTCGACCTGATCTTGAAAAGTCTGAAGATTATGCCTAATTTCATCCATTTTTGAGGAGGCTAAAAGCTGCTCTTTTATATTTGCCATTTCACCACAGCGAATCTGAAGCTTCGCCAAAGAATCTTTGTTTAGGATTTCATCTGCAGACTGCTCAGCTTTACGAGCTTTATCTGACTTAAGTTTTAACCTGTCCTCATCCAACAAAACCTTGAGCTTCTGCAAAACCTCCTTAAGCACTGGATACCCGCTTCTTTCAGTCACCAACGCATCAAACGGCGTTTCCAAATACTGGTTAAGCTTGCTAAGCTCGTCGGGTAATAAGCCTGCTCCGCCCCCCTGCGTGGATAGGGCTTGCATTTTTATGAAGGGTTTTTGCAGGTGCCTTAATGCATGCCGAAGCTCGTTGCTTAATGAGTCGATTTCTGCGTTAACAAGATTTAGCTTGTCAATGGGTCCTTTGCTTTTCATATCCTCAATCTTTTGCTCTAGTTCAGCAATTTCTTTTTCAATGGGGATTTTTTCGTCTTTTATGTTTTCTTTTTCCTCTTTGAGGGCAACTAAGTGTTTCTCCAAATCCTGCAGTTCGTTTATGATCAGGAATGTTTCCTCTAAAGTTTTGGTTTTTATGTATTCTTTGCTTACGAAATCGTTTAGAATGGTGTACGATTGTTTAGCCTTCTCGAAAACTGTAAGGAATTTACGCCTATCCATAATGAAGAACGGTGAAATTCGGGGAAACCAATTCCTAACATCAACTTCCGTTACAACAAGGATTTTCTGAACCTCTTGCGTATACTTGCTTATGCTGTCATAGGTTATCTGGTCTGGCGGGCTTAGTTTTTTGAGTCGGTCGAGAAACAGGTGGGCAAGCTTGTTGAGTGCTCTTGCACGGTTGTAGACCTTCATGTTTCTTCGCTCAATTTCTCGGTTGCTATTTTCAAGGAGTATCTTGCTAACATCAGCGATAGCTTGGATTGAAAGCTGCATGTCGTCCCGTAACTTTTTTGCTTGGGCATGGACAGGCGAGAGGGTTGAGCTTGTTTGGTTTTCAAGCCAGCTTTTTAATTCGCCGGACGATGAGTAGCGGGTTGGTTCAGTCAATACGTTCACTTTTTGATAGTATAAGGTAACGTTGGAATTTATCAGTTTTGGGCTGAAACGATACTCTTTTTTGAGTAGCTACTCTTAAATAATCAGTAGCAACGATTAAAGCTGATAACCATGGATACAAGGAAACTCGCATTAGTAATAATCTTTGCAGCCTTAACAGTAGTTTTCACTCAAGTCAAAATCCCAGCACCATACGCTCCCTACCTAATGTATCAAATATGGGAAATCCCCATAGTCGCAGCCTTTCTACTAATCGGCTACAGATATGGACTTGCCATCGCCGGACTAAACGCACTAGCTCTGCTTGTACTGTCCCCAGGTCTGCTTCTACTTGGACCCTTTTACAATCTTGTCGCTGTCATAAGCATGCTACTCGGCGTCTTCATCGTTCAAAAAGTTGCCAACCGAAAGACCTTACAAGAAAAAACATTAAATCCAGGCATCCAGTATAACACAAGACTAATTGCGGTAGCAACAGCACTCGCAATTGTATTTCGAGTAATTGTCATGACAGTAGTAAATTACACAGTTCTGCGCTATCCAGCTCCTTTAGGCTATGAACTAGACGAAATGTTCATTATAGCTTCGCTTCCCTCTACCGGTTTCTTCAATGCCACATTAGCATTGTACACTATTCCTCTCGCCTACCTTATCGCAAAAACTATTAGCTCGAATCTAAAAATGCACTAAACTTGCAACGATTGAAAACTACTCTTTTTTCTTAATTCATCACTAAATTACAGAAAGTAATCAAAGCTGGGTTACAGTTATCGCAGACACTGGACATGCTTTTGCTACAGCCTGGGCATCCTCCAAGTTGTCATCATCAAAAACCCGCACTGACTTTGACTCGTCAGTTTCTCCGCCGACCACTTTAGACTTTTGCTTCTCATCCGACTCATAATGAGCCGAGTCAGTCGCGTAACATGCGCCTGTTGCAATGCAAGTTTGGCGGTCAACTTCAACCTTATATTTAACCATAAAAAGCACCAAAAAACTATACGCAGGGCGTTAATTAAGCATTATTCAGCTGCCAACGCTCATACCGAACTATGTCTTCCAACGGCTTCCTACTCGTCACCGGACCCTTCTCCTCCGCGGAGTAACCAAGCGTCAACAAAAGCAAAACACGCAACTCTTTGGGAACTCCAAGGGCATTTTTGATTTTCTGTTCATCAAACGCTGCAACCCAACAAGACCCCAAACCCAACTCATAAGCCGCAAGGCACATGTTGTGCACCGCAATGGCAACATCGACTTTCCAGTAGTCCTCGCCGTTGGGGTTAGACCAAGCTTTCTTGGGGTCAGCACAGGCAACAATCACAACTTGCGCAGTCATGAACCATTCTCGCGGGTAGGCAGGAAATAGGCTTTCCCTAGCCTCTTTTTGGGTAACCACCACAAAGCTCCAGGGTTGATTGTTGTTTGCTGAAGGAGACAGCCGAGCAGCCTCCAAAATTCTTGAGATTTTTTCGCTTTCAACGGGCAGGTTAGAGTATTGGCGTATGCTTCGCCTGTTTTTTATCGCTTCAAAAACATCCAAATTAATCACCAGTAAAAGATTAACCTGCAGGTAAAATAAGATTTCCACCAAGAAATGCTCTGTCTCGCTATGGTGGCTAAAAGTTCCCTGTTTGCTCTGCTTGTGGCAAAATGCACAACCAACCAGGAATGCACACCTCAACCCGACGCCAAAAAGCAAACGGAAGCACAAACCACTGGTTGTTGTTGTGGAGGGGAAGGGGTCTCATCAACAACTACTATAGAAAAAACAAACACTCCACACCAAAAAAAAACAACTTAACTTAGTTTATGAAAGGGGAGGGGTCTATGGCAAAGCAACAGCTCTTCAATAGAAAAGAAGAAAAACAAAGCCCAAATCTGCAGAATTAAACAGCAAGTTTATGTTTCAAGCGCTTTAGATGAAGCATTAGCATACACAGCCCCAAACTTGTTAACCAAATCCTTCTGCGTATAAACCGACGCATGCAAATGGAAAAAGTTACTCATCCTATTAGTCTCAACACCAATCCCAATAACAATAACCCCCTTCCTAAGCAAATCATCAACACTCTCCTTCAACGCCAAAGGCATATTAGGATAGCCATAAGGCCAACCATCAGAAATAACTATCAAAACACGCTGCTCCTCAAACCGCTTAGCCAACATCTTACCCGCCATATGCACCGCATCAGGAATATAAGTCAACCCTTCAAACTTCAAACCGCCAATCCTGGCCCTAACCCTCTTCGAATAAGACTCCGTACTATCCTTAAGAATATAGAAACGGTCGCTAAAACCAAAAAAAGTCCAAGAAGTCGGATCAGTCATCAACTCCTTCGCCGCCTCCGCCACCGCAATAGCCAACGCCCTACCATATTCCCCGCGCACCTGCATACTACTGCTCACATCAAAAACTAGTGACCAAGCAAAACTCGGCTTCAGATACTCATCCAAAGTGAAAACATCAGTCGCAGGCTTATTACTCGCCAAAGACTGAATAACCGCAGCCAAATCCAACTGCCCCATCTCCTGCCTCGGATCCTCATCCAAATAATTAAACGCCGAACGCAAAATATCCAAAAGCCTCCTACTCGCACCCTGCACCAAATTCCTCGCTCTCAAATACTGAGTGTAATCTTCCTCAGGAAAAGACACTGACTTAAACCTAGTCCAACCAACATAAGGAGTGATTTTAGAAATAATTTTTTCCTCACGCTGCCTCTGGTACTGGTCAGAATTAAACGCTTGAAGCGCCTCCGCCTCCTGCTCAGGCCTCCAACACTGCTCTATGCTGTCGACAACAGGAAGCGCGCCACCCAACGCTTCGATAGATTGAATGAATAAACCCTCAAAATCCTCACCACCCTGAACTTCCGCTTCACTATAAATGCTGCAGCGGCCAATGCTTTCAGTATGCCGAAAAGATGGTGCCTCCAAAAAAGGACCGAACGGTTCGAGTATGCTCTTTAGCTCTTCAACCTTCTCATCAAATAACTTGTCTAGATCAATTTGTTCTCCAGCAATCGAAGCTAAAAACGAGTTTTCCTTCAAATCCGCCAGCATCTTAGAAATTTGAATCCCTGCCTGTTCCTCTTCCTTGCCCAGCGAACCTTTGATGGAGCCATTGTTAAGTTTCGTAAGCAAGGCAGTCATAAGCCTAGTTGAGTTAGTGAAAATTCTCTCAGAGGCCTTTATTTTTTGGAAAGCTAACGTGTTTGCATAGGCAATATCTACAAATCGGTCAGGATACCAAGCCAGCAAATAAGCATTAACGAATGTGTCATTGATTAGGGACCTTGCGAAGGCTTCAACTATTGAATCTGACTGCTTAGGCACAATTCTATCCCTTGAAAAAGGCGACAATGTATGAGTTGTTAAATGCAAAACCGTTGCCCTAAACAAACGCCCAACCCTGGATTTACCCGAAGTTGTAGAGGGAAATTTTTGCCCCAAAAATAAAATTTGGTCGTTCTCTAAAAATTGAGCCGTCGGGAGAGTTATCGTAAACCCAAAATTATCCAAAGCCAAAGTCGGCTGCGTTAAGGCTGAATCTTGACGTATTTTCACTTTGGTGTTGTCTTTTTGGAAAGAGACCGACCAAGCGTAGTCAAGAAACCCCAAAAAGCCATCAGCCCTCTCTAACTATTGCGGCGTGTTAAATACCGCTTCAAGGATTCTTCGCACATCAGCCTGAACCTCAACATTATCGCTTGTTAACCCGATGATTGTTTCCTCAGCTGCACCCATCGGGGTATTCCCATCATACACCAGTGTAGCCCAGTTAATCAAGTCACCAAGCGATGGACCATACGGCAAATCGCCAGCTTTATACTGTCTGCGCAGTTCAGCGCCAGCCTGAATAATTTTATAACCCGTATCCTGATCAATCTTTGTTCTTTTCCGTAGCATCTCCACTTCATGCGGAGATATGGTTTCGCCAACGCTTAAAAAGTCAAAGTTTATCCAAACAGCCATGCGCCGCCTCATGGCAGCGTTTAACGGTTTGGTTCCTGAGAACTCGGCGGTTGCAGGGTTCATGCTGATAATCATGTAACCGTACTTATGGCGTTCGATGACTTCGCTGTCTTTCTCGTTAAGCACAAGGTGTCCTCTGGTGTCCAAGACGGGATTGAGCCTTGTGGCGACGTCCTGCTTCATCATGTTAGCCTCGTCAAGGTACATTATGCCGCCTTTGCGAAGCCACTGAGTTAATAATCCGTCTACCCAGTTTTCTTTGCCTAAACCGATAAAGCGCCCGATAAGGTCAAAGCTGCTGGTGCTCAAGCCACAGTTGACTTCCCAAATGGGCAGACCTGTGAGTTCAGCAACAAGGTAGACAATGTGGGTTTTGCCTGTTCCTGAAGGACCAATCAAACTGCACTGCTTAAAATAGTACAATGCACGTACAATGCGCTCAACATAGTTTTTACCATGATCCAAGTATTCAGGCGTACCTTTCGGAATCATATCGTCAAGGTGGGCAAAGCTAAAGTTCGGATGCAAGTCATACCTTTGGATGTTATATTTCTCATAAAGAGGCGATTTGGACATGGGACGCTCTTTATCAAGAGAAACCGTTACCTTGAATCGGTCTCGCTTAAGAGAAGTAACCTCTTGGATTCTGCTTGCATCGGCTTTTTCTCTAAGTCCTTGGTGTCCATAGCTCACTGGGGTGTCGCCTCCGAGGTTTTACTGGTCGGGGAGTGTGCAAGTTAGAGTAATAAATCGCTATTTGATACGCTCTGTACACATGCATGTTTAGGAACTCCCTAACTTGAAAAAACAGTAGCTTGCAAAACCATAAAACCTCTGTGTGTATCTTCTGCGACATACAAGTGCTTTTCTTCTCATAAAACGCTAACACGAATCGATCAGCATTGACCCAAGAATTAGTCACAAAACAGGAACCATCTGTTTCCAACAGCGATTCCCAAAAGCATGCTGAAAGGAAAAAGCCTGTATCCATCCAGGAACTGGTTGAATCATTCAAAAGCACGGCTGACGACATCGGTCAAATAAGTGAACTTAGCTCGGAAGAAAAAATCCTTATCTCTGAATTTTTCTCCTCCCTCTTTAAGCTCATGCAGCCACTGGCACCATCCATAGCCGTGAATCAATCAGCGCTGCCAGTAGAATTTGGAGATGTGGTTCAAGCACATGTAGACCCTACAGGACACTTGATTCTGCAGTACACTGATGGCCGTGTTGAGTTGAAGGATTTAAGCGAAGAAAAAAATCGCGAACTTATGACCGCTGTTGTCGGAGATATCTTGCCTAAGTTTAAGAATTTAACAAGTATGCAAAAACGCAAACTAGAGAACCGCATAAAATTCCTTTCAAGCGTAACCAAAGAAATCCAAAAGAGTTCTGAAGCTCTCTCAGCAGCTCTCTCTGCGGGACAATAACAATCGGTTGAGGCGTTAGATGTCATGGGAAGCATTCAAGTGACAAAGCTTTTGACCCGCAAAAAACGAGTTTACAAACCTGTTGACTACAGTTTCGTCGGCGTCGAGCACTGGCATTTTATCGGTGAGGAGGATGCTTTTGCTTGAAAGTTGACTTGGTAATGTGGACTTTAAACGGCGCAAAAACCCTACCTTTCGTTCTTGACCGAATTAACAATGTTGTTCCTGATGGCATGGTTAACCAAAAGCTGATTGTGGACGATGGCAGCGTGGACAACACTGTTTCCATTGCTAAAAGCTGCGGTTGGAATGTAATCCGAAATGAAGGCAAAGGCATAAGTGACGGAGCCAATACCGCTCTTAAACTGGTCGAAACAGAGGTTTTCTGCAGTTTCGAACAAGATGTTCTGTTATCTCCTGCTTGGTGGACCAATGTATCCCCAATGATTATAGGCAAAGATGATGTTGCTGCTGCTTGCGGCTTGAGATTTCTTCCCCAGAGCAATTTCTGTTTTAATGTTGAACCTTACGGTCTAACGAGAAGACAAATTGACTTTTACGGCAGCTATGGAAAAACGCTTGATAACACGTTTTGGAACACTCAGGTTTTAAGGTCTGTTGGTGGTTTTCCCAAGCTAACCTATGCTGGCATAGACACTTACCTATTGAACCTGTTTGAATCTAAAGGCTATGAGTGGCTTGTCAACTATGATGTTAAAAGCTTGCATTTGCATGACAGCTTGCTAAATGAGCTGAAGCATTACTACTTTTACGGATTAAGCCTACCGCAACTCTATAAACGCCTAGGCAAGATTACCAAGATTTACCAGAACGAAACGTTAAGCCGTTTTGTATTCAAGCTGGCAAAATCTCCTGCTTCGGGCTTGCGAATGGCGTTGAAAATGCGTGATGCCCGGTTAACAGTCGCTTACCCTGCTTTGCGTTTGTGCTGGCTGCTCGGTTACACTAAAGGTATGTCCTTGGAGAGCAATTAAATGAAAATAAACTTTAACAGTATAGACCTGGGCTTGTCTGGTGGTAACAGGGTTGTTTTCGAGTTAAGTAATCGGTTAGTTGAATTGGGGCATAATGTGACCATTAACTTTGCCGGCCGAGATATTCCCGCTTGGTTTAGTCCTATAAAAGCGAAAATTTTGCATGCGGATATTGGTACTTTCTCTAAAGCATTAAACAAGTTTGGCATAAAAAACTTGGATGTACTTTCTGAGAAGCAAAAGGTTCTTCTCAAGAATATGCCTGAATGTGATGTTAACATAGCTACGTTTTGGCCTACAGCAAAACCCACTTATCAAAGCCGTAAAGGTAAGGGATTCTATTTAGTACAACATTTTGAGCCATTGTTTTATGATGAAGGGTCAAAATTGTACAAGAAAGCTTTACTGTCTTATCAGTATCCGCTAACTAAATTATGTGTTTCCGACTGGCTAAAAGAAAAAGTCGGAGGCTTCTTTGTTGGTAACGGAGTCAATTTTGAACGATTCTATCGGGATTCAACCATTAAAAAAATTCCTAAAAGTGTTATGATTTCGTATAGAACACCGAACTGGAAAAATTCAAGCTTAGCCAAGCAAGTTGCAGAGTTGCTCACAAAAGATGGTTTTGTGATTTTATTAAGCGAAGAGAAAGCTTCTGATAATGAGCTTATAAGAATGTACAATCAGGCTCAAGTTTATGTTAACTTAAGTGATCAGGAAGGCTTTGGTCTTGGAATGCTGGAAGCCATGAATTGTAGTTGCACTGTTGTTTCTACTCCATGTTCTGAATACCTTAAACACCTCGAAAACTGCTATATTGTGCCTTATGGAGCTAATGCTGAATCTATAAAGAACATAATTGTTTATCTGCTTAGCAATCAGTTATTGATGCCGCAGTTAATCGCTAACAGTAGGCAAACGGCTAGTTACTACAATTTTAGTAATGTTGTCGATAACTTTCTTAAAATCATTCAAGGCGAGGTTTCATAAAATTGGTTGATATAAGATATCACCTTGCTTCACTAAATCAACGTTTAAATCCTAAGCTTAAGCGGTTATGGGTTGAAACAACCGACCTTTGCAACAGCAGATGCAAAACCTGTTTTATTTGGAAAAATAAGAATAGCCAAAGAAGAATTGACTACGCTGTCTTAGGCAATCCATTATTTAAGAATGTAGACTATATTCTAAATAGCGGCGGAGAACCAAGCCTTTGTAATTTGAAAAGTATCCTGTTAACTGAGCATAAGCTTTTGCCTAAAGCTACCTTGCAGGTTAGCACTAATGGATTACTGCCCCAAAAAATCTTGGAAGCTGTAGGTTCAGTTCTTGAGGCGGGCGCTAAAGTTGATGTAGGAATAAGCTTAGATGGCATCGGTGAATTACATGATATGTTCCGCGGAGTCCCCGGTAACTTTGAAAAGGTTGACGCTCTCGTTCAGGGCTTGTCATGTCTGCAGCGCGATTTTTGTTGCTTGCGCGTTACTGTTGGGTCCACGTTGACCTATGAAACAGCAAAACACGCAGACGATCTACTTAATTATGTTAAATGCAACAACCTTGAGTTTATTTGGCACTGGCCCAACAAAAGCTCATTTTATCGTAATCAAGACACCCCCTTTGATAATTGTGGAGACAAGGACCTATTGAAAGAAGCGATAAACAAAGCATTTTCCGAAGGCTCTTATAGGCAAAGCTGGCTAGACAGTTTAAACGGAGTTAGCCCTTGCTTTGAGTGTTATGCTTTAAGAGGCTTCGCTGTTTTGCGTTGCAATGGCGATATTGTTCCATGCTTAAGCCATTGGGATACAAGCATTGGTAACATCATGACACATGATCCCGAAACAGTTTGGAACAGCGAGAAGGCGAATTCAGTAAGGCAGACGGTGCATGAATGTGGTCATCATGGGTGCTTGAATAGTTGGGGTTATCGCTGGAGTCTTAATGACGCATATTTTCCATTACTTAAAAACGCTTTAAAAAAGAGGTTGCTTAAATGAAAGTTGCTTTAGTTGTTCCATCCACAGGTTTAGATTTTAATGATGCCTGTGCCCCTTTGAATCTCGGATACATAGCCAGTTACCTAAGGAAAACTGTACCTGGAGTTGAAGTAAAAATCATTGACGGCATGGCCAAACAACCTGTAGAAAAACTGCTTCACGAGTTTCAACCCGATATTGTTGGTGTGACGGCTGTTACGCCTCAAGCTCCAGCAGCCTACAAACTACTCGATATGCTGCGCAACCAAAAATCCGAGATTTTCACCGTTATAGGCGGTATTCATGCCACACAGCTACCTGAAGAGGCACAACTCCATGCTGACTGCGTAGTTGTCGGCGAAGGCGAATTAGCCTTTAGCAATATTGTTAAAGCTAAAATGAAAGGAGAAGCCATACCGGCTATCGTTAAGGGAGAACCAATACAAAACCTAGACGATATTCCAAGCCCCGCCTATGACCTGTTAGACATGGAAGTCTACATTAAAAACGGCTCAAAATTCCCCAAAATTCATTACCCAAACATGGCGATGGTTACGTCAAGAGGCTGCCCTTACAGATGCCGTTTCTGCTGGAATAGCGCAAGAACCCATACTGTCAGGTACTTTAGTGCCCAGAGAATCGTTGATGAAATCTTATTCTTCAAACGAGAATACAATATTAAAAGCGTTTTCTTCAATGACGATGAGTTTTTAATCAACACCAAACGCCTAAAGGAACTAGCGGTACTTTTTGAGAAGCATGGCATAAATAAATGGTTAACTTGGGGTTGCCAAGCAAGGGCCAGAACAATAAACATACCAATTCTAGAACTTGTTAAGAAAATGAATTGCGTCTTAATCAGCATAGGCTTAGAGTCAGGATGTAACCGAATTCTAAAATACTTAAAAAACAATTCAGCTTCGGTAGAAGATAACAGCAAAGCTTTGGCATTGGCTAAACAAGTTGGAATAACAATGGGTGGAAGCTTTATCTTCGGTACACCCACTGAAACGGTTCAAGAGATGAAGGAGACAATGAATTGGTGCTGGAAAAATCACAATCTTGTTTTCTTTGGAATTAACGTTTTAACTCCATATCCTGGCACTGAAGTTTGGAAATACTGTGCAAAAAATAACCTTCTCCCTAAGGGCCTCAGTTATGAGCAACTTATTCCTCCGCAATATCCTAACAGCAATATGATAATCGTGTCCACTCTGCCGAAAAAGGCTTTCCTCAAAATGGTTATTGACTTTCACCGCATGGCATGGCTACACACACAAGTCAGGCTCAGCCCGAAACTTAAAACATTCTTTAAGCTGTCTATAGCGCCTTCATGGTGGTATCTCTGGTTAACGCATCCAATAACCGTTTTGAAACTAATGGTTTACTCGCTAGCGCCCTTTGTTGCCTACAAAAATTCTCAATTATAAAAACGGAAAGCTAAGCAAGTTGGCTAAAGATGTTAGCGTTGTTAAAAATAAGATTGGATTAGAGCCAGCATAAAGAAAGTCTTCTCGAGCTTCGAATCCTTGGGTAGAACGCTTAAAACTCTCATTGCTTAGCTTGAAATCCTCAATGATTAGCACTCGGAAAAACAAGCATGATGGTCCAAAAAAAAGGATCAGATAGTTTGAGAATAATCTTTGCCTAACTTTTGTATCGTTCTCTTGATTTTTTATAAGGTTCTGCAATATTATGTATTGCTACACAATACTTTTATACAATCTGCAGGCATCTAAGAGTAAAAGAACCTAACAAGAGGCAAACCGAAATGGGCACAATAATGATAGTAGACGACGCATCCTTCATGAGAGCAGTCCTCAAAAAAATAATCCTGCAGTCAGGACACGAAGTAATCGCTGAAGCCACAAGCGGAGACGAAGCAATAACCCAGTACCAACAAGCAAAACCCGACCTAGTCCTCATGGACATAATAATGCCGCCGGGCCCCAAAGCAAAAGACGGCATAGAAGCGCTCAAGCAAATCGTCGCCAGCAATCCAGAAGCAAAAGTAGTCATGTGCAGTTCAATGGGGCAGCAAGCACTAATAGCTGAAGCCATCAAGTTAGGCGCCAAAGACTTCGTCGTCAAACCATTTCAACCACAAAAAGTAATGGAAGTACTTTCAAAGTACTGCTGAGGCACTCCTGTTGTTACTTAACTTCGCTGGACACAAGGTCAACATGGCATCAATAATCATGCCAAACAAAATAACGGAGAAACAGCAGTCGGGCAAAGTAGCGCTCACGTACCAGCAGTATGAGGTAACTCCATATGCAACCATACAAGCTAACACAAATCAAAAACTGGAAGAGGTTCGAGTGGATATGGCAGAAATAAAAGCTGAAAGCAAACCTGTCGAGCTATTAACAAGTGTCGGCTCATGCATCGCAATCTGCATACATGATCCAGTACACAAATGTGGGGGGTTAGCTCACATAATGCTTCCAAACTCTGCCATTGAACCACACGAGCCTCTTCCAGGAAAGTTTGCTGACACGGCAGTCCCTGCCCTTGTAAAGGCTATACGAAGAATAAGTGGAAAAGAAAGTCGTCTTTCAGCAAAAATTGCTGGAGGAGCCAACATGTTTGCAAACCTAAACACTGCTAGTTTAGACATCGGAGCTAAGAACATTAAAGCCGTTAAGGCTGCGTTAGCTGCCCATAAGATAAGGCTGGCTGGTGAAGATGTCGGTGGCTCACATGGTAGAAGAATAACCTTCAATATTGTTTCGGGAATAGCAACTGTACGACGTTTTGATGGAGAGATCACTAAACTATGAATAAGCAACTAACATTTGAGACACACATTGTGAAAAGTAGCATAGGCGTCTACAGCGCCGTCGAGGATCAGCAGGTTGATTCGGGCATTCTTCAAGAACTCGGAAGCATAGGCGCAGGACATGCAGCAACCGCTCTCTCTGATATTCTTCAACAGGAAATCCTGATTGATATGCCTACAATCCACAGGGTTGAGCCTCATTTGCTTCCTAAAATTTACAACCGACATGATATTCCCACAACAGCAGTTTATCTGCAACTTAAGGATAAGTATGGATGCGACATTCTGCTGATGTTCGAATTAACCGAAGCAAAAAAAATTGCGACAATGATGACCATGGCTTCCTCAATTGAGGAACTGGACCAGAGCATGGAGATATCAGCTATACAGGAACTCGCAAACATACTAATCGGCTCATTCCTAACTGCAATATCCGACTTTGTAGGATTACAACTGTTGCCTACGACTCCTGAACTTATAGTGGACGCATTTGATGCCATTCTTGATAACTTCTTGATTAAACAGGCAATGGCTTCTGAGAAGGCATTTGTTTTTGACACCCATTTCAAACGTAAGGGCGAAGAAGCAAAATCGATAATTGTGATTTTTCCAAGCGCAGAACTGCAAAAATTGCTAACGGAGAAGTCTAAAGAACTGATTGATGTATAGAAAGCTAAAAGGCTTATTTGAGCTGAGGAATCATTTTTGATTGAGGAAACTGGACCTGAATCAGTTCAACAATTTTTGGAACAAATGGCTTTTAAAAGATTAAAAAAAATTCTTTATGAATCCGCCGGCTTGAACTGCGATGGTTATCGCGACGAATACCTAAAAAGGCGCTTTGAAATACGTTTAAGGGCAACAGGCGCCAGTACGTATGGCAAATACCTGCTTTACCTAAAGAAAAAACCTGAAGAAATAAAAAATCTTCTCAACGACTTAACCGTCAACTATACTATGTTTTTCAGAGACAACGATGTCTATACTTACCTGGGAAAAAATCTTCTGCCAAAAATTCTGACCTCAACAAATGTTTGCATATGGAGCGCAGGATGCGCCACCGGGGAAGAACCATACTCCTTAGCCATTTTAATCCATAAAGTGCTTGGTCAAGCCTTGGTTAATCGTAAAGTAACGATTTTTGCCTCTGACATAGATAAGGACGCGTTATCTAAAGCGGCGAAGGGTGTGTATGAGAAAAAGCAGCTGAGCACTCTTAGCGACAGTTTGCTTAATCAGTTCTTCACACAAGAAGGAGACGCTTTCAAAGTCAAGGATTCTTTAAAACAGATGATTTGCTTTGAGCAGTTGGATTTGATGAATTTACCTCCTCACCAGAACCTTGATTTGGTCTTATGTAGAAACGTCATGATTTATTTTTCAAGAGAGGGCCAGCAGCACGTCCACATGAATTTCTACAATGCACTCAAGTCTGGAGGCTATTTTATCACGGGCAAGACTGAGATATTAACGGGTGAGCCATCCCGCAAGTTTGTTTCTGTGGATTTTGGAGCTCGAGTCTATCAGAAGCCATACTCAAGCGCAACACCTAAAGTTGATGCGTTCCCCTGTTTTACCCAAACACTGGCTGGCAACAAAACACTTCAAAGGATAAGTTAGGTGTAACAGAAAAAGACGCACGATTACAAATATCCTTCTGCTAAACTTTCTTATTGTGTCTAAGTTAACTGAGGCTACCAAAAAAGGGGAACAACCGCTTGACGCTTAATAACGACCAATATAGGCAACTCTTCATTGAAGAAGCAAAAGAGCACATAGATACCCTTACCAAGTCAATGCTGATTTTGGAAAAGCAACCTGAAAACACCGAAGTAGTTAACATGCTTTTCAGGTCAGCGCACACCCTGAAAGGCTCTTCTGGCATGATGGGTTTCAAAGATTTTCAAGAGCTTACTCATGCTATGGAAGACGTATTCGATGATATGCGTAAGGGCAGTAAACCCTCAAGTAATCTTATAACCCTGCTCTTGGAATGCGTAGATGCCTTGTCACAGCGGCTAGAGAACATTCAGAACCAGGTTGAAGGCGAAATTAACTTTGAGCAATTCAAGTGCAAACTTCAAGCGTTAAAATCCCAGTTTTGTGCTGTCGAGCCTGAGCCTGAGAAAAACAAGAGTTCAAAGCCATCCGCAATTGAAAGCATGCTCGCGGTGGTAAGTAAAGTTGCAAATGAAGCGGTTGAGCAAGCGGAGTGTACAGGTGAGAAGTGTTTTGCGGTTGATTTACGGTTCAGTGCTGACTGCGGCTTTAAGAGTATACGGGCAGGCATGGTGCTTGAGAGAATGACTGAAGTGGCAAAAGTAGTAGAGTCTGTTCCAGCCAATGGGGAACTTGACGAGGAAAAGCTTAGTCAAGGTTTCAAATTGATAGTTACCAGTAAGTTTGATGAAAAAGCTATCGAAAATTGTGCGAGGCAGGTTCTTGAGGTGGAGCAGGTAAGCGTTACACCTTTTGATGGTCCGGTTTCTTCTGTCAAAGAAGAGCCTGTTGTGCTGCCTCCTGAAAACAATTATCTAATTACTATTGAAGACAAGACAATCACTAAAGTCGTTGCTGAAACGCATGCTGCACAGAGCGTTCGCGTAAAGTTTGATCAACTGGATAAACTGATGAATTTGGTCGGCGAGCTTGTTATAAATAAAATTGCCTTGATTCAGGTTACTGCTGACAACCATGGCGACAGCCTGAAACGCATAACTGAAAACATTGACCGTTTAACTGCTGATTTGCAGGATCTTGTGATGCAGGTGCGCATGGTTCCTGTCAGTCAAGTATTTGACAGGTTTCCACGTTTAGTGAGGGATTTGTCGTTAAAGAAGGGAAAGAGAATAGATTTGCTGATGGAAGGCAGAGACATCGAGGTTGACAGAACGGTTCTTGATGAAATCGGTGAGCCACTGATTCACCTGTTAAGGAACAGCATAGACCATGGTATAGAAATTCCTGAAGAGAGAGCAAAAAAAGGCAAGGATGAAACTGGGAAAATTCGGTTGGCTGCTCACCGAAACGGCAATCATGTAATTTTAGAGGTTGAAGATGATGGCTCAGGGATTAATCCCGAAAGCATCAAGAAAGCGGCGCTCAAAAAAGGGTTTGCAACTGAAGCTGACCTGGAAAAAATGAGCAAAGACAAGCTGATCAACATGATTTTCCAACCGGGTTTCTCAACCGCTAAAGATGTTACTGAGACAAGCGGGAGAGGGGTCGGCATGGATGTTGTCAAGACAAAAATCTCGGCGTTGGGCGGCACAGTGAATCTTGATACTCAGATTGGAAAGGGAACAAAAACCGCCATTAAGCTTCCAATTACTTTGGCTATTATTCAAGCGATTCTGATTAAAGATGCCGCGCAAACGTTTGCTTTACCTACTAGTCAGGTTTCAGAGATAGTCCGAGTCAAAAAGAACGATGTTAAATCTTTGGGAAAAATTAATGCTATTCTTCTCCGTGACCATGTTGTTCCAATTGTTCACTTGCATGAGCTTTTGGGGCTTCCAGACTCAGGTGAAGATGACTTTGAACTTGTCATAACCTACCTTGGCACTGAGAACACGCAGCTAGGCGTCGTGGTTGATTCAGTTTTGAGGCAGCAAGACATTTTGGTCAAGTCTCTCAATGGGCCTTTAGCTAAAATCAAGGGCATAAGTGGGGCAACAATTCTTGGAGACGGCCAGGTTGTCTTAGTTTTGGATGTGGATCAATTCGTAAACAGGGTGCTAAAAAACTCAGAGGTCCAATGACCTAAACTGGCATTGCGACAACAGATTTTTCCCTTTAGCATAAAGCGTTCCTCGATTAGCGCTAATACACTTTTCTGATTCTTTTTTTAGCAATCAAGACAGGGAATATTATTGATATCGGAAGATTACTTTATTTGCCTTCTAAACTATCAATATATGTGGGGAGTGGAGAATTGTCTGAGCACAGTGAGGTCAAATCTGAAAACGCCCGAAACGTAATCCTAAGCTATCAGGATAAAGTGTATTTTGTCAACGGGGTTAATGTTCAGGTTCAAGAAGGAGCTGACAAGTTAAAAGCGGTTTTTCACACCAAAAGGGCGGCTGATAGCAAACCTCAGGATTTAGACATCGAAATCAGCAAAGGCACCTATGAAATACTCATGGAGTACGCAAAACTAGACAAGCTGGACTTGATAATGTTGCTCCAGATAGAGGAGAGCGGTTCAAGATGGTGCCTTATGAGTGAAGACTGGCTGAAAAATCAAACCATAAGCTCTACAAAAGCCTCTTATATAGTGTAAATGCTCTCTGCAATTATTCGCTGTTTTATTGACTTGGAATATAAAGCGTTGATATGGAGTTTGGCTTCATAACTATCTTATAAGCCAATATCGAATAGGCATTCACTCTTACAGGTGAAGATTAAAATGGCAAGCATGGGTCAACAAAGTTCAGAAGAAATGCAACTGCTGACTTTTACACTAGACAATGTTTTCTACGGGGTCAATGTTCATCAGGTTCGTGAGGTAAAAAACTTTGAAGGAGTAACGCCTGTTCCTTACGCTCCTAACTATGTCAAGGGCGTTACCAATCTAAGAGGCGAAGTAATACCGGTAATAGATTTGCGTAAACGCTTTGGAATAACTGACAAAACCGAAGAAACTACAAATATAATGATTATTGTCCAAGACAAGCATCCCATCGGTGTAATGGTTGATTCTGTTATGGAAGTTTTAACTCTTCCAAAAAAGGACATAGAAACAAACCCTGACAGCTTGATTGTTGACAAATCAGAGGCTGTCATCGGCGTGGCAAAGCATGAAAGCGACCTCATTATACTTCTTGACCTAATGAAAGTTGTGTCAAAAGAAGCAACAAACATGAAAGAGGAAAACCGAGGTTTCCAAATCAAGGTGCAAACCCAACCTAAAGCCTAAAGTTTTTTCTCTATCTTTTTAGTGCTTTTTTCTGAACTTTTTGCATGGAGGTTACAGCTATAGGGCAAATCAAGTTGCTTGTTGTGGTTGATTCTCTTCTTATGCAAAAAGCTCTCACCGAACTATTACAGTCAGACCCTCAGATATCGGTTATAGGCACGGCTCGGGATGGAGAAGAAGCCCTTGCAAAAATCACCAGCCTAAATCCCGATGTTGTGACCATGGATATCGAAATGCCTAAAATGATAGGGTTGATCCCGATTCGAAAGATAATGGAATCAAACCCGGTACCGGTTGTTATGATAAGTGCTCTAACGCAAAAGGAAGCTCAGCTTACGTTGACTGCATTGGAATACGGCGCGGTTGATTATATTCCTAAACCTTCAGGGCATATTTCGCTTAACCTGAACGTTGTTAGGGATGAATTGATTTCAAAAGTCAAGACTGCAGCATTCGCCAATATAAAAAGAGCCAAACCAGTAGTTAGTGAAAGCCTGCGTGCCTTAACCAAGAGCAGCGACAAGGTCATATCCATAGCTGCATCAACGGGTGGTCCACCAGCGGTCTCGCAGATTTTAAGGTCTCTGCCTGAGGATTGCCCGCCGATTTTAGTCGTGCAGCATATGCCAAAGGGTGTAACACGGCTTTTTGCTAAAGGGCTTAACGGGAAATGCAAAATCACGGTGAAGGAAGCTGAAGAGGGCGACTTTATTCAAGAAGGACTTGCTTTGATTGCTCCTGGAGGTTTCCACATGATTGTATCAAAAGAGGGCAAGGTAAGCTTAACGCTGGACCCGCCGGTTAATTATGTGCGGCCTTCAGCTGACGTCTTGATGGCTTCTTTAGCAGAAGCGTTCGGCTCCAAAAATGTGGGCGTAGTTTTAACTGGTATGGGTTCGGATGGTGCCCGGGGAATCAGAGCCATTAAAGAGAAAGGCGGAGCTACGATTGCTCAAGATGAAAAAACCAGTATTGTGTTTGGGATGCCAGACGTCGCTTTCAAAACAGGATGTGTTGATGTTGTTGCTCCGCTGGATTTAATTCCGAAAGAGATTATGAAGGCTTGCAATTGATTCTTTCAAAAGTAGATTTAGAATAAGTATAGAGAATAAGTATGGACGCTTCATAAGATAATTATAAGAAAAATTTCCAATAAAAAAGGCAAGATAGCGGTAAGGGAAGTCACAAAATGACAGAAGAACCGAAAGAAAAACGAAACTTCGAACAAGCAAGAATAGAAAAGCTCGAGAGAGAAAACAAACGGTTACTAGACGAAAACAAAGAACTGCAAAAACAAATCATGGAGATACTTCAAGATGCAATAGCAAGCGCTGAATTAATAAATGCAAAAGCAGACGAGACAATCCAAAATGCCGCCAAAGCAGCAGAACTTGCCTACAGCGCCGAGCAATCAGCAGTCAAAGTCGCAGAACTAGCAATGAGCGCTTCGGAAATGGTCAGTAAAGTCGGCGTGAATGCAAAGAGTGTTGAAGATGTCGCAAACAAAGTAGCTGCTATCGCTGATGGAGCAACCAAATCCACTTCAAAAGTGGTTGAAATGGGCAAACAAGCAGCAAACGTTTCTGATCAAATGGCAATCGGTATGCAGCAAGTCAGCAATGCTTCCCAGCAAGTTTCTACAGGCGCACAAAAACTAGCTGACCTATCGCAAAGCGCAGCCAGAAGCACTGAAGCCCTCAAAAAAGTTATGGATGAAGCAGGCATGATTGCAAGAGAAGCTTCAGCAGTAACAGAAGACGCCTTGAGAAAGTCAAAAGAAGCCAACGAGAAAGGCCAAAAAGGGCTCATAGCCATAGAGAACATCAAAAATAATATTATGCGTGTTTCTGAAGCAGTAACATCAATGGTTAACTCAGTGGAACAGGTCGGTCAGATGGCTAACTCCGTGTCAGACATAGCAGGCCAAACCAACATGCTTGCCCTAAACGCTGCAATCGAAGCTGCCAGAGCAGGAGAAGCAGGAAGAGGTTTCGCAGTTGTTGCTGACGCAGTGAAGGGTTTAGCAGGGCAATCTAAAGAAGCAGCTGGATCAGCCATTAATCTAGTCAAGGGCATTAAAGACGCCGGAACACAAACAAGCAACATTACCCAGCAATCCCAGGCAGGCGCAGCAGAGGGAGCCAGTGTAGTTTTGGGCGCGATTAAGGAATCCGAAGGAATCTCGCAAATAATGGGTGAAATGACTGGTAAAGTAAGCAACTTGACCAACGGTGTAGAACGTGGACTTGACGCATTAAGCACTGTGGTAAAAACAATAGAAGAAGTCGCCAGCATCGCCGAGGAAAGCTCATCCGCATCAGAAGAAGCTTCCTCAGCCGTTGAAGAACAAACAGCCTCCGCCGAGGAAATGGCAGCAATAGCAAAAGACGTGTCCAGCACTGCCGAGCAGGTGGCGCAGGTAACCAAGAACGTTGTCGGTGAAGCTAAAGAAATGGCAAATCTCGCTTGGGGTGTAGTTGACGACGCGGCAAAAATCGAGAATTCAGCAAAGGAAATTCTCTTGGAAGCCGAGGCAGTGGGAAGAAATTCAAACACTGTTGTCACTGAAGTTACAGCAATGGCTGAAGTTACTGAAAAAATGAAGAACGACCTCCAAGAACTCATTGACAACCGCACAAAACTGCTCAATCGCTTTCTGGAAAGAAATGCAAACTAAACCTCCCCCCGGTCTCATTATATTGGCTACAGAGCAGCTTTCTTGGTTGAGCTAGCAAAAAGTATGTAGCCAATGTAATGGACAAATA
>QYYE01000210.1 GCA_003589585.1 Candidatus Bathyarchaeota archaeon
TGCTTTTTTAAGCTTGAAGTTTGTTCCAAAACATCTCGGTGATAAGATAGGCTCTCTTTTGCCGAATCTGAGTTGTTTTCTTCTTAAGCACCTCCAAATCTTCTGCTAATTTCTTATCTGCCCGCTCAACCCAGTGATATTTGACTGACCAGCGCTCTATTGTCCTTTCCGAGGGTAAATCGCCAAGTCTAGAGCCAAAAATCACCGACAACTCTCCTGCTGAACTCCGACTTATTTGTTGCCATGCCTGGATTAGTTTTGAGACGCTGCCAACTTCGCAATACAGCAAGAACGCCGAATATTGTTTCTCTGACTCCCCAGGCATTTTTGATGTTGTAAGTTTCTTTATCTTTCCCATAGGTTATTTTGCTTTTA
>QYYE01000211.1 GCA_003589585.1 Candidatus Bathyarchaeota archaeon
TTGCATTCTTTTCTCCTATAAGTTGTTGTGCTCCAGAGCCTCAGCAAACCCTTTTTTTAAATGTTTTTAGTGTGCTTTTTGTTATCGGTTTTTTGATTGCCAAAATTGTTTATAGGGGTGGGTTGGGTGGTGGTTTTGCCTCGGTGAGGTGAAAAATGGCTCAAACTGCTAAATGGGCCATGCTAGTGCCGACTTGCATTTCGTTGTCATTGCTTTTCAACGGTTCTTGTGAGAAAAAAAGCAAACGATACATGCATTCACAACCACAAGAATGCGCCTTCAACATGCAGCCATGTATGGAATGTGCAAAAAAAAACGCTTACCCCACACCGAAACAGATGCCAAAAAACATTGCA
>QYYE01000212.1 GCA_003589585.1 Candidatus Bathyarchaeota archaeon
TCCAATTACTTGCACCGCCATACTAGTCCCTATTCTATTGGCGCCTGCTTCTATTAGCTTTGATGCATCTGAATAAGTCCTTATGCCCCCGGAAGCTTTCACACCAAAATCTGGACCCACAATTCTTCTAATAAGCTTAACATCATTCACAGTTGCCCCTTAACCATTAAAAGCAGTTGAGGTTTTTACGAAATCAGCTCCCGCTTCCCTGACTAAATCACTTGCTTTTATTATCTCTTTTCGATTTAACAATCCAGTTTCAATAATAACTTTTACAACAGCATCTTCCTGCAACTGTTTTACTTTTTCAACCACTTCTCGTATA
>QYYE01000213.1 GCA_003589585.1 Candidatus Bathyarchaeota archaeon
AACCGGCAATCTTTTTGGGTCCCCACTCATACCTTGTGCGAAGTTTAATCACTTTGTTTCTTAGAAGATCGTCTATGGCAGGGCCACATGGGCGACCTTTGGGCTTTTCTTGGAGACCATTCCATCCTTGCGCTTGGTATCGGTTCCACCAAAAATAGAATACTTTCCTGCTGATTTTTGCCTGAGTACATATCGAGGAAACAGGCAATCCTTCTAGGCGTCGTCTAATCAGCCATTTCCTAAGCTTCTCCCAATCCCGGTCCAAATAACCGCACTCTCTCCAATACTAGAGAAAGTGTTACCGAATTTCTAGATAGAACA
>QYYE01000214.1 GCA_003589585.1 Candidatus Bathyarchaeota archaeon
GTCCACGCTAAAGATGATGTCTTTTTTGTGGCAGAAATCCACTAGGTCCAGCAGGGCTTGTTTGGTGTAGAGTGTTCCTGAGGGACTGTGCGGGTTGCAGAGGCACATGATTTTGGTGTCATCGGTGACTGCAGCCTTTATCTTGTCTGGTTCTATGGTGAAATCTTGCGGAAGCTGAACAAACACTGCTTCGCCGCCGACCCTAAGCGCCGCCTTCTCATACTCGGTGAATGAAGGCACAGGAATCAGCGCCTTAAACCCTCTAGGCAGAATCTCGGTAATCATGTAAATTAGCTCAATAGAACCGTTCCCCAAA
>QYYE01000215.1 GCA_003589585.1 Candidatus Bathyarchaeota archaeon
AGCCTATGATAAGTTGGTTAAGTATTTGGATTGGATGTCAGAGAAAGGCTTTGTGGTAATTGATGAGAATGGGCTGGTTGTTTTTGACGAAGGCAGGGTCCAAAGCATACGATGAGCTTGTGCAGTGGATAATGAAGAATGTTGGACAACTAAAGTTTCCACGCTTAAGCCTGCGAAAATAAAATTTTTTTCCACTTCTTCTCATCAAGACCTGACCAAAACCTACAGCGGTAACAGCGAATCAAAATTTTTTCTGTTCTGCTTGCGGAATCATCCACAACCAACCTGCAAAGGGCAGCTTATTCAGAATTAAAA
>QYYE01000216.1 GCA_003589585.1 Candidatus Bathyarchaeota archaeon
TGAAGCTTCGGTGTTTCCTTAAACAGGTGAGGCTCAACCTCGTAGGCTTTATGGAAAGCCGCAATTTTGCCAAAGATGGTTAGGTCTGCGAAGGCTAGAGGTAATATGCTCAATACCTAGGTCACGGCAAATCTGCGAAAGGAAACACATGCAAAAAGTTAAGCTGTAAAAAGGAAACAATATAACATTCAACACTCCATTATTAGTTAGGGATACTTTTGACAAAACAAGCATGCACAATGCTATTAATAGCAATAATAGTTAACGGGTTTATGTTCGTAGG
>QYYE01000217.1 GCA_003589585.1 Candidatus Bathyarchaeota archaeon
TGGCCAAATAATGTATTGGAAGACTATGAACATGTACGGTGCATTCTCCTACTTGTGGACGACTGTTGGATCTACTTGGAATGCGTATGACCCCTTCACTGGACGCTGGGAGTACTCAATCAGGGATGTGCCTTCTGGCTCTAGAGTTGTTGGTCCAAACGGTGAAATTCTGGTCTATACTATCAATACTGCAAACGGCTGGATGACAATGTGGAACTCAACTGCCACCGCCTATAAGACCTACCGCGATTATTACCTATCTCGGACGGGTTATG
>QYYE01000218.1 GCA_003589585.1 Candidatus Bathyarchaeota archaeon
AGTGCTTATTTTGCAGTTTGGAGCCCTATATATGCAAAGTGTATATGCAATCTGTATAAGCACATCAACCCCCTCCTTTGTTACTAAAGCGCATGCATACAAGAATTCAAAGAGAAGACAGGCCTAGAGGTTGACGCCTGATAGAACCAAAATATAATCGCCTTCAAGGCTACGCCTGTCAGCGGCAAAATCAAGCTCAACGGCGAGCACGAAGCTTACGGCTGGTTTAGCAAGTTTCCAACGGACTGCGTTTATGACTACTCCAAGCACTTAA
>QYYE01000219.1 GCA_003589585.1 Candidatus Bathyarchaeota archaeon
CAATTCAAGGCAGCCGGAGGCACTAATGTCGAGCAGAACGTTGTTGCTGTTGACTTGCACACTGGTGAGGAGCTATGGGTTAAGCCGCTTGTAGGTCCAGATGGTGTGGCTCATCGACTGTCGTTTGGTCAAGTGTTCTACTGGGACTCATTTAACTACCACGCGGTCTTCTCGTACTTGTGGGCGACTGTTGGCAGTACTTGGCATGCCTTTGATCCTTTCAGCGGACGCTGGGTATTCAGCTTATCAAACGTACCTACAGGCACAACAGTT
>QYYE01000022.1 GCA_003589585.1 Candidatus Bathyarchaeota archaeon
CAAAATAAACAAGCCTAAACTTATGCTGTCGCAGATATCGCTTCCAAACGCATTTGCTTATGGCTCACCCTTGACGGGAAACCGAGTAGCAGTAACGCAGGGACTCTTGAAGAACTTAGACGACGGCGAAATTGAAGCCGTCATAGGTCATGAACTTGGACACTTAAAGCACCGTGACGTGCAGGTTATGATGGTGGTTTCTTTTCTACCAGCGCTTTTCTACTACATCGGCTACTCACTTATGCTTTCAGGAATGTTCGGAGGCACACGCAAAGGCGAAAGCGGAAGCAACGCACTGATAGGTATTGGCTTTATGGCTTTTTCTTGGCTACTCACCATTTTCACTCTGTACCTAAGCAGGCTACGTGAATACTACGCTGACAGGCATAGCGTTTCAGTGGTTGATAACGGAGCGCAAAAACTTTCCACAGGACTCGCAAGAATCGTTAACACAAGCCGGCGAGAAACGAAACTTCAAAATGACAAACAAAACAGCAGCGCTTTCAAAGCATTATTCATATCTGACCCAGACCGAGCAAACGCCGATTGCGAAGCGATATGTGCGATGCAGTCTGCAAGTAGCCAGAAAATGGTTGAGGAGATTCTCTCCAAAGAACTGACAACCGCTGACAAACTCTTTGAAGTGTTCTCGACTCACCCCAACATAATCAAACGACTACGCGCGCTTCAGCAACTTAGCTAAAGTACGCGGTCCCTTTCCTTCTTCTCTTTCTTTGTAACCAATAAGTACAGCTAATGCTATTCAACAAATAGGCTGCAGAGTCATAACTCATGGTTCAAAAAAGGATTAATTCTTTTTTCTTCACCAATCAACGTTGTAAAACCATGCCCAGGATAAACCAGAAAATAGTCAGGTAAAAGCACGAGTTTCTGCAAAGAAAGCCTCATGTCGCTATATGAGCCTCCCGGAAGGTCCGTTCGGCCAATACCCCCGGCAAACAAAGTGTCACCCGTGAAAACCAGGTTTGTCCCAACTAAGCAAATGCTTCCCGGCGTGTGCCCTGGAGTGTGCATTACTTTTAGTGTTTCACTGCCAATCTGGATTAAGTTGCCTTCTTCTAAGACAACATTGGCTGGAAGGTTTTCTTTTTCTAAGCCCCCGAGAGATTGTAAATCATCTGGGTGAATGCAAATGGGCACCTTGTACTTTTTCTGCATAAGAGTGTTTCCCCGAATATGGTCTGAGTGACCATGCGTGTTGACGATATACTTTACTTTCAAGTTACCTGCCTCTACATGGTCATAGATGGGGTTAGCTTCAGAGGGCAAGTCTAATCCAGGGTCAATTATGATTGTTTCCTGTGTTTTTGGGTTGCTAACTACATAACAGTTGGTTGATAACATGCCAACGGTAAACATCTCAATGAGCATACAAATCTACATCGAATATTTAGTGAAGGATAAATAAAGTGTTTGCCTTTAATGCCAAACGCTTGAAAAAAACAAATGCCAGCTACCATAAAAGTTAGGCAAGAGGGATCGTAAGCAAGAATTTACTCTGTAAGCCATTATTTGCAGAAACTGGGACTTTACAATATACGGTAAATAGGACCGCAAATTAGTAAACAAATTAAACCTTTCAAGAGGCTTGTTTTTTCACTAGGATGTGTTAAATGTGAAAGTTGTCAAGTAAGCAAATAAATATACGGTTGTATTAGTCTCCTAAACAAAAGATCAGTCTTTCAACCTTAACATAGGAACTGTCACAGGAGCCTAGTCTGGGAAGTGAGTGAGGTGAAGTATGTACTTATTGTTGGAGACGGGATGGCGGATTATCCCATTCCAGAGTTAGGAAATAAAACTCCGCTTCAAGCAGCCTACAAACCAAACATTGACTCTATAGCAGCCAAAGGCAGAAACGGCCTTATCAAAACGGTTCCTGACCAGTTAAGCCCAGGTTCGGATGTGGCGATTTGCTCGGTTTTGGGTTATGACCCGCAGAGGTATTGTACAGGCAGAGGACCGCTGGAGGCTCCTTCTAGGGGCATAAAACTAGCAGACACTGACACTGCTTACAGGTGTAACCTTATAACGGAGAGGGATGGCGCTATCGTTGATTATTCAGCAGGTCACATAACCACTGATGAATCCTCCAAGCTTATGGCAGCAGTTAAGGAAGCCTTACAGGAACCTGGAATCGAGTTCTATTCAGGATTAGATTATAGGCACTTTTTGATACTACGAAATTTCACCAATCCAGAGCTCATAGAGTGCACTCCTCCACATGACGCCATCGGAGTACCTGTCTCCGAAATGCTGCCTAAAGCAAAATCACCGGAAGCAGAAAAAACAGCCCGTTTGCTTAGAGATTTAATTGAGGGTTCCAAGGAAATTTTGCGCTCTCATCCTGTAAACGTTGCAAGGGAAAAGGCAGGCAAAATGCCGGGCAATCTGATTTGGCCTTGGGGCGGCGGCAAAAAGCCCTCAATGCCAACGCTTAGGGAAAAGTATGGTTTGAAATCTGCAGTTATATCTGCTGTTGATTTAGTAAAGGGAATTGGAAGTTATGCAGGAATGGAAGCCATCAAGGTTTCCGGGGCAACGGGTATGTATAATACTAACTATGAGGGAAAAGCTGAGGCTGCCCTAGAGGCTCTAGAGAGGAATGATTTGGTTTTTGTGCATGTTGAAGCGCCAGACGAAGCTGGGCATGTTAAGGATTACGCGTTGAAAGTGAAAACGATTGAGGATTTAGACAAGCGTTTAGTAGGCAGAATTCTTAAGGGTTTAAGAGAGCCCTGCACGATTGCAATTCTCCCCGATCACCCTACTCCCATCAAGATTGGAACACATACAAGGGATCCTGTGCCCTTCGCCATCCAGTCTCCATTCTTGAAGCCTGATGGAGTCTTAAAGTTTGACGAGTTATCCGCAAGAGAGGGAGCGTTTGGTTTGATAGAACATGATTATCTTCTCTCTATTCTCCTATCTTTATCTAAACAATAAGCGCTTTCTGAGAACCTACAAAAGCCGATTGGAGCTTACTTGTCAGCTATACATTCTTGCTTGGCATCAATGGCTTTAATGCGTCTGCTTATTACTGTCTGGATTTCAGGGTCCTCTTCATGCTTCTTGGCTTCAATCAAGAGTTTTTTTGCCATGAAGAGGCTTTTTTCTCCAAAGATTTTGGCGAATTTACTTGAGCGTTTTTCCAGCAAGCGGAAGTATCTGGGCAGGACACAGACGAAGTTTAACGGGTAACCTTTGCCCTTGTCTAGGTCGACAACGACTAGTTGGACGGAGTTATCTGTTTGCTGGTTCCCTCTTTTTATGGCGTAAAGTTTTAGGTTCACGTTTACCCCACACTCCAGAGTACACTTATCAGGTTTTGGTTAACTGCAAATGTACCTATTTGTTATAACTCCCTTCGCCTCGGAGTCATATTAACATTCCTGAAAAGGCGCGCGAATTTCTAGAGCAAAAGACCGTCAACAAAAGATAACAATCTTCCTGCTTGACGCTCTTGGGAGATAAACGCTTTTGCCCATAAGTCCTTCGCATTTAAGGTTGCTTTAGCCCCTCACGTATGGTTGGATTTGTCGCTTGTTTAAGAAGAATTAACATGCTAATGCTCGATTAGTCCTTGCGTCGGCTTAAAAAAAATAACAAAGCGTCTCTAAAAGTGAGACAAAAGAAAATGAGTCCATACTAAATAATCAAACCTGCGTCAGCTCAGCAATCGCTTTTTACCCGGCTTTAAAAGGGGTCGGAAATATAAAAGTGTGATATGGAAAAAAATTAAATACATAGAGCATTCGATAGGGTGCTATACGCCCAAGCGGCGTATTAAAAATTAAGGAGAATAGAAAATGTTAGAAAACAAAGCTATGGCTACAGCGATTGCATTCATTCTAATACTAACTATTGCCGTTCCTCTCATTGCACTACCAAATGTCAATGCACAATCAAATATGAAGACCTATCCTTTCATCGGTGCCGTACCTAACCCTGTTGGTGTCGGGCAAACAGTGTTGCTCCACGTGGGTATAACACTAGCGCTAAATAACGAAGCCATGGGTTGGGAAGGCTTAACCGTAACAGTTACCAGACCTGACGGCACTAAAGAAACGCTGGGTCCATTCAGAACTGATTCGACTGGTGGAACCGGCGGTACATACGTGCCCACCATGGTTGGCAACTACACTTTGCAGACGCACTTCCCAGAGCAAACTACTACGGCTACTAAGCAGGGAAGAGGCTTAGCCGCAGGTACTGTTATGCTTGCCAGCGACAGCGATATACTAACCCTCGTTGTCCAAGAAGAGCCAATACAGTACTACCCCGGCATTCCACTTCCAACTGAATACTGGACTCGTCCCATAGACCCGCAGCTCAGAGAATGGTCAGTAATTGCAGGAAACTGGCTGTACTGGTCACCCCGTAACCTGTACGCTCCCTACAATGAAGGACCAGAGAGCGCACATGTACTGTGGGCAAAACCACTAACTATGGGAGGTCTCGTTGGAGGTTCGCTTGGTGAACCCAACTTAGAAGCGCTTGGCTATCACGGTTTTGAAGAAGGAGATGCATACGAAGGCAAATTTGGCGGGCGGTTCTCTGGACCATTAGTTGTCGGCGGCAAATTCTACTACGAGAAATACGCAAGCCCAGACCTGTTCAAGGAAACCGTTTGCGTAGACCTGCGTACTGGTGAAGAGTTATGGTCTAGACCTTTGCTAAACAACTTGTCATTGAGCTTTGGTCAACTGATCTATTGGGACACATACGACTACCATGGCGTTTATGACTATCTATGGGCAACTGGTAATGCTCAAACACGAACGCTCCTAGGTCTTCCTACAACTGCTGGCAATCCTTTGTGCGCTTTTGATCCTATGACGGGCGACTTCGTTTATGCTTTGTACGGTTTACCCTCGGGCACCAGAATATTTGGTCCCAAAGGTGAAATTCTATACTACACTTTCAACCTCAATGCTGGCTGGATGACTCTTTGGAACTCAACAAACATACCGCAACTGTACGCAAGCACAACTTATCCGTCTATGGGTTGGGGTCAATGGCGACCCATGGGCAAGATTCAAAACGCGACAGCAGCAATAACCTCGCCTACTACGCCTTTAGGGTTGGCAGGTTACCAATGGAACAAGACAATACCGACAGGCTTAACTGGAACCGTTCAAGTTCTTGACGACAGAGTAATAGGTACAAGCATAACTACTAAAGAAGTCACCTCTTGGGCTTTCAGCTTAAAGCCAGGACAAGAAGGCAACTTGCTGTTCAAGAAAACTTGGACTGCACCAGCTGAATGGGCTGCAGGCAACGTAAGCGTTAGCCTTGGCGCAATCAGTTCATTTGGTGAAGACGGCGTTTTCACTATTTGGGCAGCTGAACTTCGAAAACACTATGGCTTTAGCACTGTAACAGGTGACTATCTGTGGCAAACCAGCCCAGAGGACTACTTTAGCACTTGGGTTGGCTCAGTAAGGCACATTGCATACGGCAAACTCATCTCATCTGGCATCAGCGGAATAGTATATGCTTACGATCTCAAGACGGGCAATTTAGCTTGGAAATACCATGCCGTTGACCCTTACCAAGAAATCTTGTGGGCTAACGATTGGTGGATGCGACCAGTGTTTATCACCGACGGCAAAATCTACCTAGGCCACCTAGAACACTCTCCGATTGACCCCAAGCCACGCGGTGCACCCTTTGTTTGCCTTGACATAGAAACAGGCGAAGAAATGTGGCGCGTAAACGGCTTGACTCGTCTTACCTACTGGGGCGGAGGACCTGCCCTCATTGCTGACAGTGTAATTGCAACGATGGATACTTATGACCAGCGCCTGTATGCTATCGGTAAAGGTCCAAGTGCTACAACAGTTACTACACCTGGCATCGGCGTTACAGCAGGCAACAGCATAGTGATACAGGGTACTGTTACCGATATATCTCCTGGCACATCAGCTTATGGCTTGACTGCTCGTTTTCCAAACGGCGTTCCAGCTGTTGCTGACGAGAGTATGAGTGACTGGATGCTATATGTATACAAGCAGTTCTCTCGACCCACAAATGCGAAGGGCGTGGAAGTAACGATTGATGCTCTTGATCCGAACGGCAACTTCATCAGCCTGGGCACAGCCACCACTGATTCAAGCGGAACCTTTGGCTTCGAATGGAAGACTCCAAATGTTCCAGGCAAATACTTGATAATTGCAAGCTTTGCAGGCTCTAAATCCTACTATCCATCATACGCAGAAGCTTATGCTGCCGTTACCGAAGCTCCTGAACCCACTGCTGCTCCAACTGCCCCACCTCAATCCATTGCTGACATGTACTTTGTTCCTGCTATCGCTGGCCTGTTTGTAGCAATCCTAGTAGTTGGTGCTTTACTGGCAATATTGCTACTCAAAAAGCGACCATAGCCCCCAGAAAAAACATCAATACACTTCCCTTTTTTTATTATTAAAATCTGCTTGTATAGCCTAATTTTTAACTCCAAAAATTCTTCGAAGCAAACTTGAGATAAACCTGTTCTTTAAAGGGAGCGCTAGTTCATTTGCCTTTATTTATTACATTGTTATTTTTTCGGGCGTCTTTTATGGGTGGATGTATGATGGAAGTTTTGGTTTTTGCAAGCAATATTTATATCGAAAGCACTCCATTCAAACATTCTACAAAATCGGGCGTTGACAATTTGTTCAGCGCAAATCAACCTCTTGGTGAGAAAATAGATGCCGTTAAAAACTGTGAAAAAAGACGCGGCAGATTACTTGACGTTAGAGTGGGTTTTACACGTTAAGAATTACAAATTAACCCTTGACAAAACCCGTTGTGTTGGCTGCCAAATCTGCAGTTTAGCCTGCCCCAAAGAAGCCATAAAAACACAAAAACAACCCAAAACTCAAGGGGAAAAAGCAAAGCGCGCCAAAGTAGACATCGATTTAGCCAAATGCAATTTCTGCGGAATATGCGATGTCACTTGCCCTTACGGTGCAATCAAAGTCGCCCTAAACGGCTCAAACGACCTTCCCCTTCTTGCAAAAGAAACCTATCCCCAAATATGTCGAGACATAAAAGTGGACACTCGCCAGTGTGACAAAGAATGCACGGAATGTGAAACCGCATGTCCGCTCTCACTCATAACCGTTACACGAACAGGCTACGATGGAAAACCAGTTGAAAACCTGCAAGCCCTCACACCCAGCCAAAAGAAACGCGTTCAAATTAACCTTAACATCCAAAAAGAGTACTGTCCAACCTGCCGAGTATGCGAATTCAAATGCAGTCCAGGCGCAATCAAAGTCAAAAAAGCCATCGAAGGCATAACCACCATCAACCAAGAAAAATGCCCTGAAGGCTGCACGGACTGCTTAGACGTTTGCCCAATCACAGGCGCACTTGTGCTCGGAGAAGACAAGAAAGTTCACGTTAACCAACTATTCTGTGACTACTGTGGCGCATGCAAAAACGTTTGCCCAGTAGACGAAGCCTTAACCGTCAAACGCACAAGCATCCACCACACCCCCGTCCACTCAGGCACATGGAACAAAGCCCTCGAAAGGCTAACTTCAACCGCTGACGCAGCAAAAGAACTCAAAATCCAAGCCGACCAAAACCGACGTAAAGCAGTAGCAAAAAGATTCGTTTTAGAGGAGAAAATCAAATGAGCACCCCTGAAACACAAAAGCCAGAGGAAATCCGAGTCGGCGTCTTCGTCTGCCATTGCGGTTTGAACATCGCAGGCACAGTAGACGTTCACGCAGTTGCTGACTATGCTAAAACCATTCCAAACGTGGTTTTCGTCAAAGAAAACCGCTACACGTGCGCAGACCCCGGGCAAGAAGAAATCCGCAAAGCCATAAAAGAACAAAAACTCAACCGCGTCGTTGTCGCTGCATGCTCACCAAGAATGCACGAACCCACTTTTAGGCGCACAGTCGCCGAAGCAGGCTTAAACAGCTTCCTCTATGAAATGGCAAACATCCGAGAGTTCGCCTCTTGGTGCCACCAAAACAACCCTGTTGAAGCCACAGAACGCGCCAAAGACGCAGTGCGCATGGCAGTTGCCAAAGTGCGCTTAATGCAGCCCCTGCAAACCATTGAAGTGCCAGTTACCAACAAGGCGCTTATCATCGGCGGCGGAATCGCAGGCATGAACGCAGCCTTAGACCTAGCTGACCAAGGCTTCAAAGTCTACATGCTGGAGAACACTCAGAGCATCGGCGGTCACATGGCAGCGCTCGACAAAACCTTCCCAACCCTTGACTGCAGCATCTGCATTGAAGGGCCAAAAATGGTTGACTGCGCTCGTCACCCAAACATCACAATCTTCGCCAGTAGCGAACTTGTCAAGGTTGACGGCTACATCGGCAACTTCAAAGTAAAAATCCGCAAAAACCCGCGTTACGTCATCCCAGAAAAATGCACGGGATGCGGTGAATGCAAAGACGTTTGCCCAATCGAGTACCCCAACGAGTGGGACATGAACCTTGGCACACGCAAAGCCATCTCCGTGCCCTTTGACCAGACTGTGCCGTTGATTTACTCCATTAACAAGGACTACTGCATTGAGTGCTTCAAGTGTACTGAGGTTTGCGGTGAAAGACAAGCCATAGATTTTAACCAGAAACCCGAAGAAGTGGACATAGATGTTGGCGCAATTATTGTTTCCACAGGCTTTGACGTTTACGAACCATACGACATGCCGCTGCTTGGTTACGGCAAATACCCCAACGTTATCACCAGCATGGAATTCGAACGGCTAATTCTTGCTGCGGGTCCAACAGGCGGCAAAGTTATCCGTCAATCAGACGGCAAAAAACCTCACTCAGTCGCATTCATCCAATGCGTTGGCAGCCGAGACAAAAACAAGTACCCCTACTGTAGCAACTTCTGCTGCATGTACACGCTAAAACACGTGGTTCAGCTTAAGGAGAAGTACAAGGAAGACGTTGAAGTCTACGTTTTCTATATGGACATACGCAGCCCAGGCAAAGGCTATGAAGAATTCTACGACCGCGCACGCGAACGAGGCGTAAACTTCATACGCGGAAGAGTCAGCCGCATAGACGAAGACCCAGTTACTCACAATTTGACCGTTCACTCCGAAGACTCCCTGCTTGGCCAACCCATCGAAATAGAAGCAGACATGGTTGTTTTGGCAACAGCAGCCATACCCAAGAAAGGCTCAGCAGACATCGCACGCATACTCAACCTCTCAAGGGACGCCAACGGCTTTTTCATGGAAGCCCACCCCAAACTTAAACCCATGGATGCACCCACCGACGGGGTCTTCTACGCTGGAGCATGCGCAGGACTCAAAGACATTCCGTTTAGCGTTTCACAGGGCAGCGGTGCCGCTTCAAGAGCAGCAACAGTCATCAGCAAGCCCACCTGGAAGATTGAACCCATCATCTCAGTCATTGACGAAGCTAAATGCAAGAGTTGCGGCGTTTGCGTTGACAAGTGCCCATACGGAGCAATAAGGCTGGAAAAGCCCAAGCCAGCGCAAATAATCACCGCCAGCTGCCACGGATGCGGAACATGCGTTGCCGAATGCCCACAACACGCCATCACCCAAATGCACTTCACAGACGCGCAAATCATGGCTCAAATACGCTCAGCACTTGAAGACAAACCAGAAGAGAAAATCCTTGCTATACTTTGCAACTGGTGCAGTTACGCAGGCGCAGACTTAGCAGGAATCAGCAGGTTTGAATACCCCGCCAGCGTGCGAGCCATACGAGTCATGTGCTCAGGCAGGGTTAACCGAGAATTCATCCTCGAAGCACTCAGGTTGGGCGCGGGCATGGTCTTGGTTGGCGCGTGCCACTTGCCATTTGACTGCCACTACATCAGCGGGAACTACAAGATGAAAGCAAGAACCGACGCTCTCAAAAACATGCTGACCAAGCTTGGTATGAGTCCAGAGAGGTTCCGTGTCGAGTACGTTTCGGCAGCTGAAGGCATACATTACGCTGAAGTCATCAAAGAAATAGATGCTCACATGAAGGCGCTGGGTAAAGAGAAAATCCAAGCTGAAAACGCAAAGCTCAAGCCGATTCTTGAGAACATGCTGAAGCGGAAGCAGCAGTAGTCTGCTTTCTCTAAACCCCTTGTTTCTTTTTAAGTTCTTAACTTCCCTATGTTGGGGCTCTTTTTCTTCAAGTTTTTGATTTTAGTGGTACGTTTTGTATGGATTTTGGCTTAGTCAAACTTTCTTGACTAAAAATTACTCTGTTAGTCAAGGTTTCTTGACAAAAACCCATTTAATTATCTTTCAGCCCAGTAGAAAACAGTGCAAGCGTGATAATAATGGATAAACGAATTGCTCTGCTGCTTGTCTTCCTCATCACCAAACTTGTAGCATTTATGGTAAGTGAGGGGTTTACTTTGGGCCACAAGGGCTTATGCGGAGGTGAAACGTGATGGCTGGTGGAAAAGCGCCACTTTACATGGTTACTTGGAGGTGCACCCGAAACTGCGTTGGCAACTGCCTCTACTGCAGCTACACCCGCAAGTACGCAAGAGACAGCGAAGTAGACACCAGAACTGCTTACAAAATAGTGGATGAGGTTTACTATTTCGGTTCTCCTTGGTTTGGAATCAGCGGAGGTGAACCATTGGTTCGCCCAGACATTTTCGACGTGATTGAGTATGCTAAGAAGATTGGGTTTGAAGTCAGCCTCATCACAAGCGGATTTGCATTTGACGAAAAACGCCTAGACAACCTAGTACGCAACGAAGTGCACACTGCAGTCAGCATTGACGGCACCAGAGAGTCAAACGACAAAATCAGAGGCAAAGGCAGCTATGATAAAGCTTTGTTTGCCGTGAAAAAGCTCTCCGACAACGGCATCCTAGACTGCATAGTTACAACCATGACCAAGTACAACATCAAGGACATGGAGCACCCAGTAAAGCTGGCGGAGGAATATGGCGCACGAATGGTTGTTTTCCACAACCTTGTTCCTGTGGGCAGAGCAGAAACCAACATGCCGGACTTGGCGCCTTCACCTGAAGAGTACGAATGGGCATTAAACAACATCTACGAAGCACAAGTCAAATACCTTGGCAAAGTACACGTCAACGTTTATGCACCATTCTACGCCAGAATCGTCAAGCAACGAAACCCAGCGGATTTCTGGGACTGGTTCAACAAAGGCTTCTTGGGCAAATGCACCATGGGCGGCAAATACATCAGCGTCACAGAAAACGGCGATTATCGGTCATGCGGTTTCAATGAAAACTATCGGCTTGGCAACGTGAAGTTCAAGGGCTTGACGGCAGCCTGGAATGAACTGCAACAGTCAGACCTTCACCAACAACTAGGCGACAAGAGCAAAATTAAAGGCAAATGTGGAGTTTGTGAGTACCGAGAAATCTGCGGTGGATGTAGAACACGTGCTGAATACTACACGGGCGACTTGTTTGAGTCTGACCCAGCCTGCGCGTATGTGCCGAAAATGCTAAGAGAAGACTAAGGCAATCCACATCAACATGGAGATCTTTTCTCTATAATCCACCAGTTATTCATATCCCCCCCAAAGTAGCTTTGGAAACAGCTGTTGCTTTTCCCACAGCTCCCTCGTTTCCTCGCATAAAGCACAAGAATTCTAACATACTAATGAACGCAGAAAACGCCAATACCGACTACCCCCTCTTAGGTTTCATAGCCGTGCTAATTTGCGTTAAACGCACACTTCCACCGCCAAGTCTCCCCTCCCCTATCGGTTCCTGCATACCTTTGATATTTGCATCCTATTATGACGGCGAAAAACGCACTGCGGCAAAGCGTTTACGTGGCAACCGTTGCGTTTTCCGTGAAAGCCTCTCTAGTGAAATGGGCTAACAAGAATCGCCCACAACAAGACCAGCAGCGCCGCCCGCCAGACACTAAAACAACCTGTGCTTCTCTAGCTGAAAATTAGCATCCAAATATGACGGTTTTTCGTTTTAAAGTGGCTTTTGTTCAGCCTTGAAAAATCTGCAGGGGGCAGACCTCTTGAATTTAGGTTTAATTTAGAAAAATCGTTTTATATTCCGATTGTTCTTTTTGAGGGTTAAGTATGAGGGTGGGTTCCGTGAGAAAAGCTATTGTTCACTTTATTGTTTTGCTCACAGTTCTTTCTTTAAGCATAACTCTTGTTCCGAGCGCATTCAGCCAACCAGAGAATATCAAGATTCTAAGCTACAACTGGTATATTGACTCGCTGGGAGGACTCGTAGTCGTGGGTGAAGTCCAAAATGTAGGCCCTAACACTATTGCACGCGCCATAATAGGCGGAACAGTTTACGCTTCTGATGGCACTCCTGCGGATTCTATCAGCCAAGCTTGGGCGATAAACCTAGCTCCTCAGCAGAAAGCGCCCTTTTACATGGACTTCTACTCAGCCAACGATGTCGCAGATCTTGAGCTTACAGTTCTTCAGGCGGATGCAACAGCGAACTATCAGTATCCAGACGTAAAAATCGTAAGCCACTCGTCAACAGTTGGCAGCAGTTCAACTGACAAGGGTGCCTACTGGGTCAGCGGCACACTACAGAACACAGGCAGCCAAACAGCTAAAAAAGTCAGAGTAATCGGAACCTTCTACAACGATGCAGGTGACACGGTAGCAGTCGGCGGATACATAAGCGAAGTTGTAGTCGAATCTTTAGCGCCGTCGGCAACCGCTTCATTCAAGTTTGGAGCGCGCGACAGAAACCAGTCAGATGTGACTCCCAGCCAAAGGATTTCAAAATATTCACTGCTAGTTCAAGTTGAGGAACCAGTTTTCCAAGGAATAGCACCCGTGCCTACTCCCTATGAGGGCTCTTCATCTCCCGGCTCCACAGAGGCTCCATCAGAGACGCAGACGCCAATCTCCAACTCAGATAGTGCTTTTCCGACAGAATTAATCTATGCGGTGGTTGCTGTAGCAGTGGTTCTCGGTGTAGCCGCCATATTGGTAATAAGGAAGCGTGGGCAGCCCACAAAACGGAAATCCTCAAGGAAACGTTAACGGACAACCACAAGCCCAGCAAGCACAGCACTTTTTAGCTTTGATTTTCCAAGTAAACGCAAGGTAAATCAGCGGGCAGGTTGTGCCATATTTTAAATATTTCTTTTGCACATTGTTTGGCTCATGAGCAGCAATAAATCAAAATCTGGTTCACGCCGCAGTACTGGCCGCGGCTATTCAAGTTCAGCCAAAAAGAGAAACAAGGCAAAAGCAAAAAAGAAGCCAACTCAGAGCAAAGTTAAGTATCATGGAGAAGCCCCTCAGATTTCTGCAAAAGAGGTCGCTGAGAAAATCGTCAGCAATCTAGTTAAAATTGGAGGTCAAACCTTTGCGCTTTCACCCTTCAGTCAATATTTTGATGATTGGCTTGTGAATCTGCGCCAAATTGTTTCGGAGTTTGAGTCAAGTCCAGCTGTAAAACCCGACGACCAATTCACCAAAGAGCGGTCACAGATATTTGCTGACATAGAAAGTCAACTTGCAGAAAAAAGAATCCAAGAATCAACCCTTACTGGAGCCGCAAAAGAGCTCTATGAAAAAAACCATCAGCTAGGCGATATGGATGCAGAATACGCTTCTAAAACAAGAGAGCTCAGCGACAAAAGAAACGCTGATGTGCAACGGTTAACTCGAAGAGTCCGGGAATCAGAGGATGAATTAGCCAGCCTTAACGAAGTGCAAGTTGGGTTCTTTAAATTCCGTGAGAAAAGGGAACTGAAAGAAAAAATCGATGCTACAAGCAGGAACTTAACTTCTGCCAAGAACGAGCTTGAAGTTAACCTGCAAACCTTCAAAGTTGAACAAGAGAAACTGCATGATGACTATACCAAGCGCAAACAAGAAATCACCGAAAAAATTGAAGCTCTCCAGAAAGAAGTTGAAAAACTAGAAACCGACACATCCGTAGAAGCAAGGCAAGCAGCATGCAACAGTCTGATTAACGCTATCAACGCTCTACTTCAGAGAACACCGCCGCCGCCAAAGCAAGAATCCTAAATTTTCCATTTTTATTCAAGTCGTTTCTTGGATTATTAGCTCTCTTTTCCCTATTAACCAAGCAGTCGCTATGCATAAGGTCCTAGAAAAGAAGGCTTACTCTAAAAAGTAAGTAGCACTAATAGCCAAACAGGTTAGAGTTTAATTATTTGTTAATCCCTTGGTTTACCGCTGGCTCTGCCCCGTTTATGAGTACCTTTAACGATTTAACTTCTTCACGCAGGGAGCCAACTTCGCTTTCTAGGGCAATGGCTTTGGCGTCTGCCATTTTTTTAAGCTCCTCAATCTCTAAAATCAGGTTTTTCTTTTCAGCTTCTAAATTCTTTATCTTTTCAACGGTGTCTTTTAGGCTACTCATGCTTGTGTCCCCTTGCTGCTCTATTGTGTGCTTTTTTGCACTTAAGACTTTTGCCATAAACCTCAATGTTGTAAACTGCTTAAGACACGCAAAATTATCTGGACGATTTCCATGTGAGCTTTCATTGGGCTGTTTCCTTACAGATGCAGTTTTATATAGGAATTAGCAAATTAAACATGACCATTCAGCTTCCATATTGTTGGATTGTGTCTCGATGAGAAAGACCATATTTAAAAAGCTAGAAGCGCAAGGACTGATTGCGAATTACAATCGCTTACGCAAGAATTTACCCCCTAAACTTCCTGACCGCGTGTTTATCTGGGATGAAACCTTCCGCGAGGGCATAAAAGCACCTACCGTTTACTTGACTTACGTGGAGCAGGTCAGGCTTGCCAAGTTAATGGATGAATCAGGCGTCGCCATAATCAACGTTGGTTTCCCAGCAATATCTGAGGATGAAAAAAGAAATGTCAAACGCATAATGAACGAAAGTTTTAGCAACTCTAAACTAACCGCTTCGGCAGAACCAACAAAAGCCAGCATTGACGCCTGCTTAGAAACTGGCATAAAGGAAGTTACTATCGAGTCGCCCTTTAATGGCTTGAATCTGCAATACAAGCTTAAAATGACTAAAGAGCAAGCGCAAAAACGAATAGTGGACGGTATAGACTACGCAAAAAAGCATGGTGCAACCGTCAACTTCATGCTTATGGACGGCACAAGAACTCCTCTGGAGGAAATATTGCAGATTTTTGAGGCAGCAGCCAACGCTGGAGCAGCAAGATTAGGCATAGCGGACTCAGTTGGCTTCATAAGACCGTTATCGATGCGTTACCTGATTTCTCATATTAGAGACGGCTTAACTGAAGCCATAAAAAAGAAAGTCCCGCTTTCAATCCACTGCCACAACGACTTCGGCTTAGCGTCAGCAAACACACTAGCAGCCATAGAAGAAGGTGTACCCTATGTGCACACTTGCATAGCTGGATTTGGCGAACGAGCCGGAATTGCCCCCTTTGAAGAAGTAGTCACCGCAGCAGAACTTCTCTACAACCTTGACACAGGAATAGACATGGGAAAAATTTATCGAGTCGCTCAAGCAGCAGAAAAAGCCTTCGCACTGCCAATTCAGTTCCACAAACCAATCATCGGCGAAAACATCTTTACGCACGAGGTGGAAGAGGAAGTCGAGGAAATGATGGCTCACCCATTGGTTTTCGAGCCTTTTCCGCCTGAAATTGTCGGCAGAGAAACCACAGTTTTCATAGGCAGAAATACAGGACAAACCCTAATCCAGAAGCTTTTGGAGAACGCTGGAATCCGCGCTTCACCCAGACAAATGGATGAGCTCTTCAGACGCATCAAAGGACCACAGGAGAGCCTTGATAAAGGCGAAGCCCAGATGACGTACTATCAAGTTAAGAAACTCATGAAAGACTTGCTCAAAGGCTACACTATGGACCAGTTCTGGCGGCTAGTGGAGCAGGTGACAAGGCAAAAACCCAAGCTGCCAAAGAACACTAAAAAGCAATCCCAACAGACAGCGGATAAACTGATAACTTAAAGCAATTCAAGTTGCAGTTTTATCTTCTCTATCTCTTGAGCGTTTAGTTTTCTTGGGTAGTTGTAGATGGGTCCGCTTGGTTTTTCATTGTAAAAGGGGCGGTTGCAGTCTGGGCAACCAGACGTAAGAAAGGGTTCTCCCCCCTCAATTATCGGCTCTAACGCTTTTTCTGTAAGACCAAGACCAGCAATTTTGCCGCTAGCAGTAAACAGCATACCCTCAAAACGTGCTTTTTCTTGAACGATGAGGTATCGAGCAAGCTGCACACGCCTATACGAACCAATCAAAGGCGGAGAAATATCCTCCATAACTGTGCCCCGAATCGGCGTGAAAGCAAAAAGTGCAGGCAATACACCCAAATCCACACATCTCTGAACAGCTTGCACAGCGTCTTTCTCCGTCTCACCTAACCCGACAATAACGTGCGTACTCACATTTCCCTTCCCAAATATTTCTATGGCTTCGCTTAACAGTTTGAACTGGGTTTCCCAGCTATAAGGCCCGCCTGCAGCTTCGCCCTTAACCTGCCTAAACAGAGCCTCAGTTGACGCATCCAACGCTATGCCCAACCTGTCAACGCCAGCTTTCGCCAAAAGCTCTATGTTCTGCCTATTGAGCGGCTGACAAGAAACCGAAACAGGAATTCCACAGCGCGATTTTATTTCTTTTGCGAGTGCTTGCAGGTGTTCAAAAACGCTGGGGTAATTTAGGGCTTGAATGCAAACCCGCCTAATCTTTCCCTGTCCCGCTCCTTCACAGAGCACAGCAACAAGCTTTTCTGTGGGGAAGGTTGGCCATGTGACTCTAGAGAGTAGTTCCGTGTTGCTTTTGCTGCCTCTGGCTTGGGGACAGAAGCCACAGTTAGCTGAGCACTTGCCCTCTTTATAGGTCATTAGGTATGCGGTTGTGGGTTGAGCATCCAATTTACCCTCTAAGAGCCCGAGAACTATAGCGGTACCTAAAGAAGTGCGGAGTTTATCTGGCAATCCAGTCTGGTTTGGGCATGCTTTTTCCTGCAAAGGCTGACACCGAATCAGAAAAGCATATTGAGAGGCAGTATATTAGTTTAGACGGAGCTAACGTTTTTTCCTTGCAAAACTAACTGCTCGGCTTACAAGCGAAACCAGGAAAAACCCCAAAAAAGCGTATTGCACAAAACTAAATACTTCTTGGGTTGGAGAAATCAAGGTTAAAACGATACCTATGTAGAGGGCACTTCCAATGTACCTCCCAACAGGGTCATAGAGTTTTTTGGCAAAGTAGCTGGTAGCTAAGAATTGAATAAACGATGCGGCTATGAGAAGCAAAAGCCAAGTTGGGTAGTAGCCATGGATGTTGAAAGCGGTGAATACTCCAATAACAAGGATAAAATCGGTTGCAACATCATAATAAGCACCAAACCGTGTGGTTACATTTAATCGTCTAGCCAAGTGGCCGTCAAAAAAATCAGTCGCCGCCGAAAACGCAAGCAAGACCAAACACAAAACTGTGTTCCCTAAGCTGAAGAAATAAAGAAAGAGGGGAAGAATTGCAATACGCAGGGAACCTATGAGCGTGGGGATTAGGATTGTTTTTTTCATCGGTTGCACTCTATGGCGTTATTTTGCTTGCTTCTTCATACATGGTCTCCCAAGCGTTCCCGCCCCGGAAAGCCTGCAGCGTCCTTACCAGCGTTCCATTGGCGTCCTGCACGATGCGGTTCATGTTGCCCTCGGCGTTCCACGGGTCCATGCCTCCAGCGATAACCAGAACAACGGTGTCTATACCGTTTAGGTTTCCTATCCTCTGGATGTGGTTGGTGATTGTTGGTCCAGGGTTGAAGTCGTATATTGGCCAGCCGAGCACTAGTAGCGAATACTTTGACAGGTCGGTTGGGGCATGCGCGCTTGAAGTTGCGATTTCCACTCGCCAGCCAGCATCAGCAAGACCATTGGCGAAGGAGTATGAAACGTTTTTTGCAAAGTCTGTTAAGCCTGGGTGATATATTAACAGTGCAGTTTTTGCGCCGTCTGCGTTTAGCACTTCTATGGGGGCAGAAATTTCTCGGTAAACGCTGTATTCTAAGTAGCCTACAATTGCAACTCCCACGAATAGTATTACAAGGAATATGGTTAACAAGATTTTCTTCCACCTCTTCTGAGGCCAAAACCTCAAGTTTTCACCTCCCCTCCACTGTGTTCCCTGAGCAATTTCAAAGCGTCCTCTGCCCATTCAACGCTGGCTTTGGAGATGCTTTTGCCAAGAAGAACGGTTAACAGAACGTAGAAATGGGCTTCACTTTGGTTTAAAATTGGCTTGACATTTTCTTCAAAGAGTTTCATTGTTTGAAGTATCCTTTGGTTTCTTGCCTTAAACTCCTCAATATGCTTGAGGTTTAACTCAAAATCAGCTTGGTCGCCAAAAATCAGTTTCAAGAGGAACTCGTACTTGTGGACTTCTTTTCTTGCCGGTTTAGCCAGCCACTCTTGGAGCTCTTTGGTTCCAGCATCCGTTATGGTGTAGACTTTTCGGTTTTGTCCTTTCTCGTTTTGCTCTACTTTTTTGGTTATCAGCTTGTTTTTTTCTAGGTCCTTTAGGGTGGGGTAGATTTGGCCGTAGCTTAGGTCCCAGAAGTAGCTCATTCTTGTGGCGACGGATTTTTTGATGTCATATCCTGTCATGGGGTTGTGGCTTAGTAGGCCGAGGAGGACGTATTTTGCGTTGTTGTCTTTCATCTGGTATCACTCTGCTATATATCAAATTGATATATAATTTTCTGATATATAACTTTTGTGCAAAACCTAAGATACCGCTTCGGAGTTCAAAGCCCCCGTATTTTCTCAACTGCTTTCTTCAAAATTTAATAGGTTGAACATCGATTGTACACAAGGACGATGAGAAAATCGAGGTACGCTGAAGCTGAAGTCGGGGAAATTAAGACGGAGGCTAGTGAGTGCTTTTTCCGCTATTGAGTCCAACCAATGCTTTCATTAACTGCTGTTTTTTCCGCTTATTTTGTAAACGGGCATGAGTCTTAACTGCTGCTAACCAAAGCCCTAGCTTTTTAGGCTTAGTGCGGGTGTCCTAGAGTGTAGAAATAAATACTGTATTTACTAGCTAAGTGCTAAAATACCTATCAGGAGAAAAAGCGCACCATGGAGAAAAGACAAATCGCTGCAGTTATTGTTGGTTTGCTTGTCTTGCATGTTTTTTCAAGCAGTGTTTTTATGGCTAACAGCTCTGCGCAAACAGCCCCCAACGTTTATGTTGGCGTAGACATAGCTTACGGCAGTGTTGCGGATGCCAAAGCGATGATTGACAAAGTCAGCTCCTATACGAACCTTGTGGTTTTCGGCAGCACTCAGGTAACGTGGTTTCAGGACCGCGTAAACGAGACTTATCAGTATGCCTACGACAAGGGCTTGTCAATCATAAGCTTACGCCCCTCTCTTCCACAATACACCACACAAGGGTTAAACAAGACTGAATGGTACGCTATGGCGCAGAACCAGTGGGGTGACCGCCTCTTAGGATTCTATATTATGGATGAACCTGGAGGACGACAGTTAGATGGCGTCTTTGAACGTGCATGGAATAACTATACAGGTTACCCCACCAGCTACACGGATGCAGCGGAAAGATTTACAGCGAGCGTTCGCGATTGGATAGGATTTGAACGCCCACCGCAACAGTACTCCTACAAGGTTTTCACATCCGACTATGCGCTTTACTGGTTTGATTACAAGGCGGGTTACGACACGGTTTTTGCGCAGTTCGGCTGGAACTACAGTAGAGAGATAAACATTGCCCTCTGCAGGGGCGCCGCTGAAAAACAGCACAAGGATTGGGGCGCCATCATAACTTGGACTTACACCCAAGCACCATTCCTTGAAAGCGGCGACCAACTCTACGACGACATGGTTTTGGCTTACGATAACGGCGCAAAATACATCATCGTATTTGACAGCGACGAGCAAGGACACAGCACCCTACGCCAGGAGCATTTTGATGCGATACAGCGGTTCTGGAACTACGCACAAAGCAACCCGCCCAAAAATGTGCCTAAAAGTCAGCGCACCGCGTATGTTCTTCCGAACGCTTACGGCTTTGGCTTCCGTTGGCCAACTGACCACATCTGGGGCGTCTGGGAAGCAGATGCACTGTCCAGCAACATTAGCCTCAGCGTCGGTACACTGCTTGCTCAGTACGGAGGAAAACTCGACATCATCTATGACGACGGCTTGCAAAGTGGCAGCAACGGGTATGACCAGCTTATTTACTGGAATGCTTATGACCCGACGCCTTCGCCCACGCCTCCCCCGACCCCAACGCCTACACCTAGCCCCTCATCTCCTCCTCCAGGACCCTTTCCAACAACATTAATCATCGCCACT
>QYYE01000220.1 GCA_003589585.1 Candidatus Bathyarchaeota archaeon
AAGCCTCTACTGGTACTATCAATCAGTACGTTGCTGCTCCTAAGCATGATGACGGTGCTGACGCCGGACACTCAGGTGCAAGCCGCAGCCCCCGCATTGGCACTCCACACTCAAGGACACTACATCCTTGACGAAAACAACAATGTCGTCTGCCTCCGCGGGATTGGACGTGCAGGCGACATAGATTCGCTCTCAGGAATCTGGGGAGGAAAGGGCGAATCAACCTTCAACTACGGCTACAAATGGGAAACCAACACTGCCACGCTC
>QYYE01000221.1 GCA_003589585.1 Candidatus Bathyarchaeota archaeon
CTCAAGATTCGGCGCAAGGCCGAGCAAGAGGCTTTCAGCAGATACGGTTTAACCTACATCGTAGACGAGTACTTGCCAACAAAACTCAAAGAAACTTAAGTAGCACTCTTCAGCTCTTCTTCTTAGTTAGCGGCATGTTTTGTGCCCAATAGCGCTTCTGCTCAGTAGTCTGTAGGTGGCTTTAGGGCTCTTGGTTTTTTCTGCTCTCTGATATGTGTTGGATTTGTGAAAAACCGAGGGCGAGGGGCAGGTGAAACGATAGG
>QYYE01000222.1 GCA_003589585.1 Candidatus Bathyarchaeota archaeon
TCATTGCAGACCTTAAAACCCTTGACGTAGGCAAAGTGGAAGTCGACATAGCGTACGAAGACACTGCTGATGCAGTAGTCGCAGCAGGTTTAGCACCGCCAGAAACCCTTGATGCCACAGTGCACGATGCCAGACGGATGGGCGTCTACGCAATCATAGATATGCTAAACGTAGAAGACGTTCTTGCCAAACTCAAATCACTCAAAGACCTGCCAGACATAGTCATATTGCACCGAGGCATCGACCAAGAAAGCGGCAGAACC
>QYYE01000223.1 GCA_003589585.1 Candidatus Bathyarchaeota archaeon
GTGGAAAGCCGGGAACTCTAAGGGGACCGCTGGTGCTAAACCAGAGGAAGGAGAGGGCGACGGTAGGTCCGTATGCCCCGAATCCCCTGGGCTACACGCGGGTCACAATGCGCAGGACAATGGGATGCAATGCCGTAAGGCAGAGCCAAGCCCCTAAACCTGCGCTTAGTTCGGATCGAGGGCTGCAACTCGCCCTCGTGAAGCTGGAATCCCTAGTAATCGCGAGCCACTACCTCGCGGTGAATACGTCCCTGCTCCTTG
>QYYE01000224.1 GCA_003589585.1 Candidatus Bathyarchaeota archaeon
GTTAAACTCTACGAAGACAAAGGTTTCATCTGGGTCATGGACAAAGTGAAACTGACCGACCGCGGCGTAGTGGAAGGTTCAGGTCCAGCTGCTGAACGAGTGCAACGAGTTTACGAGCTTTTCATGAACGAAGCAAAAGCTTAGATGAACCATCGTAGTGCCTGTTCTTCTTTCTTCTTTTCTTCTTGAATGTTTCTTATTAGCCCAAAAGACTCCAGTAGACCCTTTGTGTGGTCTGCCGCAGCCTCAACTT
>QYYE01000225.1 GCA_003589585.1 Candidatus Bathyarchaeota archaeon
TCTTCTTGGGAGAGGGCATCTCTTGGGCAAGCTGCAATGCATGCAGGGTCTTCACAGTGTCTGCAGGTAACGGCCAAATTAGTCAGGGGTCCTAAGCGCATAGCGCGTATGCGTGATTTGTTCGGGTTGAACGTATCCTCGTTAACCATGGAACAAGCGTACTCGCAAACTACGCACCCTATGCATTTTTCTGGGTCAGCGGTTACGAATTTTCTGTCTTGTGGTCGCACCATTTTAAGCGCCTCCTT
>QYYE01000226.1 GCA_003589585.1 Candidatus Bathyarchaeota archaeon
TAGCTGTAAACGATGCGGGCTAGGTGTTGGCATTACTGCGAGTGATGCCAGTGCCGAAGGGAAGCCGTTAAGCCCGCCATCTGGGGAGTACGGTCGCAAGGCTGAAACTTAAAGGAATTGGCGGGGGAGCACCACAACGGGTGGAGCTTGCGGTTCAATTGGATTCAACGCCGGAAATCTCACCGGAGGGGACAGCGAGATGAAGGTCAGGCTAAAGACCTTACCAGATTAGCTGAG
>QYYE01000227.1 GCA_003589585.1 Candidatus Bathyarchaeota archaeon
TGCACAATGCTATTAATAGCAATAATAGTTAACGGGTTTATGTTCGTAGGCATATCTTTTGGAACCGTACAAGCCGCGACACCAGTTAACTCCAAAAGCACTCTAGATATACCCAAGCCGCCTGTCCCAGAATTTACAGTTAAACTCTATGACTCATCCTATGATATTCCCGCCACTACAACAACAGACCCCTTCACTGGGCAACAAATAATCACTCCAAGTAGACATATAAACC
>QYYE01000023.1 GCA_003589585.1 Candidatus Bathyarchaeota archaeon
TGGGCGAAGAAGCCATTGACCTGTCAGAGGTTGCGGTGGATACAGAGAAGCCCTTAATTGAAACAGTCGGTGCCACGGTCGAGGAAGGCTTAGAGATGCTAAGCAAAGTTGGGTTAAACGATGCCTTTCTTTTTCTGCGGACATACAGCCAGCTTAGTGATGGTCAGAAGTACCGTTACCGAATCGCCAAGCTAATCGAGAGCAAAAAACAGTGGTGGCTGATGGATGAATTTGCTGCATGTTTAGATAGAGACACAGCTAAGATTATCGCTTTTAACCTGCAGAAGATAGCTCGGCAACAGGGCAAAGCAGTCATAGCAGCCACAACCCACAGCGACCTGCAAGAAGACCTAAAGCCCAGCGTTCTTGTTCATAAGCGGTTTGGAGAAGAAATCCAAATCAACTACTACCCCAATGAACTAGCCGCCGAGTGCAGCCTTGTTTGGGAGATGAGGGTTGAAGAAGGAACTAAGCAAGATTGGGAGAGACTAAGTCCTTTTCATTATCGAGGGCATAAGGTTGCGGTTGTCCGAAAAATCTTCCGCCTAGTAAGAGGCGATGAACTCTGTGGAGTCATAGTGTACAGTTACCCACCGCCAGCCTGCTATGGAAGACGCCTAGTGCTTTCAAGAATGACAATCCACGAACTAAACAAGAAACTAAGCATCATAAACCGAGTAGTTATCCATCCAAAATATAGGACGATCGGTTTAAGTGCCAAACTTATTCGTGAAACACTACCGATAGCGGGCACTCCTTACGTTGAGATGATTGCTGTTATGGCTAAGTATAGTCCGTTTGCAGAAAAGGCTGGTATGCAAAAAATAGCACAACAGCAAACAGTCCAAAGTGTTTCCGTGGTTTCTAAAGTGCTAGGGGAGTTGGGTTTTGATTTGCAGCTCCTAGGTAGCGAACGCTATCTGAGAGGAAAACTTGAAGCTCTAAGCCCCACAGAGATAAACATGCTCAAAGAGGCATTCATTAAAAGCAAGCATACAAGGTTCAAAAAAGAATTTGCCGTCAGCCGACACCAACCCTTCGGAAAAACCTCAGACTATCTAGAAAGCCTTAGAAATGCCGACAACCTGAAGATAGCTAAGCTGATAAAACTGGCTGGAATGCTTATGCAAACTAAAGTATACTTGTTTTGGCAAGATTCAATCTTAGATAAGCTGTTATCGTAATGCCCCAAATTTTGGGAATAGAAATAAGAACCCTAATTGTATATTCATCGATAATCAGAAGCCAAAGGGTTCGTCAAATGAAACGAGTAGTTATATTCGCAATAGTCACAGTGTTCCTAATAATAGCGGTATTAACTACCGTTTTTATAACCAATTCACCCACCAAAAGCGGTGCTGTGAATCCAGACATCCAACCCTTCTATGTCGGCGTAACCTTCGGAGGAAACATAACAGCTGACGCAAAACTCCTAATCGACAAAGTAAAAGACTATACCAATCTCTTTATCCTTCAATCAGGACCCATTCAAAATAATATAAGTGCGATATATGAGATTGGTGACTATGCAGTTAATTCTGGCTTGAATTTGATACTTTATTTCGGCACAGACAGCGCTTGGCTAATGAAAGAATGGTTTGATACTTATGATGGACAATGGAACACCAGCTTTTTAGGAGTCTATTTCGGTGATGAAGCGGGCGGAAAAATGCTAGACAATGAAATGGCTTTCTACAACGAAGGCACACAAAGCTCTTTTAGAAAAATGGCTGACGGCACTATCACAAATTTTATAATAAATAAAGAAACAGTTGTCACATACAAGCCTGACGGAACCATAATAACAACCGCATTTGCTAATCAATCGCCCTTTCCTGAAAGTCGCTCCTTTATAACCTACTACCCCAATGGAACAAGAACCATTACAACTCAAGGCATTAAGAATGCCCAAAGTATAGTGGAACACGTTTTTAATACCACTCATACTTATGAAGAACTTTGGAACGCTCGCCCTTTACGAACACACGATGAAACCGCCCAAAGATTCATAAATGAAATCAAATCTGCGATAAATCGAGCAAAGGCATATGGACTAAGGTCTAATTATACTATTTTGACGTCAGATTACGTTCTCTATTGGTTTGACTACGGGGGAGGTTACGACACAGTTCTTGCCCAGCTAGGCTGGAACCATACCACAACACAAGACATTGCTCTTGTAAGAGGAGCAGCACGAATGCAAAATAGAAGTTGGGGGACAATTATAACTTGGAAGTATGATAAATCTCCTTATTTAGCAAATGGACAAGAAATTTATGACCAAATGAAAGTGTCCTATGAGGCTGGCGCTAAATACGTTGTAATTTTCAACTATGCCGAGGATATGGAAGGCTATTATGGAACCTTGAAGGAGGAGCATTTTGATGCGCTGGAGCGCTTTTGGAACAATGTTGTGCAAAACCCCTTGGTTGTTAACGGTGAGATTGAAGCAGAGGCTGTTCTTGTTTTGCCCAAGAACTATGGGTGGGGCATGAGAAACCCAGAGGACACTGTATGGGGCTTATGGCAACCAAGCCCAGAATATCAGCAGATTTGGCAGCTATTACAGGAAACGCTATTCAAGCATGGCACAAAACTCGATATTATCTATGATGACCCAGAATTCCCAGCCCAAGGAAAGTATTCAACTATCTATTATTGGAATCGAGAAGTGTGCACAATTAAATTTTTAATAGATTCCACACTAATTGTTATTCTTCGAGCAGTCTGGGGCTGATTCCCGATTGAACCATTGGTTTGGCGTTTACGGCTCCAATTCCAAAGTTAGTTGGCTCAGTCCCAGTACCTGCTTACCTCTTTCAAGCCACCACTACCCTCAAGCAAAGCCAAAATAGCACCCACATTGATGCTGATCAACCCAGCCATCACAACAGAGGTTTTCTTGAGCAACCCTCTTGGCCTAACCCAGCAACCACGCAACACATTACTCTTACAGTGACCATTTAGTTGCTCCACAGGCCAACGCCTGCCGCCGAAAAAAACAGAATTAGAAACCTTACCCTCCTTGCCCTGCCTGCGCGGGTTAACAGCGATAATAGGAATGGCGCCCATGTCTTTGACTGCTTGAATGTTTTTTAGTGAATGATATCCTGCATCTGCAAGAACATAGTCGGCTTCTAGGTCTTTGATGAGTTTGGGTAGAATTGGCGAGTCAAAACAGTTATTGGGTGTCACTATGGCTCTTAGCGGCAAACCGAGCTGGTTGACGGCTACACTGAGTTTAAAGCCCTTGACTGGACCTCTACTGGTAAAGCCCCATTTAGCTTCTAAATCGTACATGTCTTTGAGTGGCGTGGAATCAACGATTAAGTGGGTTGTGTGGATGTTGTCTTTTATGAGGTTTGCAATTTTTTTCATCAATTCTTCTAATATGGGGAGGTAACGTATCCACCAGCGGCCTATGGTTGTTCTGTCAGGTATGGTGTGCAGGCCAAGCCTTTGAGCGTCTTGTTGGTGCCTTGTTAGGTGCCAAAATATGCGTGTGTCGTTTTCTAGTCCTTTTAGGCGTGAGTAGACAAGTACTCGGATGGCTGTTTTGCGTCCGTAGCCTGGGTTTCCTGCTCTTTTAGGTTCTGTTGGAATGGTGGCTTTGTTGAGGATAAGCCTGATGAGTTCACAGGCTTCCATAATGCCAAGAAGTCGCTGGCTAGATTTAAAATTATGCACACCACTCGGAATCAAATAAGTTAGGGATTGGCTCCACTTCAAATTGTCCTTAGTAATAAGGAGCGGAGCTTTCACTTTGCTTCTACTAAATACCCTTAAGTAATTAGAATCTAACATAGCCTAAAAAGCAAGGACCTCAAAATGCATTTAGGTTGGTTAGGCTTTTACTATTTGGCAGAGCGTTTCTACAAAAGCTGTATGAAAACGGCCAAATTACAAAGTATGATGATACAAGAAATTTTTTTCTACTTAAGAAGAATTGAAAGCCATCATGGTTGGAGATTGTTAATTCTCTAACTACTTTTTAGGAATTGGAAATGGGGCATTGAAAACGGTCAACGTTTAGTTCTCGAGTTCTAAGTTACCCCAAACGTCTTTTTGCTAAATTGCTAATGCCTTTTCAAGAAAAGTTTAATTATTAATCCTAAAGCGACAAATGACATGCCTAGCGTCGATAAAATTATACCTAGCAAAAACTTATCCGCTTCTCTGTTTATCGGATTGCCCTCTCCATATGGAAAACGTACGCCCATGGGGATAGGGCTTTTTTCGTCTCCATTGTTTGTTAGATAAACGCTATATTGCCCTCGTAGGTTGAATTCCACTTCAAAGGAGTATGGTGAAATTATATCCTCTTCAAATAACGTTTGGTTAGCTGGATCCTCAACTTTCACGTGGATAGGTAAAGTTACCGGTTCAAGAAAGCCTGGCGGAGTATTTCCAATCTTAATATCGCTCTCGGGGGGGCTAAAGAATCCTATAGTTATATTTCCAATGCCAACCGGTGCTATAGACACCACATAACAGTAAGTTTCGTTTACTTCTACCTCACCATAGCTGTAAATGAAATCTCCTGGTACGTGTTCTGTTGCCGTATTCATAAGGAGAATTAAGCCTATTATCAACACAATAGAACCAATTCTTAAAAAATTTATTCTCGTATCTCAAACCTCCTAGTAAAATGAAGATACATCGGTATAAAAAACACCAGAGCATAAATTACTGTTAAAACGATAAAACCCCAGCCGGGCAAAATACTCTCAATAGTGTCCGGGGGGTAAGTTAAACCAAGGGTCCGACCTAAAGCCACTTGAGGCGCTTTATAAGGAGTAAGACAAAGGTAGTCAGCAAAGGCTCCAATCATGTCACTTTTTAGAGTTGTTATATACCATACAAAAAAGCCAGCTAGCATAGCAGTAAGGGCTGAGGGAATTGTGCGTCTAATTGTCAGCGAGATCAGCGTGGCAATACCGCCGTAAAACATCAGTGCAAGAAATATCATAGGTAGAGCCAATATGACAATTTGAAGGATTGTTATTAAAGCGGTCAAATTAGAGTAAAAATTGATAGTTGTGGCAAAAAGGATTAGCCCCCATGAAATAAGCGTTAAAGGAACTATTATTGCCATGAATTTGACAATAAAAATTGCCGACCTAGAAATTGGCGATGAAAGCAATGTCTGCATCAACCCTTGCTCATAATCTCTCGCAAAAGATAAAGACATCAAGATTCCACAGAACAAAGTCAAAGGAAGCAACTGTGAACTCATGTTTTTAGAAAGAGCCTCAACTATCATTGATTCAAACGATGATTGAAAGTTGACCTGTTCAACAATCTTAACTAACGTCCCGATACTAGTTATAGAAATCAAAGCTATGAAGCCAACTGCGAATTCAAGGGTAGGCTTATTCCAAGCCTTACTGATCTCTGCTTTAAGTAATGATAAAATAATTTTAAACGATGTCATTCTTCTTGCCCTCCACAAATAGCCAGTTTAAATAGTGACTCTAAATCCTTTCCTGTAGCTTTCACCTCCTCAAGAGAAGCATTTGATTGCGATACAAGCGTTGGTAGCCGTTGCTTAAAAACAGCAGAGTCATTTACAACTACAAGCACACCATCTCCTGTTAATGATACGCTTTTAACACATTCTTCCGTTTTTAACAAAGCAACTAATGGCTCAGCAGGCTGTACCTTAATTATGAACGTTTGTGGTGCAGCCGAATTAAGCAATTGTATTAGTGACCCCTGTCTAATTACTTTCCCCTTCTGCATTAAAACGACATGTTCACAAACTTTTTCCAATTCAGGTAAGATATGACTGGAAATTAGAAAAGAAAAGCCTTCCGTGCTTTTTAATGTATTTATTATCTCAATTACTTGAGCGCGGCCGATAGGGTCCAAATTAGAGGTAGGTTCATCAAGAATGATCAGTTCGGGGTTCCCTAAAAGCGCATGAGCAAGACCAATTCTCTGACGCATACCGGCTGAGTAACCTCCAATACGTCTATGCTGCGCTTCATTATCAAGTCCAACAAGTTTTAGCACTTTTTTGCTTTCTTCCAATGGATTGGAGATACCCTTCAACCTAGCCATTAATATAAGGTGTTCAAGCCCAGTTAGATGGTCATAAAAGGCAACTTTCTCATACAAAATACCCACTCGGCGCCTTACGTCTAATGATTGTTTCCAGCAATCAAACCCAAAAACTTCTGCCTTGCCCATGTCGGGCTTAATTAATCCCAAGATCAATTTTATGGTGGTTGTTTTGCCTGCACCATTGGGACCTATCAACCCATTAATTCCCTTATATATTTTGAAGTCCAAACCACTTAATGCTTCGGTATTGTTAAACCGCTTAACCAGATTTTCGAATTCGCCTAATACTTCAAAATGCGCTATTCAAGTGCCCCCTTTCCGATTTAATTTTTGCTTTACCCTGCTCTTTGTGGATAACAATTCGTGCGTGTGCTCTTTTCTTTTTTTTGCCCGCACGATATATCAAAACAACCATAGTTAACAATATTACAGTAACTGAAGTGAGCAACAAGACCAGTCCTATAGGTGGACTAACTGAAAATTTTATCAAATTAAAGCCAAGATTTTCAGAAAAAGAAGATAGCCTAAAGACTCCTCCGAAGATACGGTCTATACCTACCTCTCTTAGGAGGATGTCGCCAAGAGACGCTCCAGCATACACTAACACTCCTGTGTCTTGATCATAACCTAAAATGGAGGAGGCTTGAAGAGTTGCATCAGTATTGTTAATAAAAACTGAACTAACCATTATGGCACTAACCCCCTGGCCATCCATAGCGGTAAATGGCTTTGCCGTTCTGCTACTTACGTTTCCAATAAGCTTCCAATCACTTGTTTTTGCTAATACAATGTTATTTTCTTCATTGAGAAGCGTTGTCCCAACCATAAACATCGAAGGCATCGAATCTTTTAGTAGCCTGCCATCAGAGATCATTACATCAGCTGATGTTTCACCAAAAAAACTGTCCGTCTCAACAGAGATGCCAAGACTAGACTGATTCGCGGTCTTTGCATTTACTCTTAAATCTAAAGCAATGTTCTTAGTTAGCGTAGTACTGCCGTTAGTAAAAACAATAAGAAACGAGGAATCATCATTTGTTCCCTTAAAACTCACATGAAAACAGGCTGGAACACCCAGATTAGTGCCCTGAACAAAAGCAGGCATAGTGCAAGAAAAAAGAAGAGGGATGATAAGGCATATCCCCAAAGATATACCACGATTCTTCATTTCTATCTATACTCCCCTATGCGAAATACCAATCGCTTCCGCCGCCTGCTTGCAACTGTAGATATGATGGATAACTCCAAGCCTGAGCCCAAGCTTCATAGGGGTAGTCAAACCATGGACTGAAGTAGACTTTAGCGAATACTTCGGAATTAACCTGGTTTCTAGTATCTCTGCTTTCTACTAACCAGTAGTCACCCATCCAAAAATCGTATGTTGCTGACTGGCTGGATGATCCCCAATTTATGTAATATGTCGAGTCATCGTAGACTATACTGTTTTGCGCATTTACCCATCCCCAGTAAGGACCGTCTGCTTGGAATTCAACCGAAAGGTATCCGGCTTGAGCAAACCCTACAGAAGCAACAACTGCAATGAGTGCAGACACAACAATTGCTTTTGTCAGAAGTTTTAGATTCATTTTCTTTTTACCTCCTTTTTGTTGGTGATTTAAAGCACCCAAAGCAGTATTAAGAACGTTTTCACGATTCAGACCCAATTCGGGTACAAATTGTATCTCTTTCAACAAAGCGCTTACGTATTGTCTCATGGCTTTTCCCCCTGAGAATTAACATCAAATTTAAGCTCATTATCAGAAAAAATAGCTCTTGTGATATTTTCGCCGATTGGCGTAACTCTATAAAATCTCGAGTTCCCAAAATCCGAACTTTTAACCAAGTTTTCCTTCATTAGACAACGAAGGTGTTTCTGAACAGTCCACCAATCCAACCCCACTTCTTTCGCTATCTGGCTACAGTTTTTAGGCCCTGAAAGCAAAACAATCAAAATTTTCTTCCTTGATTCCGCCCCTCTCGAAAGAGTAAGCAATACCAATACAGCAGTTTCAAAAATAACGCCTTCAGGCTTGCTCATAACAACCCCTCATTGTGTTGCGTTTAAAAAAATTAAAACCGTTTAATCCCTGATAAATGCCGAGAACGAGACACCCGTTTGCCCTGACTAAGTCAGACGCTTGCATACCCACACACACTCACTGTATAATTCTGCTATATTAGCATATAAGATTTGCTATCATTCACTCCCTTAATTTAGCAAAGCTTTAATTCTGAAGCATATATAGAGAGGCTTTGTGCGAGTGTGGGTGCAATGGGTATACTTGAAAGACTAATGCAAGTCCCAACTTTAGGCAAATTTACGCTTGAAAGACTTAAAACAAACGCTTTTGTTTCATTCCAGATTCCACTTGAAAAAGCGCTTGAAAACCAAACACATAAGCTAAACCGTAAGTTTCAACGTATGGAAAAAACCGATATAGGTAAAAAACTAGGCATCCACAAAGAATCAAATATCCCAGAGATCCCTTATACCGATTATGCTTTTTATGAACCCTTCTTCAACAGTCCCTCGCCAAGCTCCTTCATGTACCCTCTTGAGGAATATGCCAAGATTCAAACAAGCGGAACCACAGGCAAAAGCAAAACATTTCTAATCCCCCGCAAGGCAATGCGAAAGGCACTAAGAGAAACCGCTCTCCCAGTAATCTTTGCACTATTTCATGACGGCAAGAAAATAACCATGGAATACGGCGACACATTCTATCTGAACCTCGGTCCAGCGCCATATCTCTCAGGCTCCATGTTTAACATGGGCTCCAAAGAAAAACGAGCGCCATTTCTCAAATTAGTGCCAAACATAAACCTCTCATACAAAGAAAAAGTAGACTACTTTATACTAAACTGCAAAAAAATCGATGCTGCCTGGATTATGGCTTCATCATTGGTTACGCAGGTAATTCCAGCAGTCAAAGAATCAATCCAACTCAAGGGATTGATACTAATGGATGACTTAGTGGCTAAAGCCTACAAAGAGGAGATAATCAAATTTACAGGAGTCTCTCCCAAAACATGTTTCGCATCAACCGAAACAGTCTCCCCAACCATACCCTCAGTTAAGCATTCAATGGGTTTCATTTTTGATCCAAGACGTGGAGTCTTCGAGTTTAAACCCATGGGAAAGGATAAGAGTGAAGAGGAACCGGTTGGACTCCAAGAGGTGGAGGTAGGAAAAGTATACCGCTTAATTTACACAGACCTAATAGGTGAAATCACAAGGTATGATACCGCTAACTCTTTTAGGTGCATAGCTAAGGGCGATGAAATAATTCAAACGGATTTTCCAGTGTTTGAGTATCACTCAAGGCTTGATTCTATTATAGCGATAATGAACTTTACCAGAATAGGGGAAGACGAACTACTGGAAGCATTCCGCAGAATAGGGCTTCAAATAACAGATTTCACAACTAAACTTAGAACCGAAGGAGGTCACGAATATCTATATCTTTACGTCGAACCTACCGGCAAAAATTCAAATTCTAATGAGGATTTAGCGAAAGAAATTCATCAATACCTCTATTCAAGTAACCCAGACTACAAAATGCTTGCAGATTCTTTTGCCTATATTCCAATCAAACTAGAATTACTGCCCAAGAAGACTTTTGCCAATTACCTTGAGACGAGAAACGGAGCTTTTCCAAAGGTTTGCAGGATAGGCATTAGCGATGATGAATTCGAACGGCTTATGTCATTGAAGTTGTGCAAATAGGGAGTTTTCTTTTACTTGATTAGTGCAAACCTGATTTTTCTTCTGTTAAACGGCGTCTTAACAATAGCATGCAGTTTTGTAATCACATACTACGTTATAAAAAAACATGTCACTGGCAGTCTTTTCCATTATGCTTGGGCTGCTGGTTTTTTAGCATATGGGATTAACATATTCTTGAGGGCAGCCAATTTTGCTACCGTAGTCGCTCAAGCCCTTTTTTTTATTGCTTTCATATTCTTTGTCGCTGGAATCTGGTATCTATGTAGAGCTAAACAGTTCCTAGTCATTTTCGGGATAGCTTTATCTTTCCTCTTTCTTTCAGGCTTGCTAGTCTTTATCGGACTAATCTCTCAGGGATTTCTAGTATTTATCAGCTATACAGTGATTTTCTTGTTTGTAGGAATCGCTATATTTCAACATAGAATACTGTTTGGAAAAAGTGCTGACCGTCTTGCTATAGGTTGGGTTCTACTCTACCTAACCAACGTTCTTTTAACTGGAGTAGGTTGGGCTGTTGACGCTTTTGCTGTTACAGCCAAAATTGTTATTTTATTAGGTGTCTTAGACTATGATTTTGTGGTTATAGCGGAGAGAATTAATGAAAAAAGGTTTCCTGCACCTGAAGCTGGCTATGGGCTAGAAGGCGGTTTAAAGCTACTGATATCTTCCGAAAATGCAAACGCTAACATGAGAGAAGGAAACTGGTTAAGGAAAAAAGCATCTGAAAATGTTAAGGCAGGCGTCGAAACCATCGTTTTTGCTTTCCAAGATTTGGTTCCACATAAGGAACTTAGAGCGATAAAGTGGATAAGCCCCGAAAAAGTCTCAGTCTACTTGTTTTCTTCGAGCGCTCAAAAGGCAAGATCTGAATTCATCGTTCTCCCTATGGGGTTGACACAAATCGGAGCCGCGCTCACTCAAGCGACAAAGCAATGTGAAAAATCAGACAAAGGCTGTACTGTAGTATTTTTACATCTTTCGCTACTCATTCAAGTGTTTGGCTCAGAAGCAGTCTATAACATGTTGCTCAATAAGATGGGTTACATGCGAGAAAACGGTATCACCCTGTACGCAGTCTTCTATCCTTCAATGCACTCTGACGCCTCAGTCGTTTCACTCTTTACTAGACTGGCAGATGAATCAATCAAGCTGTAACAGGTTCAGTAGAATACACAACTATGCCCTTATCAGTTATCTCGTATTTCCTCGGCTGGTCATCATGGTTAATTCCTCTCATCTTCTCTATCCATGCCATCTTGACTATAGTAAAATTATGCATTGTCTTAGCGAGAATAATCACACCGTCAGCTAGGTACTCTTCAACAAAGAATTCATCCTCAGAAGAAGACGCTGACTCAGACGTAATAATAGACGTGCACTTGGTTGTTCGCAGTGTCTTCATTAACTCAAGGATTTCTAAACGTTTATCCGTAGGAAATCTTTGGTGAATAATGGCGCTCGTGATTGGGTCAATAACCAGCCTTTGAGCTCCGAAACTCTGCGCTTCAAGCTTTATCTGATTAACTATCTGAGAAACAACAGGCTTTTGACCTTCAAAGCCCCTTTTAGGTTCCTCACTAAACTTGTAAACCAACTGGCTTCCATCAATCGTCTTTATGATGTTTTGTTTTTCGTAATTCTCCAAATCAAAACCCAACAGGGCAGCCGTTTTCCTGATTGAATCCAAAGGCTCCTCCAGCGTCACGTAGAGTCCTTTTTGTCCTTTTTTTGCGCCCTCAACAAGGAACTGTATAGAGAAGATGGTTTTGCCAGTGCCCGGTCCACCTCTTAGTAGTATTATTCTGTTGGGGAAGAAGCCGCCTTTGAGCATTTCATCAATGCCTGGGATACCGCTGGAAACGCGAACTGTTGACATAATTAGCCATATTTGGTGTTGGTAGGTTATAAGTCTGCTGAATTTGACGCCAGCTAGTTTTTTGGTAGCTAATCAGTAAGCCGTAAACAAAGCATATAATGGTAGGTGTACAGAAACCGATTTTGAAAATTCTTATATAGTAATAAAGCCGAATAGGATTTGAGTGTGTGTGGGTAATGCCGTCCGTCATAATCAAGCGCCGTAGAGAGCATCTGAAGTCTACTTGTTCCAAAATAACAATTTTCGAGTTGCTACAAAAAAACCACCGCATACTCTACAAACAGTTGGAGAGCAGCAGAGTTGGTTAAGTTCCAAGAGTACTATGTTAGGAAGCCTTACAAGCGGCGAGTGAAGAAGTATCGGTGTATTTTGCTTAGGATTCCTAAGCGTTTTCATGGGAGGGTTGATTCTTTTATGGGGTTGGATTTGGATATGAAGGATATTATTGCCAGAGAGTCGGATGATGAGAGGGTGTTGGATATTGTTTTGGCAACAAAGAAACTTGCCGTAAGCGGAGAGATAGAGGCACCAGCTTAAACGCCCCCCGCAACAGCAAAAAACAGCCTTGTCTAGACTAGAAATGCCCACGGTAAAACGTTGCTAGTACTAGAAAACCCCTCGGCAAAACGCAGTAAAACCCCTTTTTTAAGCGGGCGGTACCTCGCTAATTTTAACAGAAAACTAGCAATTGTGACACAAGACAGCGGTCACTGTAATTTTTCCCATGGTATTTCTAGTACTAGACAGATTTTGCCCCAGACAAAACGCCAAGAAAACTTTGGGTTAAAGTGATAACCTAGTTCATGCAAAAAATCTCTTCCAACCAAAGCATCAGGGAGAGCTGAAAAACACTTTGGCGCGGAAGAACAAAAAAACAATAAAACTATGGCCGTTCACCAGAAGAGGGGCTAAGCTGCACCGCGCCATATTCCGCATCCTAGGCGATAAACAGCCACAGACGACACGGCAAATAGGCAAAAAAGCAACCAGTTTCCCACGACTCAAAGGCACCAGCCTCTCAACAGTCAACAAAAGCGTAAGAAACCTGCAACAACACGGCTACCTAAACAAAACTGAAATTAAAGAAAGAGTCGGCGGCATAACCAACTACTACGAACTAACCCCAAACGCCTACCTCGCCAAGTACTTCGAAATCAAAAGTGAAGAAGACCTCTTTGAAGACATAAGCGGTGAAGCAGCACTGATCATTCTGGCTGATATAGTATACGCTAACATAGAAAAGAACCAAGATTCGATTTCCAAGCATTAAGAAAAAATCAGGGAACAGCAAAATTCTCAGTGAGACCATCCAAGAGACCAACATACACGGGAACGTATTTTCGAGCAACATCCCCCATCTGCTCAAGCACCACAACAATCAAAGCCCTAATCTTAACCTGCTCTTTGGTAGCTTTGGGATAGCTCTGCCGCATGTGACGCACCGCTTCCATCATCAGGCCGAGGGCTTTCTCAGTGACAACATAAGTGTCCTTTTCCACGCCGTCTTTGACCAAGCCATGAACCTTTAACTCTCTAATGCATTCTTCAGCTATTTTCCTATTTACTGGCGCTTTCACCTTCACTGTCTCCCTCCTTTTGACAAATTGCCGAATCAGAAGCATTAGCCGACTGGTTTGTGCATCTATGAGGCGTCTTTTTGAGGAATGGATACTTGTTTCTAAGTGGCAACACATTCCACCAATCATGGACGCATAGACACCATACAGTTCAAGCTTGCTTTTCTTGCTAATCTTTGAATTCATTATCTCAAAGAGTACCTTCTCGTTGTGCCTCAAAAGCCTCTCCAGCTTGCCGTCCATACGCTCCTGTTCAGTCACCAAAACAATCCCTCAACACTCTCACTAACTTCAACCTAGCCAAACAATTAAGCCCTTTTTTACGATATAAGCAAATTTGCATCTAGCAAAGCAAAAACATCCAAGGACAACACGTCTGTCTTGGTTATTATACACATTTCCAGACCCTGTTCAATACGGGGCACTTTATTGAACCCTGTTCTTTGTGAAGCCCTCTATTGCACCCTGTTCTTTACGCTAGGCAGAATTGCTTTATTTTCTTGGCGCAACAAAGGTTTAGGTGAAAATGAAAAATGGTTAATTTAGTTGAGGACTGGGAAATCCTCGAAGAATACGCTGGTGAGAAGCTGGGCTTCTACCAAATCCTTGATTGCGACGGAAAAATCGAAGTTCGAGTGTTAACAGGCAAGTTGGGCTTCAAAAAAGAGTACGAACGCCCAGACGACCAAGAACTAACACGGATTCTAGCTTTCTGCAAAAGACGACAGTTCATACAGGTAAGCGCAAACATACGAGACGAAGCCTTCTTCAAATAAGCGCCCCGTGAAGCCAGCCATGACCTCTCCAGCTTTTCCTTTGGGCTCACCCGTTTACGTCCGCTACAAAGACCACGTGCTTTTCAAAAACATAAAGCAGCCCATAGCGGAAGCTGTAGAGCGGGAAACCATCGGCTGGCTAACCAAACAAACCGAAGAAATAATGCTAATCGAACACGACCGCACCATCCCCAACGCCCAAATCCCAAGCGGGCAGGGCAGCGGAGTCATCATCCTAAAAAGTTGCATCCTAGAAATGCGTAGGCTACCACTAACAAAAAATTTAGATTGGAATTTAAATTCTCAAGGCGGCATATGTAAAGACGAGTTCGCGCTTCAGCCAAAGAAGCGAAAAACTCAGCCCTCACAACAAACATGAGGGAAAAAACGATGCAGGCACTAACCGTCACTCACAGCCCCCTCGGTAAAAAACTCAAAGCACCCATCGAGCTCCAACTGCCAGAAACCCAGTCACGCGCTGAAGAAAAACTACGCCAATACGTCATAAACAGCCTAAGCTGGAAAATGCCAAGCCTAGTACCCTTCACCCTAAACAACGACTCAACCCTAGAAGTAGCAAAACACCTACTGCGCCACAGGACAGGAAGCTCAGGCACGCTCTACCAATACATCTACGGCATACACCGATTCAGCCAGTGGACAAACATTCAACCAGACCAGCTAATACGCAACTGTCAAGACCAAGACGGCGACCCAAACCCCAAAGCCCTCGCAAAATACAGCCGACTCCTCGATGATTTTGTTGGCGAACTGCAAGCTGAAGAACTAGCGCCAGGAAGCATAAGCAACCACGTTAAAGGCGTCAAAGCGCTCTTCCGCGCCAGCAACCTAAAACTCGAATTAGCCTACAGTCTACCCAAACGCAGCATATACAAAGACCGCTCACCAACACCTGAAGAACTCGCAACCCTACTAGACTTAGCAGACATACGGGTCAAAACCATAATCAGCATGCTAGGCTTAGGCGGCTTTCGCACAGGCACACTCGTAAAACTCCAGTACCGCCACGTCAAACGAGACCTAGAAAAAGGCACAATCCCAATCCACATCCACGTCGAAGCGGAAATCACCAAGGGCAAATACCACGACTACGACACCTTCCTAGGACAAGAAGCAGCCGACTACCTTAGACTTTACCTGCAAGCCAGACGTCAAGGCACAGACAAAATCCCACCTGAAACCATCACTGACCAAACACCACTGATAAGAAACATGCAATCAAAAATACCTCTACCCATAACAACCAGCGCAATCCACAAGCTAGTCCACGAACTATACCAAAAAGCAGGCTTTATCCCACAACAAGCAGCAGGCAGACGATACGACCTTCGAGTGCACAGCATACGTAAATTCTTCCGCACACAGCTAGCAGCGCTGGGCATGCCAACCGACTACATCGAGTACATGATGGGACACACAATAAGCACCTACCACGACATACAGATGAAAGGCACCGAGTATTTGCGAGGCATCTACTCCGCATCAGCACTGAGCATTAAGCCAAAGACACGGGTCAGCAAGATCGATGCTCTCAAAGAAATCATACGTGCTTGGGGTCTTAACCCAGACGAAATCCTCACCAGAGAAGCCTTAGCTCGCCCGAACGCAACAGTTATCAGCCGCGAACAACTAGAAGAGCGCCAAATGCACCAGCTCAGCGTAGCCTTAAAACAGGAGCTCTTAAAAGAAATCCGAGAGGAACAACATGCAACAACAAACAAATAAAAAGTATAAAATTAACGCCAGAGGGCGATATCTCCCGGGCTACTGGAATCTCTCGTATGCTTGGTTTTTGGTCAGGAGATGGCTTGCTTATACAGAAAGCATATACAGGTTGCTTATGCAATAGGTGAAAGTGCTATTACTCTTTCTCAAGCTCTTTTATCCTTTTTTGAACCACACTTAGCAGTTCTTCCCTTAACTTTTCAGGAGAGATGTCTGATTTGACATTACACATGCGGTTGGCTAATTCTTCATCTCCTAACGTGTCCTGAATCCACCTTTGGAAGTCTCCACGAGGATAATGGAACACAACCGAGTTAATGCTTACAGTTTCTAATTTGCTTGCAAAATCCGACAGGCTTGTGGCAGTGACTGCTGTGTAGTTGCCTTTTTCGGCGAAGTGAAAACCTTGATTGAAAGGTTGAGTCCTTAAAATTTTTGCTTTTTCGCTTTTTGAAACAACTTGTGTCATGTTTTTTATTCACCCTAAAAGAATAATTAATCAATTGATAGATTCAGAGTATATTTGTTTGTGATTGCTAATAGACTGTTTCAACCAACAACTCTCAACTAATCGATAGAATATGCCTTTAGCAGAAAGAAACAGCCAAAACATCATCTTTATTCCAGATGAGTTCTGTCCGGCAGTTTTGACATCGCACTTTCTTGTTTTCAAACTCGGCTGAACAGAAAGCGACTAAGTTATCCGCAGAAATTTCTGTGTCAACAATGGCTCTGCAGGTCGTGCACTTAATCAGAAGATTAGGCATAAAAATCGCCTTCCTATTTATGTGTGTGCAAACTATTAAACCATTTGAAAAGGGCAATGGACTTGTCTTCTTATGAGCAGGCAAGGACTAGTTGTTGCCCTTTGACAGTCACAACCATTTTTATCTTATTTGAACCTACCAACCAGTGATATCATTTGATATTCGGAGGTGAAATTTTATGCCTTTATTTGAAAGGAAACCAAAGCAGAAGGTTCTATTAAATACTGATGTTATGATGAAGTGCATGTGCGGAATGTGCCCAGTACAAGCTGAAAGCGCCTGCAGCCAACCTAAACTTAAAATGATGATGGATATGCGTGCCAGCATGGGCATGAAAAGCGAAGGGATTCCAGCAGGTTCAATGAGCGCAATGCCAAGCCAAATGGGAGAGATGAAAATGCCCAACCCTGAGCAGTTGCCTGGACCGTTTTGTTCAATCGGCAAAGCAGCCTGCAATGACCTTGACAGAAACAAAGCATGCATATGCAACACATGCCAAGTCTACAAAGATTACAACCTTATGGCAGGCAAACCAGTTGAGCACTACTGCTTCAATGGCCAAGCTGTCTGAGAAACGCTGGTTAATCTTTAGCATTACCTTTTTTTGAATGAATCAGATCTTGGCTGAACATATTCATCCATAATAATCAGCCTTTATCGGTTTCTCCGTTAACTTGGAACCGAAAGCTCGGCTATGGTAATGCTGAATTGACAACACTTTATGCTAATGCTTTTTAGCTTAACCTATTCCTGCAGGTCAGTGTGTTCAACCAGATAATGGTGGTATTGTTGAGATGTCATAAGAGAACGAAACGCTCTATCCACAACCTCGCTCAAAGCTGGATGAATATGCATCGCATTAATCAGTGGCTCTGAACTCTGGTCGTCAGTATACATCAAATTTATTACTTCTTGAAGCAAAACCGAAGCCTGAGGACCAATGATATGCGCCCCGATAATTTTCCCAGTTACCCGTTCAACAATAACTTTGACGAATTCATCCTCCAAAGCCATAGCTTCACCTTTCGCAGTGTCAGCAAAATTGTAAAAACCGATTAGCACACTATCTTCACCGTATTTCTCAATGGCTTGTCTCTCGCCAAGACCAACGCTTGCAATCTCAGGTTCTGTAAAAACAGCGTGAGGCACAGCGTGATAATCAGCCTTCACTTTTCTTTTCAGAATAGCGTTATAATAGACAATTTGAGATTCATAGTTTGCAACATGCTTGAACATGAATTTTCCATCCACATCGCCCATAACCCAAATGTTAGGCTGCGTCGTTTCCAAATATTCATTCATTTCGATAAATCCTCTTTTGTCTGTTTTTATTCCTGATTTTTCAGGATGAAGAATGTCTGTGTTTGGACGTCTTCCCGCCGCCACAAGAATCTCGTCAACCACAACCTCCGTTTCCTTCTGGCTATCCATGTCAACAGCGACTAGTTTCTTTTTCCCCTCGGAGTTTTTCTCGACTCGGCGCACTTCATGATTTGTGATTATGGTAGCGTGCTTTTGCATTTCCCTTTTTGCCAGCGCCGAGATTTCTGGCTCTTCCTCAGGGATAAAATGCCTGTTGCGGCCAATTATGGTTACTTTGCAGCCCATTCCGGAGAGGAAATGCCCATATTCAGCCGCTATGTAGCCTCCTCCAATTATTGCCATGCTGCTGGGTAACTGGGTTATTTTGAGGATGCTGTCGCTTGTGAGGTAACCGGTTTTTTCTAAGCCCTCAATGTTTGGGATTAAAGGTCTTGAGCCGATTGACAGAAAAATCATCTTAGACCGAATGGTTTCTTCCCCCACTTTGAGGGTATAGGGCTCTGTGAACTCGGCGGTTGCTGTGTAGTAGTCTATGTTGCTTGATTGTTCAAGCCCGTTCCTAATCATGTTTATGTCCTTATCGATAAGTGACCTCATGCGTTTCAAAACAGCGCTTGAATCTATCTCTTTAATTTCAACATGTATTCCGAACTTGTCAGCTTTTTGGATTAACCTTACCACATCGGCAGGGTAAATGAGAAGCTTGGATGGAATGCAGCCTCTAGTCAAGCATATCCCGCCCGGTTCATCTTTATCGATAACTGCAATCTTTACGTCTTGATTGCCCTGAATCAAGGCTGTTGCTAATTCCATTCCAGAACCAGTCCCAATTACGATTAGGTCATAATCTTTCACAAAAACACCAATATCAAGTGTGTTCTTTAGGGAAAAAAACCTTTGTGTTATACGCCTGAATCAAAGCACCACGAGAAGGAAATTGTAACTTGCAGCCAAACGGTGAAAAACTAAAAGGCAAAAGAATTTGCCGAGCAAAGTCAAGGGCACAATTTTCACTACATATTTATCCCTGGTATAACTCTAAAATAAGCAAGTCCTTGCAAATAGAAACAGATTAATACGGTTACCTCACTTTAAATGTGAAGGCTTTTGGTGAATTAGTTGTCTTTTAGTATTGGCAAAATCTTAGGTGTTAAGATTAGGATTCATTTTTCTTGGTTTCTAATTTTTGCGTTAATAACATGGACTCTTGCCGCTTTTTACTTGCCCACCCAATTTCCCGGGCTGTCCGTAGAGGTTTACTGGATTTTGGGCGCCATCTCCGCGCTCTTGTTGTTTGTTTCAGTGCTGATCCATGAGCTTGCACACTCTTATGTAGCAATTAAACGAGGCTTACCAGTGCCCAGCATAACCCTTTTCTTGTTTGGCGGCGTGTCTGAGCTTAGCTCTGAACCTGCTGACCCTAAAACTGAGGCAAGCATGTCTGTAGTGGGACCGCTGACGAGTTTTGCTATTTCTGGTATTTCTGCAATTGCTTGGTATGCTGTCGTTATTTTCGATTTTGGAACAGTTGTTCAAGCCCCCTTATTCTACATAGCACTGATAAACTTGCTTTTAGGCGGCTTCAACCTGCTTCCAGCTTTCCCCCTAGATGGCGGGCGGCTGCTTAGGGCTGGAATTTGGCAGTGGAAAAAAGACTTGATTCCCGCAACTAAATTGGCTACAAGAATTAGCACTGTATTTGCCTATGGCATTGTTGGCTTTGGTTTTTTTATAGTTCTTTTTGGCGATTTTATAGGCGGATTATGGCTTATCTTCATCGGTTGGTTTTTGAAAAGTGGCGCGGACCAGAGCTTGAGGCAAACGATAGTTATGCAAGCCTTATCGGATGTCAATGTTAGGGATATTATGACTAAGGATGTGATTGCTATTCCGCCTGAAAAGACGCTAAGTGAAGCGGTAACTGAGTATTTTGGCACTTACAAGCATGGAGGCTTTCCAGTCGTTCAAGAAGACCGAATAGTTGGAATCATTACCATCGATGACTTAAAGAAAGTCGCTGAGCAAGACAGGTTGTATCGAAGAGTTGAAGAGATTATGACCCCACGCAAAAAACTTATTTTCTTAAAGCCCGACGAATCGGCGGTAGATGCCTTCATTAAATTTTCAAGAAATGACATTGGCAGGCTCCCAGTGCTTGAAGAAGAAAGGCTTGTTGGCATTGTTACCCGAAGCGATGTCTTCAGGGTCATTAGAATTAAGGCTCAAGGCGAAATATAATTCCATCCAAAAAACCGGTGTGAAAAAAGAAGCAAAAAATTGC